>JANPKP010000067.1:0-14782 GCA_031426095.1 Gemmataceae bacterium
GGCCGTCCTCGACGACCTGGCCGCGAAGGACTGCCGGGGCTTCATCCTCGATTTGCGGTGGAGCCCGGGCGGTTACGTGGACGCGACGACGAACGTCGCCGGCCTGTTCCTCGACAACGGGCGGGTCATCACGACGATGGCCGACGGCCGCCCGGAGCGCCGCGCGGACCGGGTGGTGAAGTCGGTGTACGAGGCCGACACGCCGGCGGGGGTTACGAAGTACGCGGCCCGCCCGCTGGTCGTCCTCGTCGGCCCCGAGACGGCCGGGGGCGGGGAGATGATCGCGGCCGCCCTCCAGGACCACAAGCGGGCCGTGGTGATGGGCCAGCGGACGGTCGGCAAGGGGACGATCCAGACGCCCAGCCCGGCCGGCGTCGGCGACCTCCAGTTCCGGCTGAGCACGGGCTACTCGCTGCGGCCCAACGGCAAGAGCCGCCACCGCTTCGCCGACAGCAAGCCGACGGACGACTGGGGCGTCCGCCCGGACGTGGGCTCCGAGGTGCCGGTGACGCCCGACTTCGGGCGGGAGTTGCGGGCCCGGGCCGACCTCCACGGCCTCCGCCCGGCGGGCAGCCGCGAGGCCCTCCCGTTCGACGACCCGGCCACCGACCCGGCCCGCCTCGCGGCCCTGCGTTACCTCCGCAAGACGCTCGGGCCGGTGGCGGGGAAGTGACGCACGTCGGTCGTCACTCCTTCTCGAAGAGCGCCTGTACGAAGCCGTCCGGGTCGAACGCCTCCATGTCCTCCAGCCCCTCGCCGACGCCGACGAACTTGACCGGCAGGCCGAGCTTCTGCTTGACGGCGAACACCGTCCCGCCCTTCGCGGTGCCGTCGAGCTTCGACAGGATCAGGCCCGTACACTTCACCGACTTGCCGAACTGCTCGACCTGGGCGAGCGCGTTCTGCCCGTTCGTGGCGTCCAGGACGATCAGCACCTCGTGCGGGGCCCCGGGGATTTGCTTCGACACGACCCGGTGAATCTTCTCCAACTCGCGCATCAGCGGCGTCTGCGTGTGCAGCCGGCCCGCGGTGTCCACGATGAGCACGTCGAACCCGCGGGCCTTGGCCTTCTCGCAGGCGTCGTGGGCGACCGCCGCGGGGTCGGACCCCTGCTGCTGCTTGACGATCTCGCAGCCGATCCGCCCGGCCCACACGGTGAGTTGTGCGACGGCCGCCGCCCGGAAGGTGTCGCACGCGGCCACGCAAACCTTCTTGCCGTCGGCCTGGAGGCGCTGGGCCAGCTTGGCGATCGAGGTCGTCTTGCCCGACCCGTTCACCCCCACCACCAGCACCACCGTCGGCCCGCTCGCGGCGTACCGGAGGCCGCCGGCCGGGTCGGCGAGGAGGTCGCGGAGGTGCGTGCGGACGAACGCCTCGACCTCGCCCGACACCTCCTTGTCGCGGAACGACTGGCGGACGCGGGCGACGATGTCGGCCGTCGTGGTCCCGCCCACGTCGGCGAGCAGGAGCCGCTTTTCGAGTTCGTCGAGGAACGCCTCGTCCACCTTCCCCTTGCCGCGGAGGAGGTCGAAGACGCCGCCGAACACCCCGCGGGTCTTCGTCAGGCCCTTCCGAATGCCGGCGAACAAGCGACCGAACACCATGACCGCTCCGCGTGGGGGCTGCGAATACTGCGTTTCGCCCATTGTATCGGCCGGCGGCGCGGCCGGTCGCTTGCCGTTGACCCTTCCTGCGGACAGCCTATCATCAGGACTGGATGACGATTGTGCCGGTCGCACCGGCCCTCTCCGGCGGCCCGCCCCCGCCCCGGCCCGACCTTTGGAGCGACCCGCATGAACGCGGACAAGCACAACCCGCCGACTTCGCACGCCCCACTCGTCGCGGGCGCCCCCCACCACGGCCCCACCGAGGGGGCGGACGTCAAGAGCGTGGGCGAAACCCTGTCCGGCTTGGCCGACCGGCTCAGGCGGGCCGGCGTTTGGAATTTCAAGCTCCTGGGCGTCGTCGTGCTGGCGGCGGTGGCCGTGTTCGTGTGGCGGTATCTGGCCTCGAACAAGGCGTCGGCCGCGTCCGCCGAGTGGGTCCGCCTCGAAGGGGCGAACAGCATCCCGGCCCTCGAAGAAGTGGCCAAGGGCGACCCGAACGGCGTCCCCGGGCACGTCGCCGAGTTGCACGAGGCCCGTTACCGGCTCGGCGGGCCGAACAAGGGGATCGAGGGCCTCCAGTCGTCCGACCCGAAGACGCGGAAGGAGGCCGTCGAGGACATCGAGAAGGCCCGCGACAGCTTCGTCCGCCTGGCCGACGTGTTCAAGGCCGACCAGACCCTCCACCCGCAGTGCCTCTACGGGGCGGCGAAGGCCGAGGAGGCCCTCGTCCGCATCCCCAAGGACGGCAAGCCGGACGAGTACCGCGGCACGATCGAGCGGACGATCGAGCTGCTCGACCAGGTGGCGAAGGCGGCCGGCAAGACGCCGATGGGCGTGGAGGCCCAGAAGCAGGCCGACCTCCTGCGGCAGAACGGCGCGTCCCGCGAGTACACGCTGCTCCAGACCGAATTGAATAACAAGCTGAGCGCCAAGCCGGCGTCCGCCGACCAGTTCCCGCTCGGGCCCGGCGGCTCGCTCCCGGCACTCCCCGGCGGCGACCCCAAACTGCCCCCGTCGGCGACCCAGCCCTACCCGAT
The DNA here is from genome assembly GCA_031426095.1 of Gemmataceae bacterium. GTDB lineage: Bacteria > Planctomycetota > Planctomycetia > Gemmatales > Gemmataceae > JANPKP01. The sequence continues at coordinate 2,645 of JANPKP010000067.1, forward strand.
TCCCACCACCCCACCGGTGTCGCCGAACACGCCCCCCGGTGGGCCCGGGTCGCCCACCACGCCGTCGCGGCCGCCCGGCCCGGTATTGCCGCTTCCGCCGACAGGCCCGACGGCCCCGCCGCTCCCGCCGCCCACCGCGCCGACCCTGCCGCCCGGCCCGAATTCGCCCCCCGTTCCGACACCCCCGCCCGGCCCCGGCCCCAATTCGCCGCCGGTGCCGACCCCGCCGCCGGGCCTCACGCCGCCGAAGGGCTGACCGGGACCGCCGGCCGTGCTCGTCTTTCACCGCCGGGGGCCTCGTGCCCCCGGTTTTTCGTTGGGGCCGCCATGCCGGACGATGCCGAACTCGAGCCCGACGAGCCGGGCGAACTCGACGGCGAGGTACTACCTCCGCCGACCCCGGTGCGGTCCCGCGAGCCGGTCGATCTCGTCGTCCGCATCAAGGCCGAGGGGATGCGGCTCGACCACTACCTGGCCCTCAACTTCCAGGACTTCAGCCGCTCCGAACTGCAGAAGGCCGTCGAGGCCGGCACGATCCTGCTCAACGGCCGGGCCACGAAGGCGAGCTACAAGGTCCGCAACCTCGACAAGCTCCACGTCCGCCTCCCCGAGCCGACGCACGAACTGCCGGTGCCCGAGGACATCCCGCTCGAAGTGCTCTACCAGGACGAGTTCCTGGCCCTCGTGAACAAGCCGCCGGACATGGTCGTCCACCCCGCGAAGGGGAACTGGTCGGGCACGCTCGTGAACGCCATCCAGTTCCTCTTCCGCGACCAGTTGAGCCGGGCGAACGGGACGGTGCGGCCGGGGATCGTCCACCGGCTCGACAAGGACACGAGCGGCGTCATCCTGATCGCGAAGGAGGAGGCGACGCACCGCGACCTGAGCATGCAGTTCGAGACGCGGACCATCTTCAAGGAGTACGTCGCCCTCGCGGCCGGGGCAATGGACCGCGACTCGGACTACATCGAGGCCCCGATGAAACTCCACCCGCACGACCGCGTGCGGATGATCGTGTCGCACGACCCGGACGCCAAGGACGCGGTGAGCTACTACGAGGTGCTGGAGCGGTTCCGCGGCTACACGATGGTGAAGATCCAGCCCAAGACCGGGCGGACGCACCAGATTCGCGTCCACCTCGCCCACGTCGGGTGCCCGGTATTGGCCGACAAGGTGTACGGCGGGCAGGCCCGGCTGACGCTCGCCGACGTGGTGCCCGGTACGCCGCCGGACCGGGACGAGACGCTGATCGCCCGCCAGGCGTTGCACGCCTTCCGGCTACGCTTCAAGCACCCGCGAACGGGCGACTGGATCGAGGTCGAAGCCCCCTTCCCGCCCGACATGCGGCGGACGCTCGAATCGCTGCGGACGCACCGGGCGTTGCGGTAAGCGCAAGAAAGCCCAGGGTGGCCATCCCTGGGCTCGGGGTTTGTTCTCAATCCACCTTACTTCCCCGGCGCGGCCGACGGCACGGTCGCCGAGGTCGGCGAGGTCGTCGGGGCGATCACGATCTGGGCACGCGGCTTCATCTGGGCGATGACGGCCTCGCGGAGCCGCATGGCGTACATCGTCCGCACGTCCTCCTTGCTCGCTTCGAAGCTCTTGGGGGCCCCCTGCTTGCGGGCCGTCACGAGGATCAGGTGGTACCCGAACTCGGTCGCCACCACGTCGCTCATCTCGAACGGCTTCATGCCGAACGCGGCCTTGGCGAACGGCTCCACCATGGCCCCGGAGCGGGGGAAGAAATTCAGGTCGCCGCCCTCTTTCTTCGAAGGGCAGGTCGAGTGCGTCTTGGCCTGCTCGGCGAACTGGTCGTCCACGAACTTGCCGCGGGCCTGCTCGCGGGCCAGGGCGTCGGCCGCCGGCGGCAGGGTGGCGAGGGCCGCCTGGGTGTCGGCCTCGATCTTCGCCTTGATCGCCCGCAGGCTCGCCGCCGCCTGCTGCTGGGCGGCCGGGTCGGCGCCGGGGGTGAGCAGGATGTGCTTGGCCCGCACGAGTGTGCCGTCGAACACGTCCGGGCTCGACTCGAACAGCTTCTTGAGGGCGTCGTCCGTCCCCTGGTCCTTGACGAACTTCTCCCACCGCATCTGGGCCGCGACCTCGGACTTGAACTCGGCCTGGGTGAGCAACATCCCTTCGAGTTCCTTGTCGAAGTCCTTGCCGCCGCCCTTGGCCAGGTCGGCCTTCAACTCGGCCAGTAGCTTGTCCACGTCCTTGTCGTCCACCGCCACCTTCAGGGCGGTGAGGTACTGGTCGATGAGCAGGTTCTCGACGAGGTGGTTGACGATCTCCTTGCGGGCCGCCTCGTGGTGGGCCTCGGGGAACTGGCGGAGGGCCCGGTAGACGGCGACCTCGGGGATCGGGGCGTTGTTGACGGTGGCCGCGACGCCGGTCGGCCGGACCTCGGGCTTGGCGGCCGGGGCGGCCGCCGGCGGGGCGGCCGGCGTCGCGGGGGAGGCCGGGGCCTGGGCGGGGGCGTTCGCGGCCAGGGCGGAGCCGAGCAGCAGGGCGGCCGCCCCGCGGGTGATCGTGCGCATGAGTCGCGGTCCTCCGGTGGTCCGGGCGGTCGGCCGTCTGTCGGCCGGGCCGGTCGTGAGCGTCGAGGGAATAGCGTGGGCGTCCGGGGCGATCAAGGGCATTCGCGGGGGGCGGGGGAACCGCCGTCAGGTGTGCATGGCGTCGAAGTACGCGACCGAGATCGGGCCGTAGATCAGCACCGGCAGCCACGCGGCCAGCGGCGGCGAGATCAGGTCGTGTTCGCCGAGGTACTTGCAGAGCATCCCCGAGGCGTAGAACAGGACGGCCACCACGATGCACAGCCCGGCGCTGATGAAGACGTGCCGGGTCTGGTCGCGGAGGATGACGGCGAGCCCGAGGAGCACGAGCAGGGCCCCGCACACCGGGCGGGTGATCCGCATGTGGAACAGCACCGCCACGGGCGACAGCCTTCGCGGCTCCGGCCGCGAGAGCATCTCCTGCAACTTGGGCGTCGAGGCGTAGATGTACCACGTCCCGCCGCGGGTCATCTTGTCGAAGTCCACGTCCTGCGTTTTGAGGAAGTACCGCCCGGGGCCGAGGGCTTCGAGGCTCGTCGGGAGCGGGCCGTCGAACGTTTCCGGCGTGGCCCGCGTGAGGAGCCACCCGCCGGCCGCCGAGCCGGCCCGCTCGCCGGGCGCGTAGTAGACCGCGTCCTCGGCCACGAGGTGGACCATGCCGCTCGGGGACGACTCGGGGAAGGTGGCGAAGAACTTCCAGATACGCCGCTCGTTCCGGTAGCCGGCCGTCCCCTCGAAGTGGACGCCGTTGCCGTCGTAGGTGCCGCTGACGACGACCGCCCGCGACATCTCCGGGTCGTTCCGCGGGGCCATCAGCTGGTCGGCGATGCGGGGAATCACGAACTCGGAGTTGAGCGGCCCGAGCGAGAGCGTGAGGGCGGCCCCGGCCAGCACCGGCCGCAGCACCCGCCGCGTGGGGATGCCGGCCGACAGTTGCGGCAGGAGTTCGTTGTTCCGCTGCATCCACGACACGGTGAAGACGGCTGCCATGAGCGTGATCGGCTCGGCGAGCTTGTCGAAAATCTGCGACACCCGGTAGCCGTAGTACGATCCGATGTGCTTCACGACGGCGAGCAGCCCGCCGCCGCGGCTGCTGAAGTCGTCGAGGTTCATGAACAGGTCGACGACGATGTACAGGCTCAGGAGGCACGAGAGCACGATCGCGTAGGACCGCAGGTAGGCACCGAACAACATCCGGTCGAGGGTGCCGATCACTGGCGGCCCCCCGCCGTGTAGGCTTTCGGACTCGCGGCGGCGGCCGATGCCGCGTCCGGCGAGAGGGTCAACTTGCCGGCGACGCGCGGGCGGGGCTTGTAGTTCTGCACGAACTGGACGACGTAGGGGTCGGACTCGCTCACGGCCGTGTACCCGAACCCGTTGGCCCGCAACTCGCGGACGGCCGCCCCGACCGACCACCCCCCGTACTCCATCCGGTAGATGGCCGTGAGCCGGCCGGTGCGGTGGAGGCCGGCCTTGCAGTGGATCAGGACCGGGTAGTTGCTCTCGTCGTCGAGGATGTCGAGGAACTGCTTGACGGCCGGCGGCTGCGTTTCGGGCGTGTTCGGCTCGGGCAGGATGTCGGGCGTGATGAGGAAGTATTTGACGCCCGTGCCGCAGACCTCGCTCTCGCGGATTCGCGGCTTGCCCATCCAGTTGTCGGGCAGGAGCGGGTCCGGGGCCTCGTGCTGGAGGTTGACGACGGACTTGATCTTGTACTTGTCGAAGGCCTCGCGGAAACCGCCTGCGGTGAGCTGCCCGGAGCGGTAGAAGCGGCCGGGGGCGACCTCCCGCAGCCGCTTGGCGTGGGCGTACTCGGCCCGGTACAGGGCGAACGGCACCCCGGCCACGACGGCCACGACCAACACGCCCAGAACCCAGCGCAGCCCGGCCGGCATCCGTGCCCCCCACTCGCGGTCGATCCTTGCAGAAGTAGCGAGACATACCCGCCGGGGGGCGGCGGTGTCAACCGCGAGTGGGGCCAAAGAGAAAGCCCCGGGACGGCCGTCCCGGGGCTTTGGCGTCGTGCCTCAATCAAATCTGACCCGTCACTTGCCGTCGAGATCAACCTGCACCACCTGAAGCACTTCGCCTGTGGCGTCGTTCTGAACGAACGCGACCGCCTTGAGGTTCTTCAGGGCCAGCGGCCGGCTCGGGTTGGGAAACTCGCCGTCGGTCCGGACGAATTCGTCGAGCGACTTGTCGAGTTTCGCCCGCAACTCATCCACGTCCACCGTTACCGTCTGTTCATGCGTCTTCTTGGTGAGCGGAAAGCCTTTCGCCCCGCCGGGCATGGCGCGGACGACCATCGGGTGGTAGCGGAGGCCGTTGCCGCCCTTGTACCGCACCCGGTCTTCCGCAACGGCGAAGCGGAGCGACATCGTTTCGCCGGGGGCGGCGAGGTGGGCAACGGCCGCCTTCAGCGCATACCCCTTGTCCTGCTTCGAAACCGTCAGCCCGAGTTTGACGCCGGCGGGCCTCTCCAGTTGCTCGTCGATCGCGGCGCGGAGGGCCTTGTACTTCTTCTCCGACTCGGCCGCCGTCCCGCCGCCTTCCGCGTCGAGCTTGCCGTTCACGAACGCGGCCGGAAAGCCGCCCCGCTTCTTCAGCACCTCCTCGAACTGGCGGATGCGCTCGGCGGAGTCGGGGCTGGTGAGCGGGTCGGGGCCCGGGATGTGGTAGTGGTACTGGAGGACGACGACCTCCGCCGGGGTGTACGACTTGAGCAGGCCGGCGGCGGCGAGGTCGGCGGCGACGCAGGGCGGGCACTCGCTTCCGGTGAAGAATTCGACCAGCACCGCGCGGTCGGCGACCGCCTTCCGCCCTTTGTACGCCTCTGGCGCGAACGGCGGGTGCGTCTTGGCGTAGTCCTGGAAGTCCTTGACTTCGAGCTTGGAGATCCGGGCCGCGAGCGGTTTAGCCTCCTCCACCTTCCCGGCAAGTGTGAGGCCACGTACGACGATTTGGAGGACCTCCATCACCGTCGCCGCGTCGTCGTCGTCCGTGAGCATCCGCTCGGCCCGGCGGGCCTGGGCGAGGGCGACTTCGGCCAGTCCTTCCTGACCCGCGAGCGTGTTCGCCAGCCGGAGGGCGACGGCCCTCTCCCACGTTGGGCCATAGGTGCCGGCCGCCTTGCCGACCCGCTCGACCAGGCCGCGGACCTCGTCCGCCTTCATCTTCTTGGCCGACGCCTGGGCCAACACGTCGAACGCGGCGTCGAACAGGAGCGGCCCGTCCTCGGCCTGCGACAAATTCTCGCGGGCCAATTCGAACGGGTCACCGAACTTGGCGAGTTTCGTCGGGTACATTTCCACGATTTGCGGCGGCTTGCCGAACAGGCTGATCGTGCCGTTCACCTTCTTGCCGTCGGCGGCCGCCCGCCCGTCGAACGAGATGAAGGGGTCGGCCCCAAGGTTGAGGGTGAACTTGAGGTTCGACCCATCGACCGCGACGGCCGCGAATTTCGGCTCGGTTTTGAGCGGCAGCGAGCTGGCGAGGTACTCCCCGCTCCACTTCCCACCAGCCTCCTTGAAGGCAAAGAGGAACGTGACCTCCTGCCCGCGGCCTGCGGCGAAGGTGAGCTTCCACGACCCGGCCGGCGGGGCGTCGGCGGCCGAGCCGTGCCCGACGGCGAGCAGGAGCGCGACGGCCGCGAGGGTGGCGGGGCGGGTCATGGGGGTCCTTTCGGCTGCGGGTCACGGAGGCGGTCGCGGTTACGATACGTCCGGACGACGGCCCGAACCACCCGCTCCGCATCGGCGGCCGAACCGGCCAGAATCGGGTGGTGGAGGACGACGCAGCCGTGGTGAGCACGGGCCGCTTCGTCGAGCGTGCCGGCGGCCCGGAAGCGAGACGGGGAGCGGCCGACGTGCAGGGCGCGGAAGCCGATGTCGAAGGCGACGCCCTCGGCCCGCATCGCGGCGACGAAGCGTTCGCGGGTGAGGCCGAACGCTTCAGGGTCGAAGCGAAAGCCCAGCTTGTAGAACGCCGCTTCAAATGCGTCGGAAGTATTCTGGAATGGCACTAATCCGGGGATGCCTGCCCTCTCGATTGCCTCAGTCAAATTTCCAACGCAAAGCCAGCGAACGACGGTACGCCCCCACAAGCCTGCGAGTTGTGGCCGCAACACGGCGGCCTGGAGTTCGCTCAGCGGTGCCCACTGCTGCACGCCCCGCGACAGCCACACCTTAGCCCGTTGGAAGTGCCGCGTATCATTAAAAAGCATCGCCCCTCCCCGGCCCGCCGTCAGTAGCTTCGAGCCGCCAAAGCTCAGCGTTCCCACGTCGCCCCACGCCCCGGTCGGGCGGCCCTGCACCGTCGCACCGGGGGCCTGGGCCGCGTCTTCGAGGACGCCGAAGCCGTGCCGCCTCGCCAGCGCGACGATCTCGCGCATGGGGATTAAGCCCCCGTGCAAGTGCGAGCAGACCACCGCCTTCGTAGCCCTCGACACGGCCGCTGCTGCCGCCGCGGGGTCGAGGTTCCAGTTGTTCGGGGCGACGTCCGCCAGCACCGGCTTCGCGCCGAGGGCGTGGACGGTGAGGAAGTTCGACTCATACTCGTAGGCCGCGAGGATGACCTCGTCGCCCGGCCCGACGCCGAGCGCCCGCAGCCCAGCCTCGACGGCGAGGGTGCCCGTCGCGCACGTCAGTGCGTGTGGCACGCCGTGGAAGGTGGCCAACTCGGCTTCCAGCGCCGACACGTTCGGGCCGTGGTACTGGCCCCAGGCCCCGGATGAGTAAGCGTCATTCAGGGCGACCTTCACGGCGGGGTCGGGCTGCGGCCACGGCGGCGGGCCGTCGGGGAAGATGGGCTTGCCGCCGAGGAGGGCGGGGAGGTCGTCGTTCTCGTGGGTCATCGGCAAATCACCCTCACCGGGGCGGGGGCGTTACCGTATCGTGGTCGGAAAGCCGCGGGCGTGAACCGGGGGTGAGCGGGCATGGGCGTGTTCCGGGTGAAGACCACCGAGTGCCGGGTCGGCGTCGTCGGCCTGTACAACTCGGGCAAGTCGGTGCTACTCACGTCGCTCGTCAACCACCTCAAGGACTACGACCCGCAGCGGTTCGCCCTCGGGGCCGAGGGCCGGCCGGCGAACCTCCGCAAGTTCCAAGTCCACGCGCCCGATCCCGGGTGGTCGGCGTTCCCTTACGACGCCAGCCGGGCCGCGTTGGTCGAGCGCGGCCGGTGGCCGGAGAAGACCCGCGACCGGGCCCAGTTCGTCTGCCAGTTCGAGCGGGACGACTGGCGGTTCAGCGACTGCCTCCTGAAGCTCTACGACCTGCCGGGCGAGCGGATCGCCGACGCCGCCATGCTGGGCCGCGACTTCGCCGGCTGGTCCGACCACGTCCTCAGGCTCTTCCACGGCGATGCCGCGTACCGGGCCTGCACCGGCCCGTTCCTCGACGCCCTCGCCCGCCCCGTCGAGAACCCCGGCCCCCTGCTCCGCTCGTACCGGCTGGCACTCGCCAACCTCATCTGGAATTACAAGCCGCTGGTGTCGCCGTCGACGTTCCTGCTCGACACCCAGGGCCGGCTGGCGAAGCGGCTCCCCGTCGAGGAGTTGGCCGACGGCCGCGAATCGGGGCTGTCCGCCGACCAGCAGTTCTGCCCGCTGCCGCCGGCACTTCGCACGCCGGGTTCGCCCATCCTCGCGGCGTTCACCGACCGCTACCGCGACTACGTCCGGCAGGTGGTGGAGCCGACGATCGCGGTACTCCGGTCGTGTACGTCGCTGGTAGTGCTGATCGACGTGACGATGCTCCTCGCCGGCGGGGTCGGCATGTACGACGACAACCGGCAGATCGTGAAAGACCTGCTCGAAGTCCTCCGGCCCGGCGAGCACCCCGTGTTCGGTCCCCTCGGGCGGGGGCTGAGCAAGGTCTTTCTCCCGCACGAGTGGCGGCCGGGATGGATCACCCGGCTGGCGTTCGTCGCACCCAAGATGGACCTCGTCCACCCGACCGACCGCGACAACATGCTCCGCCTCATGCGGCGGATGGTGGAGCGGTTCGCGGCCGACCACGACGGGCTCAACTGCCGTTACTTCAACTGTAGCGCGATGGTGGCGACGAAGGTTCGGCCGTCCGAGGAGGGTAACCGGCTCCTCGTGGGCGTGCCGTTCCGCGACCCGGCCGGCGGCCGCCTCCCGCCGGGGCCGGAACAGCGGTTCGGCGTCTCGGCCGTGCCCGACGACTGGCCCCACGAGTGGCGGCCGGGCGAGTACGTGTTCCCTGAGGTCTACCCCCAGATGCCGGCCCGCAAGGACTCCCCGCCGGAGCATGTGAACCTCGACCACGTCGCGTCGTTCGTGATCGACTGAAGGATCGTAAGCCCCCGGCATTCACGCCTGAAGTCTTTCGAGCCGAATCTCGTCACCCGTCCACCGGAAGCGGCCCCGGCAGTGGCCGTCGTCGCGGAGTTCGAGCACGTCGAGGTCGACGACTTGGCAGACGACGACCGCGAAGTTGGTGAACGCGCCCGGGTCGAGCGGTTCGGGGACGTTCGGGGCGTCCGGCGAGAGCGGGGCGGACGGCGGTGCGGCGGAAGCGTAATCGCCGCGGGCGGACGGCCGCGTGGCGTCCCACGCGGCCCTGGCGACCTCGTCGCCGTGGTGGACCTCCGCACGGGCGCGTATCCGCAACTGGACGCGGCTGGCCGAGTCGTACAGGACCACACCGACCCGAGGGTCGGCCGCGAGTTGCGGTATCTTGGGGCTGCGAAGGTCGGCGTGGAACGTGACCGTGCGGGCGGCCGGGTCGAAGCCGCGGACGACGACGGTTCGCACCTCCGGGCCGTCGGTGCCGGTGGTCGCCACGGCCATCAGGCGGAAGCCGGGCGACCGGGCGGCGAGGGCGTCGGCGACCCGGGCGTAACACCCGGCGGCGTCGCGGAAGTCGGCGAGGAGCGGGGTCATGGCGACCCCTTTGCGCCGAGCACGGACTGCGGATCCGCGAAGATCGCCGGCACCCCGCCGGTGTGGATGAACACCACCGCCGCCCCCGGCGGGTACGCCCCGGCCCGCACGTCGCGGATCAGGCCGGCCATCGCTTTCGCGGAATAGACCGGATCGAGCAGAATCGCCTCTGACGTCGCTAGAAGGTGCAATGCCTCCCGCCCGGCGGCCGACGGCAACCCGTACCCGGGGGCGATGCACGACTCGTCGGCGTCCACGTCGGCGGCGGTAAGCAGGTGCGGGAAGCCAAGTAGGCCGGCGGCTGCGGTGGCGTCGGCGGCGAGGGCGGTCGGGATGTGCCAGGGCCAGTGCATGGGGCAGATCAGCCGCGCCGGGCCGTTGAGCCTCAAGAGAGCCTTGCCAAGTGTCACGCCGGCCCCGGTCGCGCCGGACGAAGACACGTAAAGGGCCGCCGGGTCCAACCCCGTCGCCGCAAGTTGGCCTACGATCTCGGCGACGCACACGGCGTAACTCACAGCCGCCAGCGGCACCACGCGGGGGCGGTGCCAAACGTAAGGCTTGCGGCCGGCCCGACGTAGTTCGTTGGCCTTCGCGCACAGCAGGGCGTCGAAGTCCGGGCCGAGTTGCGTATCCGTAAACGAGACTTTCGCCCCCACGATGTGGTCGAGCAGGAGGTTCCCTTGCGGCTCCGTAGATTCGCGGCCGCGGCTCAGGGTGAGGTGACAGTCGAGGCCGAGCTTGGCACACGCGGCGGCCGTCTGGCGGCAGTTGTTCGACTGCACGCCGCCGCCCCACACCAGCACGTCGCACCCTTGCGCGACCGCATCTCCGAGCAGGAATTCGTTGTGCCGGGCCTTGTTGCCGCCCAGGTAGAATCCGGTGCAGTCGTCCCGCTTGATGAACACCCGCACCCCGCCGGCGAGCCGGGCCGCGAAGCGGGGCACCTCCTCCAGAGGCGTCGGCAGGTGGGCGAACCGCACGCGAGGGAGACGGTCGGCGGCGGCCAGGATGTCGGCAGGCGTCACGGGCGGATTCATTCGCGCCTCTCTTAGTCTGAGCACAGGGCGTTGGTCGGTGACAATCACCACCCTTTTACACGACACGGGGGCAATCTGCTGGATTTCCCGACACGCGGTTCACTAACATCGTGTTGTCCCGATACGTGCATCGGGTTCGCCCCGAGGTCGGCTCCACACGCAAGGTTCGACGCATGGTTTCGCTGTCCGCCGCCCCCCGCGAAGTGACCGCTACGACCGGCAAGGATAAACCCCGGTCGGTGCTGATCGTCGGTGCCGGCCCCGGCGGGCTCGCCGCCGCCATGCTCCTGGCGAAGGCGGGGCTCGACGTGCGGGTGGTCGAGCGCCTGCCGCGGGTCGGCGGCCGCTGCTCGGCCATAGAGGCCGACGGCTTCCGGTTCGACCTGGGGCCGACGTTCTTCCTTTACCCTCTCGTCCTCGAACGCATCTTCAAGCTCGTCGGCCGCGACCTCCACACCGAAGTCCCGATGGTGCGACTCGACCCGCAGTACCGCATCGCATTCGGCACGACCGGCGGGGCTCTCGACTGCACCCCGGACGTGCGGCGGATGCAGGCCGAGGTGGCCAAACTCGACCCCCGCGACGCCGAGCAACTCCCCCGCTATTTGAGCGAGAACCGGCACAAGCTCGACGGATTCCGCCCCATTCTCGAACGCGCCTTCCTCGGCTGGCGCGACCTCCTGAGCCTCGACCTCGTGAAGATGCTCCCGGTGCTGCGGCCGTGGAAGTCGGTCGATTCCGAACTCGGCCGCTACTTCCGCGACCCCAGAACTCGGCTGGCGTTCACCTTCCAGTCGAAATACCTCGGCATGTCGCCGTTCAACTGCCCGAGCCTGTTTTCGATCCTGTCATTCCTAGAATACGAGTACGGCGTCTGGCACCCGATCGGCGGGTGCAGCGCCGTGTCCGACGGGATGGGCCGGCTCGCGGCCGAGATGGGGGTGAAGTTCCACCTCGGCGAGGACGTGGAAGAAGTTTTGTTCGAGGGCCGCAAGGCGGTCGGCGTGCGGACGAACGCCGGCGAGTACCGGGCCGACGCCTTGGTCATCAACGCCGACTTCGCACACGCCATGCGTCGACTCGTGCCCGACCGCCTCCGCCGCCGCTGGACCGACGCCAAGCTGACGAAGAAGAAGTTCTCCTGCTCGACGTTCATGATGTACCTCGGCATCGAGGGCCGGTACGACGACGTGGGGCACCACACCATCTACACCTCCGAGGACTACATGCGGAACCTCGGGGACATCGAGGAGCGGCACACGCTCACCGACGACACCTCGTTCTACGTCCAGAACGCCGGCGTCACGGACTCCACGCTCGCCCCGAAGGGGATGAGCACGCTCTACGTCCTCGCCCCGGTCACGCACCGTACCGCCAACGTCGACTGGGCGAAGGAGACCGGGCCGTTCCGGGCCAAACTCCTGAAGCAGATGGAGAAGATCGGTTTGAAGGGCGTCGAGGACCGCATCCGCTTCGAGAAGGTGGTGACGCCGGCCGACTGGGAAGGCGATTACGCGGTCCACCTGGGGGCGACGTTCAACCTCGCACACAACCTGCGTCAGATGCTCCACTTCCGCCCGCGGAACCGCTTCGAAGACCTCGACGGCGTGTACCTCGTGGGCGGCGGCACCCACCCCGG
>JANPKP010000068.1:0-22366 GCA_031426095.1 Gemmataceae bacterium
CGCCGAGGGGCCGTCCGACCTGATCGGCGTCAGCCCGGCCATGCAGCCGGTCCACGCCGTCATCAAGCAGGTGGCGGCGACGGAGGCCCGCGTCCTCATCACCGGCGAGACGGGGACGGGCAAGGAGGTGATCGCCCGGACGCTCTACCTGCGGAGCCTGCGGAAGGACCAGCCGTTCGTCCCGGTCAACTGCGGGGCGCTGTCGCCGACGCTGGTCGAGAGCCAACTGTTCGGCCACCGCAAGGGGGCGTTCACCGGGGCGGACCGGGACCACAAGGGGCTGTTCGAGGTGGCCAACGGCGGCACCCTGTTCCTGGACGAACTCGGCGAGCTGGACAAGAACATCCAGGTGAAACTCCTCCGCTTCCTCGAAGCGGGCGAAATCCGCCCGGTGGGGGCGAACGAGCCGATCATCGCCGACGTGCGGGTGATCGCCGCGACCAACCGCGACCTCCGGCAGATGATCGCCGAGGGGACGTTCCGCGAGGACTTGCTGTTCCGCTTGAACATGTTCCACATCCACCTGCCGCCGCTGCGGGACCGGAAGGCGGACATTCCCGCGCTCGCCCGGCACCTGCTCGCCCGTGCGGCGAAGCGGCCGGCCGAGGTGGTGGCCGACCTGCTCACCCCGGACGCCCTCCAGGTGATGCTCGACTACCACTGGCAGGGGAACGTCCGCGAGCTGGCCAACGCGATGGAGTACGCCTGGATCGTGGCCGGCGGGCAGCCGATCACGGCGGTCCACCTGCCGCACGACGTGCGCAACCCGCGGCCGACGGTGTACGCCGGGTCGGCGGACGCCTTCCGCGCGAGCGGGTCCGGGTTGGGAGCGGCGGGGCATACGCCGCAGCCCCGGCACGACGCCGGCCACGCGGGCGTAATCGCCATGCCGCACGCGGTGGTGGCGGCCGCCGGCGGGGCGACGAAGTCGCTGGCCGACGTGGAGATGGAGTACATCCTGCAGGTGTACGCGAAGAACAACCAGAACAAGCAGAAGACGGCCGACGAGCTGGGGATCAGCCTCAAGACGCTCTACAACAAGCTGCACAAATACGAAGAAGAGCGGCACCTGCGGGCGGGGTGAACAACCCCCGCGTAGCCGCGACGCGGAGTCTTCGCAGCGGAGCGCCCGGTGTCCCGCGGACGCGCCGGAAGTGCCTGCGCTCCCCTCCGCGGACTCCGGGTCGCGGCTACGCGGGGGCTCTCCGACCGGAGGCGGGCGATGATTCGCGGTCAACTCGCCCGTCCCACCTTGATCCCCCGACCCCTCGCGTTAAGTCCCTTGCCCCCCCCGGCGGCCGCCGTTCTCGTGTGGGCCGTCTGGGGCGTGATGCTGTGGGTCGCGTTCGCGTTCGTCCACCGGTACGCCGGGCGGGCCCCGGTTCACGACGACCTCGTTTTCCTGAGCGTCCAGCTCGACCCCGCTTTCCCGTCGCCCCGCACGCTGTGGGAACCGTTCAACGAACACCGCCTGCCGCTGCCGAAGCTGGCGAGCTGGGGCACCGCCCGCGTCGCCGGGTACGACCTCCCGGCCCAGATGCGGGTGAACCTGGCGTTGCTCGCCGCCGCCGCCGCCGCCCTCGTGGTCGCCGCCCGTGCGGCCCGCGGCACGACCCGGCCGACCGACGCGTTCTTCCCGCTGCTGTTGCTCTCCGTCGGCCAGTGGGAGAACCTGCTCTGGGCCATCCAGATCAACTTCGCGTTGCCGGTGTTCCTGACCGCGGCCGTCCTCGCACTGGTCGCCACCGCCGGTCCGGCGCTCTCGACCGGGCGGGCGGCGGTGGTCGGCGTGGCGCTGCTCGCCCTGTCGCTGTGTGGCGTGCAAGGGCTTGTGCCTGCTATCCCACTTGGCGGCTGGTTAGTGGCCGTGGGATTCGACGGACTTCGACGAAAGCCACGGTCTTGTGGCCCCGGCTTCCAAGCCGGGGCTGGCCAACTGCCGACCCCGGGCTCGGAAACCCGGGCCATCAGAAAGAGAAGAGCCGCCTTCGTGGCTCTCGGATTCGGTGCGGCCACGCTCGCCGTCGTCGCCGCCTACTTCGCCACGCTCTCCCGCGACCCGAACGCCCCGCTCGCGCTCGACGGCCGCGGCCTCCGCTACGCCTTGCGGGTGTGTGCCGCCGCGTGGGGCCCCGCCGGCGAACTCCTCGAACCACCGTCGCCCGGCCGCGTGTCGATCCTCGGCGCCGCCACCGCTACTCTCGCCGTGGTAACGGGAGTGATGGTCGCGTTGGCCGTGCGCTCCCGCGACCGCCGCGTGCCGGCCGCCGGCGTGGCCCTGTTCCTGGCCGCCGGGCTGGCGTTGTGCCTCGGCATCGGGGCGTCGCGGGCGGCCGTTTGGGGCACGCTCGTCCACAACCGCTACGTCACGCTCGCCGCCCCGGTGCTGTGCGGCGTCTACCTCGCGTGGGTGCGGTTCGGCCCGCCGCTCGTGGCGAAGTGGGTGACGGGCGGCCTTTGCTTGACGGCCGTGGCGTTCGCGTGGCCGAATGCCGCCCGCGGGCACGCCGAGGCGTGGCAGTGGACGGCCCCGCAGTTCCTCCTGGCCGACGACATCGCCCGCGGGGTGCCGATGTCGTTTCTCCTCGACCACCACGGCCACTTCATTAACGGCTGGCCGGCCGACAACGGAGTGCCGACCGCACGCGCGGCGCTCGAGCGCTTGAAAGCCGCGGGGGTGAAGCCGTTCGACCGCATTGCCCCCGAGCCCACGCTGTGGGAAGTGCCGACCGCGTGGCGGGTCGCGGCCGCCGTGCCCCCCGCCGGCCCCGACGGCACCTTCGCCCCTGACGGCCTCGACCCGGTGACGCTGCGGGTGACGTTCGACCGCCCGCCGAACGTCCGCGGCCTCGTCGTACGGTACACCGCCGGCCCCGGGTCGCACGGCTCAGAGATCGCCTGGCACGGGTGCGGCCCGACCGGCGTCCCCGTTTCCCGCGTCGTCGCCCAGCCGTTCGCGGCGGGGACCGGGGCCAAGCGCTTCTGGCTCGCGGAGGACGCTTCCGAGATCACGGTCCGCACCAGCGGCGGTTCAGGAGTACGGATCGACGGCGTCTCGGCGATTGTGAGCGAATAGGCCGCTCACTTCCCCGACAACTCCAGCGTCACGTCGGTGGCCTCTTCCTTCACCGTCACCTTGAGGCCACTCGTCGTCGGCTTGGCGTACTTCTCGGGGAGGAGGTTCTTCGTCTCCGTTTCGCCCTCGTCGAACCCGCCGGCCGCCTTCACCACCACCACCGCGTACTCGCCGGCCGGGCAGCCGTCGAACTTCGTGTAGGTCGTCAGCTGGAACCGCCCGGCGGCGTCCGTCAGCCCGTCGGCCACGTTCACCAGCTTGCCGGTCAGCGGGATCGTGTTCACGAACCGGACCGTCGCCCCGGCCACCGGCTTGCCGTCGAGGGTGACCGTGCCGGCCACCGCGAACACCTTCTGCCGTTTCTTCCCGGGCACCGACGGCTCGTTCACCTCGGGCAGCTTCAAGTCCTCCGGCAGCACCCCGTCGAGGAGGACGTTGGCGACCACCGGGGCGTCGGCCTTCATCGTGACCCAGGCGACGTGGTCGAACTCGCCGTACTCGGGGCCGCGCATCCGGCTGCCGCCGCCGGTGGTGGCCAGCTGATAGTAATTCATGCCGTTGCGGACGTACTTCTGGTACTTGTGGACGTGCCCGCAGAAGACCGTGTACTTCCGCCCGGCCAGCGACCGCTCCACGTCGGCCCAGCCGTTCTTCTCCAGGTCCTTGCCCGTCCAGATCGGCTTGTGGACGAACACGAACGTCCACCGCACGCCCTTGTTCTCGTCCAGCGCCTTCTTGACGTACGCCTTCTGCTCGGCCCCGATGGTGGTGGCCGTCACGTCCTCCGAGTTCGTCACGAGGAACAGCACGTCCTTGTACACGAAGTGGTAGTGCTTGCGGCCGTACCGCTGGTCCCAGGCGACGCCCTCCTCCTTGTTCCCCAAGTCGTGGTTGCCGCCGACGTAGAAGAACGGCATCTGGAACTTGCGGGTGAAGGAGTCGAGTTCGTCCCACTGCTCGGCCAGCTTGTCGGCCTTGGTCGTGTACCCCTCGATGAGGTCGCCGACGGACATGACGAACGTCGGCTGGAGGAGGTTGACCTGGTGGACGGCCCGCGAGAAGACGTTCGCCCGGTGCCCGCCGGTCCGGTCGGAGACGACCGCGAACGCGAACTGGGCCGGGTCGTTGTTGAGCTTCAGGCTCGTCCACGGGTTCTTGTCGCCGACCGCCACCTTGATGTCGCCGGGGTCGCCCGGCGTGGGGGCTGTGGACGCGGTGCGGGACCGCGACACGGCGACGGCCGCGACGAGGAGGGCGGCGACGCCGCCGGCGAGGATCAGACGCCGCATGGGGGTGGCTCTCCGGCGATGGAATGCGGATGACGCGGGATGGACGAGGATGAAGAGGATCAGAGCAGAAATCGGGTTAGAAAAACAGGGTGAAAGGGGCCAGCGGGCCGTTCTTCACCGCATTTCAACCGTTCCCACCGCTCCTCTTCATCCGCGTCCCGTTCTCAGGTGTTGGCGTACTTCGCCACGATGGCCCGGGCCGTCCGCAGGCCGTCGACGGCCGCCGACACGATGCCGCCGGCGTACCCGGCCCCCTCGCCCACCGGATACAGGCCGGGGAGGCCTGGCGACTCGCGGCTGTCGTTGTCGCGGTCGATGCGGATGGGGGAACTTCCGCGAGACTCGGGGCCGAACAGCACCGCGTCGCGGACGAACTTGCCGCCCCACCGGCGGTCCATCTGCGGCAACCCGTGGGCCACGGCGGCGGCCACCAGCGGGGGCAGGACTTCTCGCAGGTCGGCTGCCGCCGTGCCACGCGGGTAGCTGTTCGCCGGCACCGTGGTGGACGCCCGCCCGGCCAGGAAGTCGCGGGCCGTTTGTGCCGGCGAGCGGTACTCGCCGCGTCCGATCTCGAACGCCCGCTTCTCGTACCTCTCCTGGAGCCGCACCCCGGCCAGCACGTCGGACCCGCCGAACGCCTCCACCGGCACCGTCACCACGAGCCCGCTGTTGGCGAACGGCGAGTCCCGCTTCGACAGGCTCATGCCGTTCGAACAGAAGTACCCCTCCTGCGACACGCTCGGGATGACGTGCCCGCCGGCGCACATGCAGAAGGTGAACAGGTCGTTCGCCCCGTGGGCAACCAGCGAATAGTCCGCGTTCCCCAACAACCCCTCATAGCGGTCGCGGCGGGGGCCGAACTGGACGGCGTTCACCACCTCCTGCGGGTGCTCGACGCGGACGCCGAACTGGAACGCCTTGGGCGTCATCGGTACCCGCCGTTCGGCCAGCATGGCGAAGGTGTCGCGGGCGCTGTGCCCGATGGCCACCACCACGACCGACGCGGGGATGAACCCGGACGACGTGCTCACCCCGGTCGGCCCGCCGCCGCCGACGTGCAGGTCTTCGACCCGGGTGTTGAACCGGACCTCGCCGCCGTACTCCTCGATCTTGCGGCGGATGGCCTTCACCACGGCCGGCAGGCGGTTACTACCGAGGTGCGGGCGGTGGTAGTAGAGGATGCTCGGCCGGCCCGGCTGCTGGCCCTTGCACTCGGCGAACAGTTCGAGAACCCGCAGCACGTCCGGCCCGGTCCCGCGGCAGGTGAGCTTGCCGTCCGAGAAGGTGCCGGCCCCGCCCTCGCCGAACAGGTAGTTGCTCTCCGGGGCGAACGCCCCGCCACCGTCGAACGTCTTTACGTCGCGGATGCGGTCGTTCACCTTCGTGCCGCGTTCCAGGACCAGCGGCCGGTAGCCGTGCTTCGCCAGGAAGTACGCGCACACCAGCCCGCCCGGCCCCGACCCGACGACGACCGGCCGGCCGCGGACCGGTTCGGCCCCGGGGTCCGGCATCGAGAACGGCGGCTCCTCGAACCGCTCGACGGTGGCCGCCGGGTGGGACGCGGCGGCCCGAGTCGCGACCGCCGCCTCGCCGGCCGGGAGATCGACCTCGAAGTTGTAAACGAATCGCAGTTGCCGCTTGTCCCGGACGTCCAGGCTCTTGCGGAGGACGCGCCAGCGGCCGAGGTCGGGCGGGGTCACCCCGACGGCACGGGCGAGGTGAACGGGCAGGTTGGCCTCCGGCTCCTCGATGGGGAGGCGGAGGTTCGAGACGCGGAGGGCCATGACTACATCATAGCAACCGCGGAAACTTGTTCCGACGGGTCGGAGAAGGGTGCAAGTTTGGACCGCGTTCTCGCGTATACCAACCACCTCGCCCGCCCCACCCGCACCCGAAGGGTCCCCCATGCCGTCCTACGTCATCGTCTGGGAGAACAACACGTTCGGGCACTCGAAGGTGTCCGGCAAGACGTGGCCGGGCCACGCCGCGATCAACATCAGTAAGGAGTTCTGGCTCGGGGACGACGCCGCCGGCGCGAAAAACTACGTCAGCTACTGGCCGGGCGGGGACGGGGCCAACTTCGGCGTCCTCGGCGTCCTGGTGTCCAAGAAGACGAAGAGCCAGCGGAACTGGTCGTTCGCCGACGACATGGAGTGCGAGGGCTACCTACCCGACCACGTGATCGAGATGACGACGGACGCGGGCAAGGAAAAAGAGATGATGGCGGCCTGGCTGTCCATCCACATGAAGAAGGGCGGCGGGTCGTACCGCAACCTGCGGAAGAACTGCTCGACGATCGTGTCCCGCATCCTTCACGCGGGCGGCTTCTACGCCCACAAGTGGGCAGTCGATAACAACTTCGCGTGGTCGCCGGCGGACGTCAAGGACCTGGCCCTCAAGGCGGGCGGGCGGGCGATGACGTGGGACGAGTTCCTAACCGTCCTGCGTGGCTCGTTCATCAAGCCGGAGGATCTCAAGGACGGTAACGGCATCCAAGTCACGATGGCCCGCTCGGGGAAGTACTGCACCACCGGGGCCCCGGTCCGCTTTCAGCAGGCGGGGTGACTCCGGGCGAAGCCCACCCGTAGCAACGGGTGGGCTTACATTTCGCTCACCCCCGCCCCTTGAAGAACGTTACGGCCATCGGCGGGAGTTGCAGGACCACGGAGAACGGCTGGCCGTGGCACGGGACGTACTCGGCGAACACCCCGCCGTTGTTCCCGACGTTCGACCCCCAGTAGGCCTTCGCGTCGGTGTTCATCACTTCCTTCCAGAACCCCGGGTGCGGCACCCCGATGCGGTAGTCGTTCCGTACCACCGGTGTCAGGTTGAGGACGACGAGGACCACGTCGTCGGTCGTCTTGGCCCGGCGGACGAAGCTCAGCACGCTGTTGTTCGCGTCGGCCGCGTCCACCCAGTCGAACCCGCCGGGCAGGCTGTCCAGTTCGTGCAGGGCCGGTTCGGCGGCGTAGAGCTTGTTCAGGTCGCGGACGCAGTTCTGCATCCCCCGGTGGGAGTCGTGTTCCAGCTCGTGCCACTCGACGCTCGAATCGTGCTTCCACTCGTGCCGCTGGCCGATCTCCCCGCCCATGAACAGGAGTTTCTTCCCGGTCATGCCGTACATGTACCCGTATAGGGCCCGCAGGCCGGCGAACTTCTGCCACTCGTCCCCGGCCATCTTGTCCCACAGCGACCCCTTGCCGTGGACGCACTCGTCGTGCGACAGGGGGAGCACGAAGTTCTCGTTGTACCCGTAGATCATGCGGAACGTCAGGTCGTTCTGGTGGTACTTGCGGTGGATCGGGTCGAGGGTGAAGTACTTCAGGGTGTCGTGCATCCACCCCATGTCCCACTTGAACCCGAACCCGAGGCCGCCGACGTACGTCGGCCGGCTGACCATCGCCCACGAGGTCGACTCCTCGGCGTAGGTCTGCACGTCCGGGTAGTGGCGGTACACCTCCTCGTTGAACCGCCGGAGGAACGAGATGGCGTTCACGTTCTCCTTCCCGCCGTGGTCGTTCGGCACCCACTCGCCGTCCTTGCGGGAGTAGTCGAGGTAGAGCATCGACGCGACGGCGTCGACCCGGATGCCGTCCACGTGGTACTTGTCGAGCCAGAAGAGTGCGCTGGAGAGGAGGAAGCTGCGGACCTCGTGCCGGCCGTAGTTAAAGACGTAGCTGCCCCAGTCGGGGTGGAAGCCCTGACGCGGGTCGCCGTGCTCGAACAGGTGGGTGCCGTCGAAGTAGTTGAGCCCGAACCCGTCGGTGGCGAAGTGGGACGGCACCCAGTCGATGATGACGCCGATCCCGTTCTGGTGCAGGAAGTCGATGAGGAACATCAGGTCCTGCGGCGTCCCGAACCGCGAGGTGGCGGCAAAGTACCCGGTCGTCTGGTACCCCCACGAGCCGAAGAACGGGTGCTCGGTGAGGGGCAGGAACTCGACGTGGGTGAACCCCATGTCCTTGCAGTAGGCCGCGAGCTTGGGGGCCGCCTGCCGGTAGCTCAGCGAGTCGTACGGCGGCTCCGGGGAGCGCATCCACGACCCCAGGTGGATCTCGTAGATGCTGATCGGGGCGTGGTGCGAGTTCTTGTCCTTGCGGTGGGCCATCCAGTCGCCGTCGCCCCACTGGTAGCTCATGTCCCATGTGACGGCGGCCGACTTCGGGGCGATCTCGCAGGTGAACGCGAACGGGTCGGTCTTGTCGATCTTGTACCCGCCGACCCGCGACGCGATGTGGTACTTGTAGCAGACGCCCGACTTGACCCCGGGCACGAAACCGGCCCACACGCCCGAGTTCTCGACCATCCGCAAGGGGTTGCGGCCGTGGTCCCAGCCGTTGAAGTCGCCCACCACCGAGACGTAATCCGCGTTCGGGGCCCAGCAGGCGAAGTGGAAGCCGGCGACCCCGTTCACGGTCGTCGGGTGCGACCCCATGCGGTCGTAAAGTTTGAGGTGGCTCCCCTCGTTGAACAGGTACAGGTCGGCCGGCCCGAACCACTTCTGGGGGACGGTCGGGGCCGCCACCTCGGCCCCGAAGGGGAGGAACTTCGGGGCGTCGGCCGCCGGGCGGGGATCGGCCGGGCGGGGGGCGGGGGGCTTGCTCATGGCTGGCGTGTCCTGGGCCGCGGGGTCGCTGACGTGCGGTTTACTTAAGAAGTATCGAATGCGAAGCCCGAACGCCAGCGCGAAGGGGGCGGCCTTACCCGCGGTTTGACTCGATTTTGAGGGTACGACGCCCCACCCTTCCGCTTCGAGAAGCTGGGCGGTCTGGAAGTCGGGCGGTCGCGTCTTGCCCGGCCCGTCGCCGCAGGCCATAATCCGTCTTCCCGCCCGCCGCGTTCCGCCGGACTCCCCCATGCGCCGTCCGCTCCCGCTCGCCGTCGCCGCGTGCCTGCTGTTCGCGGCACCGTCCCCGGCCACCGACTCCGAGCAGTTCGAAAAGAAGGTGCGACCTCTGCTCCTGACCCACTGCGTCGGCTGCCACGGCCCGGAGAAGCAGAAGGGTGGCTTGCGGCTCGACTCCCGAGCGGCCGTGCTCACCGGGGGCGACACCGGCCCGGCCGCCAAGCCCGGCAACGCCGCCGCGAGCCTGCTGGTGCAAGCCGTCCGGTACGACGGCGACACGAAGATGCCGCCGAAGGGCAAACTCACCGCCGACGAGATCGAAGACCTTTCGAAGTGGGTCGCGGCGGGTGCCCCTTGGCCGGCCGACGCCGTCGCGCCCGGCGGCCCGCCGAAGCCCGCGGCCACTTTCGACCTTACCGCCCGGGCGAAGGCCCACTGGTCCTTCCACCCCGTGGCCCGCCCCGCGGTGCCGGAAATCCTCGGACAGCAGCCCGCGATCCGCAACGCCATCGACGCCTTCGTCTCTCAAAAGCTGACCAACGCCGGGCTAGCATTCGCGCCCGAGGCCGATCGGCGGACGCTGATCCGCCGCGTCACGTTCGACCTCACCGGCCTGCCGCCGACGCCCGAGGAGGTGGCCACGTTCGAGGCCGACGCCGCCCCGGACGCCTACGAGAAGGTGGTGGAGCGCCTGCTCGCGTCGCCGCACTACGGCGAGCGGTGGGCCCGCCACTGGCTCGACCTCGTCCGCTACGCCGAGACCTACGGCCACGAGTTCGACTTCGAAATTCCCGACGCCTGGCGGTACCGCGACTACGTCATCCGGGCGTTCAACGCCGACCTGCCCTACGACCAGTTCCTCCGCGAACACCTCGCCGGCGACCTGCTGCCGACCCCGCGACGCAACCCCGCGGACAATAGCAACGAGTCGATCCCGGCGACCGGCTTCTGGTTCCTCCACGAGGCCAAGCACTCGCCGGTGGACAGCCGGGCCGACCAGGCCGACCGGATCGACAACCAGATCGACGTGTTCGGCAAGGCGGTGTTCGGGCTCACGGTCGCCTGCGCCCGCTGCCACGACCACAAGTTCGACCCCGTTGCCACGAAGGACTACTACGCCCTTTACGGCGTACTCTCCAGTTCACGGTACCAGCGGGCGTTCGTGGACGATCCGGCCCCGGCGGTGAAGTTGCTGGACGAATTGAAGGCCCACCGGGCGTCAAAGACGTCTCAAAACCCGGGGACGGCCGTCCCCGGGCTGTCGCCCGATTCCGGGCGATGGCGGGCCGCCGCCATACCGCTCGACCGCTTCGACGCCGGCTGGCGTGACCGCTGGTTCACGTCCGGCCTCGCGCTCCGTTCTGAGGCCGACGGAGGGGCCGGCTTCCCCCACACCGGCCGCGAATCGGCCAAACTCGCCGGGGCGCTGCGGTCGCGGACGTTCACCATCGACAAGCCACTGCTCGCCGTACGGGCCGCCGGCAAGGGGGCGGCCGCCCGCGTCGTCCTCAACGGCCTGCAACTGATCCAGGCCCCGATCTACGGCGGACTCGCCAAAAAGATCGACGCCGCCGACCCGGCGTGGGTGGTGTTCGACCTGCGGATGTGGAAGGGGCAGGCGGCCTACCTCGAACTGCTCGACGACGGGCCGGGCTGGTTCGCCGTCACGGGGGCGTGGTTCGCCGACGCCCCGCCGCCGAAGGAAGCCGGCCCCCCGGTCCCCCCACTGCTCACGACCGACGACCCGCGCGTTCGGGAATTGGAAGCCCGCATCCCCTCCGCCCGGCGGGCGGTGGCGATGGCCGACGGCACCGGTGTGAACGAGCACGTGTTCGTCCGCGGCAGCCACAAGACTCTCGGCGACGAGGTGCCCCGCCGCAACCTCGAAGCGTTCGGCCCGGCCCCGTTCGCCTCCCCCGGTAGCGGCCGGCTGGAGTTGGCGACCGCCGTCACAGACCCGGCCAACCCGCTCGTGGCCCGGGTGTTCGTGAACCGCCTCTGGAAGCACCACTTCGCCGAGGGGATCGTCCGCAGCCCGGACGACTTCGGCCTCCAGGGCCAGCCGCCGACCCACCCCGAACTCCTCGACTGGCTCGCCACCGAGTTCGTCCGCGGCGGCTGGTCTGTCAAACCGATGCACCGGCTCATGGTCCTTTCCACCACTTACCGGCAGGCGAGCCGGGCGACGCCGGAAGTGGCCGCGAGGGCGGCGACGGCGGACCCGCAGAACAAGCTCCTCCACCGGCAGAACGTCCGCCGCCTGGAAGCCGAGGCAGTCCGGGACGCCCTCCTTCTCGTGTCCAGCCGGCTCGACCGCACGCTCGAAGGCCCGGGCGTGTTGCCGCACTTGACCGAACACAGCGTCGGCCGCGGCCGCCCGGCGTCCGGCCCGCTCGACGGCAACGGCCGGCGGTCGATCTACCTGCAGGTGCGGCGCAACTTCCTCAACCCGCTGTTCGTGGCGTTCGACTACCCGACCCCGTTCACCGCCATCGGCCGGCGTAGCGTCTCGAACGTCCCCGCCCAGGCCCTCTCGATGCTCAACAACCCGTTCGTGATCCAGCAGGCCGAGCTGTGGGCGAAGCGGGTGCTGGCCGGCCCGGAGCGGGCCGACGCCGACCGCGTCCGCTCGATGTACCGGGCCGCGTTCGGCCGCCCGCCGACGCCCGCCGAGGCCGACGCCGCGGCCGCCTTCCTGGCCGACGCGAAGGCCGACCCCCGGGCGTGGGCCGACCTCGCCCACGTGCTGCTCAACACGAAGGAGTTCATCCTGGTGGAGTGAGCGGTCTCGTCACTTCGCGGCGGGGACGCCGTGAGCCTCCCAGTCTCGCTTGCCGTCCTTCCACAGGAGGTACTGGGCGGCCGCCCCGATCAGGTGGGCGTACCCGCCGGCGTCCGAGAAGCCGTCCCAGTCGCCGCCGACGTTGAGCCCGGTCGGGACGAAGCCCTTCGCCGCGAAGATCGCTTCCCACGTCCGCAGCCCGCCGGCCAACTCCCGTTCCAGGGCCGCCTCCACGTCCGCCTCGCCGCTGGCCAGCACGAAAGTCCGCTCCGCGTCCCCGACCGCGAGCGTGTACCGGGCCAGTTCAACGCCGTTCGCCCACGGATCTCGCCCTTTCATCACCGAGTACGGGACGGCGAACTCGAACGTCGTCGGGCTTCCCGGCTTGTCGAGGACGAGGCCGGCGACGCCCCGACCGGTGTTGATCGGCTCACCGCGTTTCACCGTCACCCCCTCACCCATCCGATTCACTCCCGCGCCGGCATGGACCCATACTTTGACCGACTCGCCCTCGAACGTGCCACACACCACGAGGGCGTTGCGGTGGCTCGCGAGCCGCAGCTTCGCCCCGCCGAGGGTGAACTCCTCCGACGCCCCCGGCTCCGGCTTGCCCTCGACGCGGTACGTCGCCCCGTCCGGCAGGAACGGCACAACGAGGTCGTCGGGAAAGAGTTGCTTGACCGCGTCGTTCCACAGTCCGGGGTGGGCGGCGAGGGCTTGAAGCGCCCACCCGCTCACGACCATGTTCTGCGGCCCCATCCGCGAGCCGAACCCGACGAACTTGTCGGAGCGGTACGACTCGAACTTGCCGGACTTGCCCCGCTGGCCGGCGAGGTCGAAGCGGTTGAGGCCCGGCGGCACGGCGGCCGTGTCGGACCAGTAGCGGAACGCCATCGGCTGGGTGAAGGCGTCGAACACGAGCTTGTGCAGCACCGTCTTCGGCAGGGCCGCCCCGGACTTCGACAGGGCTGCGTAGTAGAGGTATTCGCTGTCGTCGGCGAAGGCGGGGGTGGTTTCCCAGGTGTCGGCGTACGCCCTGTCCATGAGCAGTCGCGTGTAGTGGTTCGTCGGCGGGGCGGGCTTGTCGGGCACGGCCACCTTTGCCCGGGCGGCGGCATCCCCGTTCGTCACCGCGTAGGGGCCGACCACGGCCGGGATGCCCGGAGCCCCGTGCCTCTCCCGGCACTCCTGGAGGTTTTTCGCGGCCTTCGCCAGGCTCGCGGCCAGGGTGCGGTCGGCCTCGGCCGGCGAGTCGCGCAGCACGAGCCAGCCGAGGAGGAGCATCGGCCCCAAATCTTGGGCCAGGTGGTTGCTCGACCCGTGCGAGTAGCCGGACAGCTTCGCCTGCGGGTTGGCCTCGCCGGCCAGGGCGTCGGTGCAGGCGAACGGCGGCTCGGCCCGCGGGTCGCCGAGCTTCCGCCGCTCCAGGCTCACCGACGCGCCGTCGTCCCACCAGTACGGCACGAAACCCTTCTCCCCGTCCTGGAGCCGGTGCTCCTTGCCGAACTTCACCCCGTCACGCTTCACGTCCAACTGTTCGGTGCGGAACAGCACGTCGCTGTAGTTGAGCATCTTGGCGTAGAACGGGAGCTGCCAGTCCGTCAGGAACGCCTTGTACTCTGCGTCGCCCGTCGCACGGTAGGCGTTCGCCATCGCCACGGCGAACCACGCCCCGTCGTGCATCGTGTCGAGCGCCTCGCCCTGCACCCACCGGTCGAACTGGCCGGCACGGGCGGGGGCGTAGTATTCGTACACCATCCCCTTCTGGTCCGACTTCGGGTCGGTCTTGAGGTGGTGGTCGCGGACGTACTTGGTGAGCGTGCGCATGAACGCCCTGGCCTCGTCGGGCGTCATCGGCGGCTTGCCGGCCGCGTCGGCGACGGCCTTCTCCCACGGCCGCTGCGGCGGGTCGAGCCGGCGGACGGCGACGTTGCGGAAGGCCAGCCCGGTGCCGTGCTCCTGGAACCCGAGTGGGCCGCGGAACGGGAGGTCCTCGACTTCGGCGGCCGCCACCACTTCCTGGCCGTTGTAGACCACCGTCGCCCGCCGGCCGACCACCTTCAACGTCATGTCGTTCCACTCGCCGGCGGGCTTGGCGGCGTTCGCCTTCGGCACCACCCGGCGGAACACCGCCCCGCTCGACCCGTGGGCGACCGGCTTCCCGGCGTCGGCGAGCAACTCGATTTGGTGTTCGACGTTGTCCCGGCTGCGGAACAGGACGCCGCTGTTGCCGCCGGCCGGGAGCTTGAACTGCGTCCGCAGCTCGAAGTCGCCGAACGCCTCTTTGGTGAACAGGTGGCCGGCCGCCGCGACGCGGACCAGTTCGCCGTTCTCGGCCGCCCACCCCGGCTTCCCGTCGGCCGTCTTCGGCACGGCCCACGCCGACAGGTCGGCGCCGTCGAAGAGCGTGACCCACGGCGGCCCCTCGTCGGCGGCCTGGGCGTGCGAAACGAGCGCGATTATCAATGCCGTGGAGAGCGGGAGGCGGGTCATGGGCGACCTCGGGCGGGGGAGCGTTACCGCATTTTACCGCTTTTTGCGTGTGCGATTTCCGCGCGTCTAACGGAAGAAACGACTTGCGGCGAGGGCGGTAAAGTTTGCGGGAGAGCTGGCGAAAATAGCCGCGGATTGCTTGACCACGTGGGTTCAGTTTCGGCCTCACTCGCCCGCGGGCGGTCGTCACGGCTTCGGCCGCGGCGGCACGAGGGTCACGAACTCCTCGTCGTACACCCGCAGCGGGTCGTTCGCGGCGAGAATGCGGCGGCCGTCGGCGAAGCGGGGGTCGGGGCCGACGCTCCATACCACCCCCTGGCCGGCCGGCACGTCCTGGAACCGCACCACCGGCCCCTGGTTGCGGCCGGCCCGCCCGCCCAGGACTTCCAACTGCTCGCCCGCCGAGAGGCGGTACTGGAGCGGCTTGCCGTCCGCGTAGGGGTCCGCCGGCACCGCCGGGAGGTACGCCGGGACGAGGGCCGCGAGGGCGGCGGCCGGGCGGCCGGTTTCCGTCTCGTACAGGGCCAGGGCCACCTTCAGGGCCTCCTCGCGGCGGCCGACCCGGGAACGGCGGGCGATCTCCGTCAGCCGGGCCGGGGCGACGGCCCCGGTGGTGAAGTGGACGGCCCCCGGGCGGCCGCGGACCAGCTCGTACCCCGTCCCCCGCGGGCTCGACTCGTACCCCAGCCCGAGCAGCCGCCGCAGCCGCTCCCGCTCCCACGGGACCGACCACGCGACCGCCACCGCGTCCACCTCCGGGGCCACCGACTCCTTGTCCGTGCCCGGGAACGCCAGGAACTCGGCCAGCCACTGGCTCGGCGACGTGGCCCGCTCCCGGAGCACCTTCCGCTCGGCGAGGAAGTACGGGGTCGGGTCGAAGTCGTCCCCGGCGTCGGCCGCCCGCCACAGGGCGAGCACGGTCCGCAGGAGGTCGGGCCGGCCGCGGAGGCGTTCGAGCCAGCGGTCGGTGGCGAGTTGGGCCGCCCGCTCGACCGCGTTCCCGGCCTGGAAGGAGGCGACGATCGACCCGAAGCGGAGCGTCTTGGCCAGGGAAAGGGCGGTGGCCAGCGCCTCGGGGAAGGCGGCCGGGTCGCCCCGGGCCTGCCGCTGGAGGCCGCGGGCGAGGGCGGCCGTCGCCATCAGCCGGGCGTGGTCCAGGGCGGGCTGGCCGGTGCTGACGGCGATCATCCCCGGGTTCAGGTAAACCCCCGTCGGGAGCGCCGCCGCGGCCGCCGCCTGCCGGTGCCACAGGGGGTCCGGGTCGGCCGGCGTCTCGCGGTCGAACAGGGCGTCGGTCCACCGGTCGTGGTCGGCCGCGAGGCGGGCGTGGTCGAGGGCCGGGACGGCGGCGACGGCGGCCGGGGCGGCGGCCAGCACGGCGGCGGCGGGGGCCGGCTGGGCCCAGCGGTCGGAAGCGTCGGTCGGGGCCGGCCAGCCTCGGACGAGGACGAAATCGAGGAGGGCTTCCGGCCCCGGCGGGCGGCCCGGGCGGCGGGCCGGGTCGGGGGTCACGGTGTTGGGACCGCCCGCGTCGCCGGTGGCGGCCGCGTAGGCGCGGGCGAACCGCTCGGCCGCGGCCCGGAACTCGCGGCCGCCGAAGTTGGCGTCGAAGCCCGGGAGGGCGTTCACGAACGCCTCGTCGGCCTCCGCGTCCGGCCTGTCGGGCACTTCCACCACCCGCCAGCCTACCCCGGCCGCGAGGGCCGCCGCCGCCGCAAGCCCGCCGACGGCCAGCCGCCACATCGGCCGCCGGGTCGCCAGCCGCTCGGCCGTCCACGCCCGCACGGCCAGCCGCCCGGTCAGGAGCAGCGCCGCCGCCGGCACCCACGCCGGCCCGTGCCCGAGCCCGCCGGATAGCACCGATGGGAGCCAGACGGCGGCCATCGTGCCGCCCACGATGCCCGCCACCCCGGCGGCCACCACCGCCTTGCGGAACAGTAGCCCCGCCAGTTGCCCGGCCGCGAACCCGTACCCGGCCGGGAGAAGCAGGTACTTCCAACCCTGGTTTTGCAGCTCGTCGAACAGCCGGGTGCGGAAGGCGGTGCCGAGGAACGACTGCGCCCGGTACGTGCTGGCCGGCGGTAGGAGTTCGGCCCGGACGACCATCGGAAGGGCGAGGACGAACAGCAGCCAGAGCGCGAACAGGGCGTGGACGCCGACCTTCACCCCCCAGAGCCGGCCGACCGGCAGCCGACCCTCGGCCCAGAAGCGGCACGCCCCCCCGTTCTGCTCGTCGACGAACGCCAGCACCCCGGCCAGCACCCCGGCGAGGAGCGCGAGCGGCGGCCAGTAGAGCACCGGGAGGACGGTCGGCGAGAGCAGCGTCAGCCCGAAAAACAGAGCGAAGGCCGTCATCACGGCCCCCGGCCCGAGGAGCCGGCGGACGGCCAGCCACGCCACCGCCCGCGGACCGGCCAGCCAGCGGACGGAGCGGGGCGGGGCGGGCGGGGTCGGCGTTCCGCCGGCGCGGGCGGCCGCCCGGGGCGGCGGGGCGTCGTCGCGGCCGCCGGCCCGGTCCGCCCGGGTGAACACGGCCCGCGACGCGATGAGAGGGGTGCCGAGCATGAGGGCGACGAAGAACGCCGTCCCCTCCTGCCGGGGCAGCCCGGACCCCGGGCCGCTGAACAGCACCACGACGGGGACGAGGAAGACGAACGACGCCACCGCCGCGAACGGGACGGCGACGCCGACCGACCCGAGCGTGGTGCGGGCCATCGTGGACCCGAACGCCCCCCAGCAGAAGGCCAGGAGCGCGTCGGACGCGATGGCCGCCGCCCACCCCCGCCCGCCGAGCAGCCCGAGGGCGGCCGCCACCCCGAGCACCACCGCCACCTGCCCGACCGCGAGCAGCGCCCCGGCCAGCACCTTCGCCCCCCAGAGCCGGCTCCGGGAGACGGGGAGGGCTTCGAGGAAGCCGATGGTCCCGGCCTCCCGCTCGGCCGCGAACAGGGCCCCGCCGCACACCGTCCCGGCGGTGACGGCGAGCATGAGGGCGGCGAGCCGCCCGGCCCCGAGGTACCGGAGCACGTCGGTGGCCGGGGCGTTGTCGGTCGGCGGGTCGGCGAACGCGGCGGCCGCGGCCAGCACCCCCGCCCCGAGGACGAGCAGCGCGAGGCCGATCAGCCCCTGCTCGCGGAACTCCTTCCAGACGACCGCCCGGATCATGGTGTAGTCCTGGATGGGACGCGGAGAAGACGCGGATGAAGAGGAGTCGACCCGGACAGACCTACGAGCACCGGGAATCTTGTGGCCCCGGCTTCCACTCCGAGGGTATTCCCACCGGCTGCCCCAGGCTTGGAAGCCGGGGCCACAAGATCGTGTACTGTCTTCACCCGCCGCTTCTCAGATCCTGTTCAACCCGCTTCTTGATCCGCGTCATCCGCGTCCCATCCCTTACTCGGCAACTCGTTGCACCCGCGGGATCGGCGCGTCCGTCCCCTTCGCCATGAGGGCGGCGTAAACCTCTTCGAGGGTCACCGGGGCGTCCTCGAAGTCGCTCACGCCGTGGGCCTGCTGGAGCGTCGCCAGGGCCACCGGGTCGGGGTCGCGGAGGAGCACCTGCCAGAAGTGGCCGGTGCCGTTCCGCTCCAGCACGGTGCCCAGACTCGCGGCGTCCGGCGGCCGGTCGGTGTAGCGAAGGCTCACCCGGCGGACCGTTTTGCGGAGCTCGCCGAGCGTGGTCGAGAGGATCATCTTGCCGTCGCGGACGAGGCCGACGTGGGTGCAGGCCCGCTCCAACTCGGCGATCGAGTGGCTCGAAATGAGCACCGTCCGCCCGCTCGCGGCGAGGTCGGCGAGGCCGGCCAGGAACTCCCGGCGGGTCAGCAGGTCGAGCCCGCTCGTCGGCTCGTCGAGGAGCAGCACCTCGGGGTCGGGGGCGAGCGCGAGGGCGAGGCCGACCCGGGCGTACCCGCCCTTCGACAGGTCTTTGAGCCGCTTGCCGGCGTCGAGCCCGAGGCGGTCGGCCCACTCGCGGAAGCGGGCCAGGAACCCGGGCCGGTGGAAGGCGGCGGTGAACCAGCCGATCTCGCCGACCGTCATCCAGTCGTAGAACCGCGGCCGCTCGGGCACGTACCCGACGCGGTGCCGCAGCTCCTGGGCGTGGCCCCAGCAGTCGAGGCCGAGGATGGTGGCCCGCCCGCCGTCGGCCGGGGCCAGGCCGGTGAGCACCTTCATGGTGGTCGTCTTGCCGGCCCCGTTGTCGCCCAGGAAGCCGTACACGGCCCCCTTCGGCACCCGCAGGTCGAGGCCGTCGAGCGCCGCCTTCCCGCGGTACCGCACCACCAGCCGGTCGGCCACGATCGCGTCGTCGGTCATCGCGGAACCCAGGCGGGAGGCGGGCCCGGCGGGCGGGCGTCGGAACCATTGTAAGCCGGCCCCGTCAGCGGGCGAAGAAGCGGTCCTTGACCTCGGGGTTGACGACCCAGTCGGCCGGCCAGTCGCCGGCCAGGAGGCGCTGAATCGCCTCGGCCGCCACCCGCCCCATGTCGAAGATGGCCCGCTCGTCGATCCCGGCCGTGTGGGCGGTGGCCACCACGTTGTCGAGCGTCAGGAGCGGGTTCGCCCCCGGCGGCTCCGTCTCGAACACGTCTAGCCCCGCCCCCGCGAGCCGGCCGGCCTTCAACGCCTCGTACAGGGCCGGCTCGTCCACCACGCCCCCGCGGGCGGCGTTGACGAGCAGGGCCGACGGCTTCATCTTTTGCAAAGCCGCGGCGTCGATCATGTGCCGGGTGTCGGCCTTGAGCGGGACGTGCATTGTCACGATGTCGGAGACCGCCAGCAACTCCTCGAATGTGACGAGCCGGACGCCGTGGTGGCGGACGAAGTCGTGGTCCGGCACCGGCTCCGTGGCGACCACCGTCACGTCGAACGCCTTCGCCCGCAGCGCGACCGCCTTCCCCGTGCGGCCGAGGCCGACGACGCCGACGGTGAGCCCGCGGAGCGAGCGGTACGACTTCCGCGGCCACGCCCCGCCGCGGATTTGCTCGTTCTGGGCCACGAGCTTTTTCAGCAACGCCAGCATCATGAGCAACGCCTGCTCGCCGACCGCGTCGTGGTTCGTGCCGGGGGCGTAGGTGACGGCGATACCGTGGTCGGTGGCGGCCGCGAGGTCGATGTTGTCGTACCCCACGCCGGCGCGGGCGAGGACTCGCAGGCCCTTTTCGGCGGCGGCGGCGATCACCGCCCGGGTGTACGGCTCCGAGCCCGTCAGGCTCGCCACGCAGCCGGGGAGTTGGGCGGCGAGTTCGGGTTCCGTCATCTGGGCGTGGCGGGCCGGGTAGAACCACTCGACGCCGGCCGCCGTGAGGGCGGGCGCGTAGGCCGCCGTGACGGCTTTGAGCGGGGCCGGGCCGACGATCACGCGGGGCTTGGTCATTGTGTTGGAATGGTTGATTTTCGTCCGCCGTCGCCGAACGGCGGGGGTCGGACGCGAGTAGAATACCAGTGCCCGGGGAGGGGTCGAACGGACAACCGACCTGTTCTCCCGGGAGCGTTCCCCTAGGATACGGAATTCCCCCTGTTCGGGTACGAACCTCGTCGTTTCGAGGCGTGTCCCAATCGCCTACCCCCTGCCGGGGCTTTTTCCGGCAGCCACGCCCCGAGGGCGTTGGGGTTGTGCGGGACGGGGGGACTGGGGCGGCGGCTTCCGGCCGACCGCCCTCCGGAACTGGGGAAATGCGGCCATGTTTCTTGACGAAGGGCGGATGCCGAATGATGATTACGTCGGCGACGCGGGTGGTCCGCGTCCCGGGTCAGTCGGCATGGTCGATCTCACGATCCCGGAGGCTCAGCCACGACACCTGCGACACCTTTCACTGTCGCGCCGCGGCACCGCCGACCTCCGGAGGCAACACCCATGCCCTGAAGGAGGTCACTTGAACACCGCCACGTTGAGCCCGGTGCCAACCTCTCCCACCCGCCCCCTCCGCAGCGCCCTGCTGCGGGCCTGCCTGGCGGCCAAAACGGCCGCCGACAACAAGGGCCGCGACGTCGTCGTCCTCGACATGCGGGCGTGCACCCCCGTCTTCGACTTCTTCGTCATCTCGACCGGCGGCAGCCGGCGGCAGATCCACACGATCGCCGAGGAGTCGGACGCGGCCCTGACGGCCGACGGGGATCAGCGGATCGGGATCGAAGGCTACGAGGCCAGCAAGTGGGTGGTTCAGGACTACGGCGACGTGGTCCTCCACGTCTTCGACGCCGACACCCGCGACTACTACCAGCTCGAATCCCTGTGGGCCGACGCCACCAAGATCGACTGGGAGCGGGAGTACGAGGACGCCTGACGCCCGGACGACGCGACGACTAATCACTAGAATCTTATCGACGGCCGCACCGGCCCCTCAATGGGGCTGGTCGCGGCCTGTCGTCCTTTTGGCGTCGGCTGCGGAAACCGCGATGAACCTGCTCTCCCAGATACGAACCCTCTTCGCCCCGGTGCTGGCCGACATCGCCCCGGACCCGGCGAAGGTGCCCGACTACCTCCTGATGGTGAAGCCGGCCAACAACAGCGACCACGGCGACTACCAGGCGAACTTCGCCATGCCACTCGGCAAGTTGCTCGGCCAAAAGCCGCCGGACGTGGCGAAGGCGATCCTCGCCGAACTCCCGCCGAACGACGTGGTCGAACCGCCGACGGTCGCCGGCCCCGGGTTCATCAACCTGAAGCTCAAGTCCTCGTTCCTGGCCGACGCCGTGCGGACGGTCGCCGCCGACCCCAAGCTCGGCCACGAACCGGCCGCCAAGCCGCGGACGTTCGTGATCGACTACAGCGGCCCGAACGTGGCAAAGCCCCTCCACGTCGGCCACCTCCGCAGCACGATCATCGGCGACGCCCTCGCCCGCATCTTGCGCTCACTCGGCCACACGGTCATCGGCGACAACCACCTCGGCGACTGGGGCACGCAGTTCGGCATCCTCCTCTACGGGTACAAGCACCACCGCGACGACGCCGCATTCGCCGCCGACCCGGTGAGGGAGTTGGCCCGCCTCTACGTCCACGTCCGCGGCCTGTTCCGCAAGGCCGGCGACGAAGAGGAGGACGGCCCGACCGACGACCCCGTGAAGGTGGCGTGCCAACAGGAGACGGCCAAGCTCCACGCCGGCGACGCGGAGAACGTCGAGCTCTGGAAGCGGTTCATGCCGGCGTGCCTCGACATGCTCACGCCGATCTACGACCGGCTCGGCGTGCGGATCGAACATGCCCTCGGCGAGAGCTTCTACAACCCGATGCTGCCCGGCGTGGTGGACGACATGCTGGCGAAGGGGATCGCCGACACGAGCCACGGGGCGGTGGTGATCCCGAACGCGAAGGGCGTGATCCCCCGCACCGACGAGGACCAGAAGAAGGAAGACCCGCCCGCGATCATCCGGACGCGCGACGATCTGTCGCGATTCGTCGAAGCACGAAAGCAGAAGCGGAGCCGGGTCGCGGGCATGCTCTCGATCGAAGGGCTGCAGGCCCTCGATGGAAAGCTCGAGAACGTGGACACGCTGTTCGCGGCGGGCTTCCGCATGATGGGCCTCACGCATTTCTTCGACAACGAGGTCGGGAGCAGTGCGCACGGTGTGTCACATGGTGGGCTCACTCCACTTGGCAGACAAGTCATCGCGCGCATGGAAACGCTCGGCATCATCGTCGATCTTGCCCACGCTGCGCCGCAAACCGTTGACGAGACGCTGGCGCTGTCGACGCGACCCGTAGTCGTGTCGCACACTGGAGTTGCCGCAACATGTCCGGGGCCGCGCAACCTCACCGACGATCAGCTTCGCGCGATCGCAGCGAATGGGGGCCTCGTGGGTATCGGATACTTCGAGGGCGCGGTGTGCGGGCTTGGCGCATCGTTCGTTGCACGCGCGATCATGCACGCGGTGCGCGT
>JANPKP010000069.1:0-18040 GCA_031426095.1 Gemmataceae bacterium
CGACCCGAGCGAGATCGTGTCGGTCGGCCAGAAGATCAAGTGCGAGGTGGTCGAACTCGAACCGGCCGAACGGAACCTGGTGCTGAGTCGGCGGATCATGCTCGAACGCGAGCGGGAGCGGCTGGCCGAGGAGTTCTGGGCGACCATCGAGGAAGGCCAGGTCAAGGAAGGCATCGTCCGCAGCGTCAAGCCGTTCGGGGCTTTCGTGGACCTCGGCGGGCAGGACGGCCTCATCCCCGTCTCCGAGATGAGCTGGTCCCGCGTCGAAGACCCGTCCACCATCCTCCAGATCGGGCAGACGGTGGAAGTGCTGGTGAACCGGATCGACTTCGACACCCGCAAGATCGGCCTGAGCCTGAAGCAACTCGGGACGAGTCCGTGGGACGAGTACGCCAAGCGGGTGCGGCCGGGGGCAAGGGTCGTCGGCAAGGTGACGCGGACGGCCGACTTCGGGGCGTTCGTGGAGCTGGAGCCGGGCGTCGAGGGGCTGGTTCACATCTCCGAACTCTCGACCCAGCGTGTGAAGCGGACGCGGGACGTGGTGCAGGACGGGCAGACCGTCGAGGTCGAAATCCTCAACATGGACCCGCAGACGCGGCGGATCGCCCTGTCGCTCAAAGCCATCGCCAAGGAGGGCGAGGAGGCCGCCCTGAAGGCCGAGGCGTCCGAGCGGGAGGCCGACCTCAAGGCGGCCCAAGAGCAGATGGCGAGCCGGCCGGTCAACCCCAACCTCCGCGGCGGCATCGGGTCGCGGGGCTGACGTGAGGGTGCGGCCGAACGATTCGGGAGTGGCCCGCGTAACACCCCGGTCGTCCGGCCGTGCCGGGAAGTCCGGGGGCGATAAGATGGGAACGACCGTCCGCCCCCCCGCCCGATGGAACGCCCCGGCATGAGTGACGAACCGCCCGTTCGCCCGCCCGACCCGGACGGAGGAGACGCGCCCCGGGTCGCCCCCACCGCGTTCGACATCGCCCACCTGCTCGACTCGCTCCGGGGCAACATCGCGGCCGTCTTCCTGGGCAAGCCCGACGCCGTCCGCATGGTCATGGTCGCCCTCCTGGCCGAGGGGCACGTCCTCCTCGAAGACGTGCCCGGGGTCGGCAAGACGCTCCTGGCAAAGGCCCTGGCCCGCAGCCTGACCTGCACCTTCAACCGCATCCAGTTCACCCCCGACTTGCTCCCCGGCGACCTGCTCGGGGTGACGATCTACCGCGAGAAGCTCGGCACCTTCGAGTTCCAGCCGGGGCCGCTCTTCGCCCAGGTGGTGCTGGCCGACGAGATCAACCGGGCGACCCCGCGGACGCAGTCGGCCCTGCTCGAAGCGATGAGCGAGCGGCAGGTGATGATCGACGGGACGACGTACCCCCTCGGCCCGCCGTTCCTCGTGGTCGCCACCCAGAACCCGCAGGAGTTCGAGGGCACCTACGCCCTCCCCGAGAGCCAACTCGACCGCTTCCTGCTGCGGGTGAAGGTCGGCTACCCGGACCGCTCCGCCGAGCGGAAGATTCTGTTCGACCACCGCTCGGGCGAGCCGGTCCGCAACCTCCGGCCGGTGCTCTCGCCCGACGACCTGTTCGCCCTCCAGCAGTACGTCCGGGCCGTGCGGGTGGACGACGGCATCGCCGACTACGTCCTCGACCTGATCCACGCCACCCGCGACCACCCGGACGTGGCCCTCGGGGCCAGCACCCGGGCGGCCCTGGCCCTGTACCGGGCGGCCCAGGCGCACGCGGTGGTGGCCGGCCGCGACTACGTGGTGCCGGACGACGTGAAGGCGTTGGCGGTGCCGGTGCTCGCCCACCGCGTCGTGACGAAGGCGTGGGGCCACGGCGGGCCGGCCGACGCCGGGCCGCAGGTGCGGGAGGTTCTCGCGCGGCTCACCGTCCCCGGCTGAAAGGACCCCGCGTGCCCGCCCCGGCGTCCCACCCCGAGCCCCCGACCGGCCTCCGGCTCACGAGCGTCGGGCTGGCTTGGCTGGCGTTCGCCCTCACCCTCGGTGTGGTCGGCTGGTTCAAGACGATCAACATCCTTCTCCTGCTCGCCGACCTCATGGGCGGGTTGCTGGTGGTGAACGCCGCCCTCGCCGTGCGGGAAGTCCGCGGGGTGCGGGCGGCGCGGGTGGCGGCCGGCCCGAGGTTCGCCGACGAGCCGGCCGACGCCGTCGTACGTGTGGAGAATACGGGCACGCGGCCGGCCACCGTGGAAGTCGTGGACGCCGTCGGCCTTGCGACCGCGACGTGGCTCGTTCACCAACTCCCGGCCGGCGGCGAGGCCGACGTACGCCAGCCGCGGGGGCTCAATTCACGCGGCCGCTTCGCAGGCGACCCGCTGCTCGTCGCGTCCGGTCATCCGTTCGGCTTCGTGCGGCAGGCGGTCGCGACGGGCGGGCCGGCGGACGTCGTCGTCCTCCCGTCACGCGGGCGGATCGACCCGGACGGCCTGCGGCGCTGGCTACACACCGAGGGCGGGGGCGGTTTGGCTAAGCGGCCGCTGCGGCGGGTTACGGCCGACCAGGCGGACGTCCGCGGCGTGCGGCCGTACCGCCCCGGCGACGGCATCCGCAACATCCACTGGCGGTCGAGCGCCCGGCGGGGGGAGCCGATGGTGCGGGAGTACGACGCGGCCCCGGCCCCCGACCTCGTGCTGGTCGTCGAGCCGTGGCTGCCCGCGGACCCGACCGCCGCCGACCGCCGGGCGCTGGAGGCCGCGTTGAGCCTCGCCGCGACCCTCGCCTGGGCCTGGGCCACTTGCGGACACAACCGGCTCACCGTGGCAGTCGTCGGGGCCGGGGAAAACGTGCGGAGCGGGCCGGCGACGGAGGCTTTCGCCCGCGAAGCCCTCGCCCCGCTCGCCGGCGTCGAGGGAACCTTTGAAGGCGGGTTGCCGCGCCCGGAGGCTCTCGGCCGCGGGTTGGGCGGGGCGGTCCGGGTCGTCGTCAGCAGTCGCTCGCCGGCGGTCGTGGCCGACGCCCTCGCCCGTGCCGTCGGCCGGCCGTTCCTCCGCCTCGCGGCGACGAGCCCACCGCCGTGGTACCTTCCGCCCCCGGCCCGCACGGGGTAAGCTGGAAGGCACACCCGCTCCCGCGGATCGACACCATGCCGACGCCCGCCACGTTCCGACTGGCTACCTACGCGACACTCGCCGCCGCGTGTGCGGCGCTGGGGTACGCGGAGTCCGCGTTACTGCCGGAGGCGACCATCCTCATGGGGGTCGTGGTCGCCGCCCTCGCCGTCTTTTACGTCGCGGAGGACCGCGTCGCACTCCTCTCGATCCCAGCCGCGAACCGGGTCGGCGGGGTGATCGGCGGGGCGGCCGTGCTGTGGGTCGTGTACCAGCACGCCCGCCCGGCCGGCGGCCCCGTCGAGGCCCTCCCGTGGCCGGCCGGCCTGCTGCCATACGTCGGGCCGGTGCTGGCCGTCCTCATGCCGGCGAAATTGCTCCGCGAGGAGAAGCATGCCGGCGACTACTGGTACCTGCAGGCCGCCGCCCTCATGGCCGTGGCCCTCGGGTGTGC
This sequence comes from Gemmataceae bacterium, assembly GCA_031426095.1. Taxonomy (GTDB): domain Bacteria; phylum Planctomycetota; class Planctomycetia; order Gemmatales; family Gemmataceae; genus JANPKP01. The sequence goes on from JANPKP010000069.1 coordinate 3,515, forward strand.
GCTGGCCGACGACACGGCGTTCTTCCTGCTCGTCTCGCTCTACGCCGTCTGCCTCGCCTGGGGCCTCGGGCTCTTCTACCTGATGCGTGCGGGCGGGGGCGTTGAAGCGGTCCCCGAGCGGCGGACAAAGACCCCTGTCGCCCCGCCGCGACTCCACGACGAGGATCACACCCCGCCGGCGGTCGCCGCCCGGCGGGCGTTCGGTCGTGCCGCGGGGTGGGTGCTGCTGGCGGCCGCGGTCGCGGTCCCGGCGTTCTTCCTGGTGCCCCGCTCGGCCGGCAGCCCGTGGGACCTCGGCCGGCCGCGGTTCGAGGTCGGGTACGCGGCCGACCAGATGCTCGACCTGACCCGGACCGGCACGCTGCGGGTGAACCGCGACGCCGCCTTCGAGGTGGACGCCGAGCCGGCCGACGGGCCGGGGCCGGCCCCGCCGCTGGGCGACGAGCCGCGGTGGCGGGGGGCGACGTACACCGACTACGCGGCCGGCGGGTGGAAGCGGGGCGAGGCCCGCCTGCCGCTGGTCCGCAAGGCGGCCTTCAAGCTGGCCGCCCCGGGGGAGCCGTGGGAGCCGCCGGAGTTCGGCCCGCGGGCGTTGAAGTTGACGTTCGCCGTGCCGACGCGGCTGCGGGCGTTCCTCCTGGCCGACCCGGTCTTTTGGCTCCCCGGCGAGCCGTCCCCGGTGGCGACCCTGTCGGCCGACGGCCCCGTCCCGTGGCCGCCGGCGGCCGACGGCCTGTTCCACCTCGTCACCCCGCTCGACCCCGGGCCGGTCCACCGGTACGTCCAGGCCGTACGCGGCGGCGGCCCGCAAGACCTCGGCCCGCCGCTGGAGTTCGACCCCGTTCGCGGCGAGACGGCCGAGGCCGTCCGCCCCCTCCTCGGGGGCGTCCCGCCGGGCGTCCGAGCGTGGGCCGACCGGCTCGTGGCCCGGCTCGTGGACGAGTACAAATTGCCGCGGGAGGTGAAGTCCGACCCGGACCCGGTCACGCTCCTGCCGCGGCCGGCGTACCACGAACGGCTGGCCCGGGAACTGGCCCGCCACTTCGCCCGCTCGGGCGAGTTCCAGTACTCGCTCAAGCTGCGGCGGCAGGACGCGGGGCTCGACCCGGTGGAAGACTTCCTCCGGAAAGTGCGGGCCGGCCACTGCGAGCGGTACGCCAGCGCCCTCGTACTGGTCCTGCGATCGCAGGGGGTTCCGGCCCAACTCGTGCTCGGGTTCAAGGGGGCCGATGCGGAAGGGGGCGGCAAGTACGTCGTCCGCCAGGAACACGCTCACGCCTGGGTCGAAGCCCTGGTGCCGCAGAAGGCATCCGGCCCGAGCCCGCCCGGGAATAACCGCGTCTGGCACTGGCTGTCCCTCGACCCGACCCCGGCGGCCGCGGAGGGGATCGACGGGGTCGTAAACCGCTCGTGGTGGGACAACGCCCTAGCTGGGGGGAAGAACCTGTTCGCCGAGTACGTGGCCGGGTACGACGCCGAGGCCCGCGGTCGGACGATCGCGCGGCTGACGGCCGGCCTCGCCCGCGGGTGGTGGGCCGCCGCGCTGCTGGTCGTCGCACTTGCGGCGGTGCGGGTTCGGCGGGCCGTGAAGCATGGCCGGAGCACGCCGGCGCTGGCCACGGTGCCGATTTGCGGCGAGTGGTTCGGCCGCCTGGTCGAATTGCTCCGACACGCGGGCCACCGCCCGACCCCGGGGCAGACGCCGGCCGAATTCGCGGCCGCGGCCGGCGACGGCCTGCGGGCGAACGCCGCAACGGCCCCGCTCGCCGAAGTCCCCCGGCTGTGGGTCGCGGCGTATTACGACGACCGATTCGGCGGCCGTCCGATTACCGCCGCGCGGCGGGACGACTTGGAATCGCTATTCGCCCGCCTCCGGGCGGCCCTCACCCCCGGAGGTTGAACCGTGTCCGCCCCCATCCGCCGGCTCCGCGCCGGCACCTCGGTCCTCGTCGTCATCGACGTGCAGGACAAGTTGCTCGCCAAGATTCCCGCCGCCCGGCCATTGGTGGCCAACGTGGCCTTCTTGCTCGACGCCGCGAATCAGTTGGAAGTGCCGGTGCGGGCGACCGAGCAGTCCCCGAAGGGGCTGGGGCCGACGCCGGCCGAGGTCGCCCGCCGGCTCCCGGCCGGGGTGCCGCCCAAGACAGCCTTCAGTTGCTGCGGGGCCGAGATGTTCCTCGAAGAGTTGCACATGCTCCAACGGCCGAACGTCGTACTGGCGGGGATGGAGACGCACGTCTGCGTCCTCCACACGGCGCTCGACCTGCTCGACGCCGGGCTCCACGTCTTCCTCCCCGTCGACGCCCTGGCCGCCCGCTCGGCGGTCGACCACGACACCGCCCTCCGCCGGCTCGAACAGGCCGGGGCGGTCCTGACCACGGCCGAGTCGACCGCCTTCGAGTGGGTCGCCGACGCCGCCCACCCCCGCTTCAAGGCGGTCAGCAAGCTGGTGATCGAGCGGTCGGCCGCAACACTGTGAGCCGACCGCGCCTTGAAAACCGACCGCCAATCGCCACCCTATCGGGATGGCTTTCCGCCGTGCGTAACCGACCCCAGTGAGTCCGCCATGAGCATCCCCGGCCAGTTGACCCCCACCCCCCGCCTCCTCCTCGGGCCGGGGCCGAGCGACGCCCACCCCCGCGTCCTCACGGTGATGTCCACCCCCCTGCTCGGGCACCTCGACCCGCAGTTCCTCGAAATCATGACCGAGACGCAGGAGATGCTCCGGCAGGTGTTCCGGACCAAGAACAAACTCACCTTCCCGGTGTCGGCCACCGGCACGGCCGGGATGGAGACGTGCCTCGTCAACCTGATCGAGCCGGGCGACAAGGTCGTCGTCTGCCGCAAGGGGTACTTCGGGGCGCGGATGGCCGAGATCGCCGCCCGGACCGGGGCCGACCTGACCGTTCTCGACCAGAAGTGGGGCGAGGCGTTCGACCTCGACCGGCTCCGCGACACGCTCAAGGCGGTCCGGCCGAAGGTGCTGGCCATCGTGAACGCCGAGACCTCCACCGGCGTCCTCCAACCGGTCGCTCAGCTCGGAAAACTGTGCCACGAGTTCGACACGCTCCTGGTCACGGACTGCGTTACCTCGCTCGGCTGCACCGAGCTGGAGATCGACGCCTGGAGGATCGACGCGGCGTTCAGTTGCTCGCAGAAGGGGCTGAGCTGCCCGCCGGGGCTCGCCCCCGTGACCTTCAGCGACCGGGCGGCGGACGTGCTGAAGGCCCGCAAGTCGAAGGTTCAGAGCTGGTACTTCGACCTGTCCTTGGTCATGAACTACTGGGGGGCCGGCGACCGGGCGTACCACCACACGGCCCCGATCACGATGATCTACGCCTTGCGGGAAGGGCTGCGCCTCGTGCTGGAAGAGGGGCTGGAGCCGCGGTGGGCCCGGCACGTCCACAACCACCTCGCCCTGAAGGCCGGGCTGCTGGCGTTGGGGCTGGAGTACACGGCCGACCCGGCGGTCCAGCTCCCGCAACTGAACGCGGTCCGGCTGCCGGACGGGGTGGACGACGTGGCCGGCAGGAAGCGGCTGTTGAACGAGTTCGGAATCGAGGTCGGCGGCGGCCTCGGCGACCTGAAGGGCAAGGCGTGGCGGATCGGGATCATGGGCTACAACAGCCGGCCGACGTGCGTGTTGCAAGTCCTCGCGGCCCTCGAACTGGTCCTCCGCGGGGCCGGCCCGAAGGTCATCCCGGGCGCGGGGGTGGCCGCCGCCGAGAAGGCTTACTCGGCCGCGTAGTTTCTTGTGCAACGCACTTGCAGTTGCCCCGCCCGGCGGGCGGCGGTCAGTACCGCCCTTCGAGGCCGACGACGAGGCCTTGGACCCAGAAGTCGGAGCGATTCACGAGAGGGCCCGGCCGGTCGGGCCCGGCCAGGCTGCCGGCCGGGTTGAGGAGGCGGATTTGGGCCGGGTTCACCGTCCGGTCGAGCTGGTCGCCCGGCCGGACGGCGTCGCTCAGGTAGAGGAAGTTGTAGCCGCAGTAGAAGCGGCCGCGGTCGGAGAATTGGAGGCCGACCTTGAAGAACGTCTCGGGCACCACGGCGAACACCGTTTGGGCCACGCGGCCCGAGTTCGTCGGCTGGGCATAAACCCCACTCGGGTACGACGCCGCGAGCGGGGCGGGGCTGTAGGCGATGAGCGTGTTCGTCCGCCCGCCGACTTTCACCACTTCGTAGTTCCCGCCGAGGGCGAGCTTGCCCGTCAGTTCGGCGAACAGGTAGCCCCGGGTGGCGTCGGCCGAGAAGCCGAGTTGCCCGCCCGAAAAGCGGTTGTGGGCGTCGAACTGGTCGGCGATCTCGGCCCGCCCGTAAGGGGTGCCGTCGTCCCGCGCGGGGCTCACGACCGTCGTCGCCCCGTGCAGCCCCTCGTGGAGTTGGAAGAAGCGGTAGCCGGTAAGGGCGTTAACCCGCAACCCTGGCCGGTCGATGAGGTTCGCCACCACGTTGAACTCGGCCCCCTGGACGCGGGTGCTGGTCGAGACGGCGACGGCCGCGTTGCTAAAACCCTGGCGGGCGACGGTCAGCACGTCCGGGGTTCCCGAGGCCGCGTCGATGTACGGCAGCCCGATGTTGCCGAGGCGGGGGTGGGCGAGGTCGCTCGTGCGTGAGGTCAGCGTGCGGGTGCCGAGGAAGAAGTAAACGCCCTCCACGCCGACGGTGTTCCCCTCGTTCAGCGACCGGCCGAGTACGAACCGACCGCCCGACTGGTCCTGCGAGCCCGCATTCCGGCCCCCGATGAGTACCCGCGTGCCCGGCTGGCCGAGGGCGGGGGCCCCGAAACGGTTGCTGGTGGCGAGCGGCGGCACCGGCTGGGACTTCGGCCACCAGAGCAGGTAGTTCAGGCTGTCCCACGAGTCGCCCAGCCCCTTGACCGGGCGTTCGGTGACGACGACTTCCGCCGGTTCACTGTCGGGCGGGACGGCGGCGGGCGTGGGCTCGGGCGGCTCGCTGATTTCGACCGGCTGGAGCGGCTGCGAGACGGGCTGGCCGGCCAAAACGGCGGCGGGATCACCTGCGGGAAGCGCAACGACGTTCGACGCGGCCTGACCGCCCGCCACCGTTACCGGTTTCGGCTGGGCCAGACCGGGCGACGGGAACGCGAATCCGAGCGCCACGACGGGGAGCCACAACGAGCGCATCGCCACCCCCTGCGGTTCACGGTGAGGCCGGCCGTATGCCCCGGCGGGCGGAAGTTGTCCAGCCGAACCGCCCCGGCCGTAGACTGGAGGAAACGGCCCGCCCCGCTCCCCACGGTCCCGACGGCATGAACGACCCCCTGCCCGCCCCGGCCCACGGTTTCCCGACCGTCCGCCCCCGCCGGCTGCGCTACAACCCCCTCCTCCGCGACCTCGTGCGGGAAACCGACCTGTCGGCGTCGGACCTGATCCTACCCCTGTTCGTCCGCCCCGGAAAAGGTGTGCGGAACGAGATCGGCTCGATGCCGGGGAACTACCAGCTCAGTGTCGATACGCTGGTCGAGGAGGTCGGCGTTTGCCGCGAGTTGGGGGTGAGGTCGTTCATCCTGTTCGGCATCCCTACGCACAAAGACCCGCGGGGGGTCGTGGCGTTGGACGACGAAGGGATCGTCCAGCAGGCGATCCGGGCGTTGCGCGCGGCCCACGGGGCGGACGTGCTGCTGCTCACCGACGAGTGCCTGTGCGAGTACACCGACCACGGCCACTGCGGCCCCCTCTCCGACCGCACCGGCCGGCTCGACGTGGACAACGACGCCACCCTGCCGCTGCTCGCCGACCAGTGCGTCAGCCACGCCCGGGCGGGGGCCGACGTCGTCGCCCCCAGCGGCATGATGGACGGCATGGTGCAGGCCATCCGCCGGGGGCTCGACGCGGCCGGGTTTACGCACGTCCCGATCCTCAGTTACGCGGCCAAGTTCGCCTCCGGGTTCTACGGCCCGTTCCGCGACGCGGCCGAGTCGCCGCCGTCGTTCGGCGACCGCAACACCTACCAGATGGACCCGGCCAACGGCGACGAGGCCCTGAAAGAGGTGGCCCTCGACCTCGCCGAGGGAGCCGACTTCGTCATGGTCAAGCCAGCCCTCTCGTACCTCGACATCATCCGCCGGGTGAAGGACCGCTTCCGGGTGCCGGTGGCCGCCTACAACGTCTCGGGCGAGTTCGCCATGGTCAAGGCGGCCGCCCGCAACGGCTGGATCGACGAGCGGCGGGTGGCCCTGGAAATACTTACGAGCATCCGCCGGGCGGGGGCTGACGTGATCCTCACCTACCACGCCAAGGACGCCGCCCGCTGGTTGAAGAAGGGCTAGTTTCGACCGCCCGGGTTACCGGATTCTCCCACTTTTCGCGGGTGGGTGTTGCCCGATCCCCCAGCCGGCGTGTGGGTTGCGATTCCCGCTCCCACCCGACCCGGTAAAGCGGTCAAATGTGCCGTTTCCGCGCACCTCGAACCCGTACCGCCGGTCCGCCCTCCCTCTGCCATGAACACCAACGGCCTGATCGAACTCGACGGCAGCCAGGGGGAGGGCGGCGGCCAAATCCTCCGCAGCAGCCTCGCGCTGTCGGTCCTCACCGGCCGGCCGGTGAAGCTCACGAACATCCGCGCCGGCCGGGCCAAGCCGGGGCTCCAGCCGCAACACCTGATGTCAGTTAAGGCCGCCGGGGCGATCAGCGGGGCCGTCTACAAGGGGGCGGCCGTCGGCTCGGGCGTGCTCCACTTCGAGCCGAAGGGCGTGCGGTCAGGTCCGTACCGCTTCACCATCGGCACCGCCGGGGCGACGGGGCTGGTCCTCCACACGGTCTACCTCCCGCTCGCCCTCCGCGGCGACGTGCCGAGCGAGGTCATCATCGACGGCGGCACCCACGTCCCGGCCAGCCCGTGCTTCCACTACCTCGAAACCACTTGGGCGGCGTACCTCCGCCGGCTCGACATCGAGGTCGAAGTCGAGATGATTCGCCCGGGCTTCTACCCCCGCGGCGGTGGCCAGATTCACGCCGTGGTCCGGCCGTGCCGGGAAGTGAAGGCGCTGACACTGACCGCCTGCCCGCCGCTGACCACGGCCGGCGGCTTCAGCGCCGTGGCGGGCGGCCTCCCGGAGTCGGTGGCCAGGCGGCAGGCCCGTCGGATGAGCGAACGCTTGAAGCGCGACGGCGTCGAGTCGCACATCCCGCAGGTGGACTGGAGCGACGCCCCGGGCCGCCCGCACGCCCACGCCGGTTCGCCCGGCACGGTGGCGGCCGTGGTGTTCCGCCAGGCCCCGGTGCCGCCGCTCTTCTTCGGCATCGGCGAGCGGGGCAAGCCGGCCGAGGCGGTCGCCGACGAGGCGGCCGACGACGCCCTCCGCTTCCGGGCGGCCGGCTGCCCGGTGGACCCGCACGCGGCCGACCAGATCGTCCTGCCGCTGGCGTTCGCCCCCGGGGCGTCCGAGTTCCGCACGTCGGAGGTGACGAGGCACCTCACGACCCACCTCGACATCCTGCGGCGGTTCCTCGACCGCGACATCTCACTGGAAGGGGCCGAGGGCGAGCCCGGGACCGTGCGGATTGCCGCCGTCGAGTAACAGCGTATCGACGGGTCATCCTTCGTCCGGCTTGCCGAACAGGTCGGCCCGAACCCGGTCCCGCTCGTTGTCGATCTGCTCGGCCGTCGCCCCCAATTCCCGCAAGACGGATTCGGCCAGGGCCAGGGCCACCTCCCCCTCCCCGGAATAAACCCGGTCGGCCCCCGCCGCCCGCAGTTCCGCCCGCTCCCGCAGGTAGGCCGACCGGGCCAGCACCCGGACCCCCGGGTTGAGCCCCCGGGCCAGCCGCACCACCTCGGCCGCCCCGGCCAATCCGGACGAACTCAGGACCAGCGTCCCGGCCCCGGCCGCCCCCGCCTCCCGCAGCACATCGACGTGGGCCGCGTCCCCGTACACGGCCGCCGCTCCTTCGGACCGCAGCCGCTTGACGGTGTCCAGGTTCATCTCCACCACGGTCGGCTCGACCCCGTTCTCCCGTAGGAGCCGGCACACCGTCCGCCCGACCGGCCCGTACCCGACCACGACCGCCCGGTACTGCGGGGCCGCCGCCTCGACCCGCCCCGCGGCCGACTCTCCACCGCGGTGCCGGGCGAGGCGACGGGCCATCCGCGGACGGCGGGCGACCCACCGGTCGATCGGGCCGGCCAGCCGGTAGAGGAGCGGGTTGAACGAGATCGACACGATGGCGACCGCGACGACCGCGTTCAGCCCGTCGGCGGGCAGCGCACCCAGCGCCTTCCCGAGCCCGGCCACGATGAACGAGAACTCCCCCACCTGCCCGAGGGCCAGCCCGACTCCGACGGCCGTCCGGGTCGGGCCGCCGAACAGAACGGTCGCCAGGCACGCGACGACCGGGGTGCCGACGACGACGACGGCCAGGGCGGCCGCCACGAGGGCCGGCCGGCGGACCAGCAGGGACGGGTCGACGAGCATCCCGACCGACACGAAGAAGAGGACGGCGAACGCGTCTTTCATGGGGAGGGCGTCGGTCGCCGCCCGCAGGCTGAAATCGGATCGCCCGACGACCATCCCGGCCAGGAACGCCCCGAGGGCGACCGAAACCCCGAACAATTCGGCGGCCAGGACGGCGATTCCGAGTGCGACCACGAGCACGGTGAGGGTAAACAGTTCCCGGGACTTGGTGGCGGCGGCCCGCCGGAAGATCCACGGCACGGCCCGCCCGCCACCCACCAAAACGACCGCGCTGAGCACCAGAACCTTGCAGGCGGCCAGGGCGACGAGGCCGGCCAGCCGCCCGGCGTCCGCCCCGCCGGGGGTCAGCAGCGGGGGCATGAGTACCAGGGCAAAAACGGCGAACAGGTCTTGGACGACCAGCCACCCGACGGCCGTGTGGCCGAGCGGGGTGTGCAACTCCTGGTCGTCTCCGAGGACGCGGGTGAGAACGACCGTGCTGGCGACCGAGAGGGACAGGCCGAACACGAGGGCGGCCGGTGCGTCCCAACCGAAGACGGCGGCGACCCCGGCCCCGAGGGCGGTTGCGGCCGCGATCTGAACGGCCGCCCCGGGGAGGGCGACGGCCCGGACGGCGAGGAGGTCGTCGACATGGAAGTGAAGGCCGACGCCGAACATGAGGAGAATGACCCCGACCTCGGCGAACTGGCCGGCCAACCCGGGATCGGCGACGAAGCCGGGAGTGTGCGGGCCGACGACGACACCGGCCAGCAGGTAGCCGACAATGGGCGAGAACCCGAGGCGGTATGTGACGTACCCGAGTGCGAGGGCGGCGGCGAGCCCGCCGGTCAGGGTGAGGATCAGGCCGGTATCGTGCATGGTGGGCCGCCGGGCGGGGTGGGGCGTGCGTCCCCCTGTCTTATCGGCCGTTCTGGGGGCCGACACCCGCTCGGCGGACGACTAGCGTCGCCGACCGATCCCTCTCCGGCCCGGGGCGGCGACGGTCGTGAGACACGAAGTTGCAGTCGACTGCGTGCGGCGGGCGTAACACGGTCCACCCGCCGAAGCCCGGCGGCCGGTGTGTCGCCCACACGGACGGCCCTGCCGGCGTGGCCGCAAGCACGCCCCGTCGCGCAACTCAGATACCCTGGTCGCCTGCCGCGGACGTGTGCCCGGCCCGGTCCTCTTCCCGCCCGAGCTGCTTTTCGAGGACCTTCAACACCTTCTCGATCGCCCCCTCGACGGCCGTCTCCACGTCCGCCGCCCGGTCCTCGGCGGCCACGGCCGGCCGGCCCGCGAGGTGAACTTCGATGGAACAGCGGGTATCGACCCCGCCCTTGTGCGAGTTCGCGTCCTCCAGGTAGACCTCGACCCGGCGGAGGCGATCGCCGAACCGCGGGGTGAACGCGGCCTCCACGTCGCCCCGGATCGACTCGGCAAATTCGGCGCTGTTGCGGATGTGATTATCGGTACGCACTTGGAAGATCACGGCTGTACCTCCAGAGGGAAACCCGAGGGGAACGACCAGACTCCCTATTCAGCAGACAGCGTGCCGTTTGGGCGGGCGGGCTAGCGTGTTGAACACGGGCGGCGGGGGGTCAGGAAATGTCGGACGTGGGCGGACCCGCGGAAACGCAAAGAGTCCCCGGAACCGCAAGGATTCCGGGGACCCCGTCGAGTAGCGGAGGCCGGGTTTGAACCGGCGACCCATCGCTTATGAAGCGATTGCTCTAACCACTGAGCTACCCCGCCCCGTTGGGACTAATTTACACGAACACGGCCGGCCGGCAAGCCGACTGCCATGAGGAAGGAATCACTCCGTTTCCCACCCCCCGCCTCGCCCCGTGCGGTAAGTTGAACGCACACCCGTCGCGCCGCCCAACCCACCCGAGGTACCGTTAATGAGAGCCGCTCTCCTCGCAGCCGGCCTTTACACCGTCCTCGCGTCCACCTCCTTCGCCCTGCCGCCGTCGCCGCCGGCCGACTTCGAGCAACCGCAATCCGCCCCCCGGCCGGCCCCCTTCCCGGTCACCCTCGTCGATCAGGGCCGCTTCGACCCGAACCTCAAGGGCTACTACCTGCCGGAGGGGTTCCGCCTCGAAATCGTCGCCTCGGACCCGGACGTGGTCAACCCCGTCGGCCTCACGTTCGGGCCGGACGGCTCGCTCTTCGTGCTGGAGTGGCGGAAAGACCCGCTCTCCAACACCGCGACCGAGGTGAAGGAAGTCGTCCGCTACCGGGACGGCTCGACGCGGCAGGTCGCCACGATGCGGAAGTTCGTGACCGACGTGGTGAAGCAACTCAAGTACGACCCCGCAACCGGCACCTTCGGGTCGCCGAAGCCGGTCGTCGCGGACGAGCTGCCGTCGAGCGTGCTGTTTCACGACGGCTGGCTCTACGTCACCGGCCGGGGCACCGTCCGCCGGTACAAGCAGTCGACGCCGGGCGGGAAGTGGGACGTGCGGGAGGTCATCGCCCACGGGTTCTGCGGCTTCCACCACCACCAGGTTTCCGGCCTCACCATCGGCAACGACGGCTGGCTCTACCTCACGAGCGGCGACGACGACAACGTGGCCGAGGGGTCCGACGGCAGCCGGGCCACCGCCCTCCGCACCGGGGCCGTGTTCCGCTGCCGGCCGGACGGGTCGAAGCTCGAAGTCTTCTCCGTCGGCTACCGCAACCCGTACCGCGACGTGGCCCAGGACGAGCGATTCAACCTGTTCCACGCCGACAACGACAACGAGGACGGGAGCCGGTTCATGGGCTGCCGGCTCGTCCACGTCGCCGAGGGGGCCGACTACGGCTGGCGGCTCGGGGAGGGGGCCCGCTGCTGCCGGCCCGACCTCGTGCGGGCGGCCGTGGCGGGCGAGTTGCCCGGCCGCCTCCCGCCGATGCTCAAGACCGGCCGCGGGGCCCCCGCCGGGCTGCTCATCTACAATGACACCCGCATCCCCGAAGCCTACCGCGGGCTCCTGTTCTACCCGGACGCCTTCCGGAAGCTCGTGCGGGCTTACGCCGTGACGCCGGAGGGGTCGAGCTTCAAGGTCGCGGGCGAGTTCGAGTTCCTCAAGAGCGACGACCCCCTGTTCCGCCCCTGTCAAATGGTGACGGGGCCGGACGGGGCCATCTACGTCTGCGACTGGCGGACCGACTCCGGCGGGGCCGGCAAGCTGTGGGGCGACGGCGTCCACGGCCGCGTCTACCGCATTCGCTGGGCCGGCACCCCCGAGTCGCCGGCGCTGCCGCTGCGTGACCTCGACAGTTGGGCGAAGATCGGGAAGCGGACGGACGCCGAGCTGGTCGAAACGCTCGGGGCCGACGACTTCACCGACCGCGTCGAGGCGCGGAAGGAGCTCGTCCGCCGGGGCGCGAGGGCCCGCGATCTGGTGCTCAAAGCGTTCCGCGACGACACGCTGGCGGACGACGCCCGGCTGCCGGCGATGGGCGTCCTCCAGGCCGGGTGGGACGCGGACGTGGAGGCGGTCTTTCGCCAGGCACTCGCGGACGAGTCGGCCGACGTGCGGCGGCTTGCGTGCGAGGGCCTGGGGCGGAACGCCGCCCCGGGCGACGGGGCCGTTCACGAAGCGCTCCTCAAGTCGCTCGGCGACCACAACGCGGCCGTGCGGCGGGCGGCGGCCCTGGCCGTCGGCCGGGTCGGCAACGGCGGGGCGGCCGACGCCCTGGTGAACGCCCTCAAGTTCGAGGAGGGCCGCGACCCGTTCCTGCACGACGCACACGTCCGCGGGCTGGAACGGCTCGGCAGGCAGGGCGTGGACGCCCTGCTCTCCCTCGCCCAGTCCGGGGACGCCGGCAACCTGCACCTCGCGGTCGTCTCGTTCGCGGCCCTGCGCACCCGCCCGGCCGCCGAGGCGCTGCCCGAGTTGCTCGCCAACCCGCACCTGTCGCCGGACCAGCGGGAGGCGCTGGTCCGCTCTTACGCGAACTACCAGCTCGACCCTCCGGTCGGCTTCGACCCGCTGGCCCAGTTCTTCGCCAACCGGCCGGACGAGCCGGTGGAAGTGGTGCAGGCCGCCGTCGAGGTGTTCGGCACCACGAGCGGCACGGCCGGCCCGGCGACGCGGCGGCTCCTGACGCAGTGGCTCTCGCGTCCGGAACCCGACATCCGCCTCGCGGTCGTCCGGGCGGCCGAGGTCACGCGGCTCAACGAGGCCGCCCCGAAGCTGTTCGAAATGGTCGCCGACGAGAAGCGGCCCCTGCCCGAGCGGCTGGCCCTCCTCAAAGCCGTCCGCGTCATGGACGACCCCTCGGTGGCCGGGGCCGTGGGCAAGCTCGTGGCCGAGCCGGGGCCGACCACGCTGCGGGTGCAGGCGTTGCGGACGCTGGCCGTCGTGGCCCCCGCCGACGGCCGGGCGGCGGCCGAAAAGCTCCTCGAAGGCATCGACGCCGAGTTGCTGGCCGAGGCGGTCGCCGTCCTCGGAGCGAAGGCGGACGGGGCGAAACTCGTCGGCGAACGCTTCCTGACGGGTAAGCTGCCCCGCGACCTCTTCCCGCGGGTGACGGACGCCCTCCACCGTTTCGCCGACGACCCCGCCCTCGCCCGACTGAGAGCCGACGTGATGAAGGGCGGGCTGCTCCTCTCGATGGAGCCGGCCGAGGTGCGGAAGCTCGTCCAACTGGTGCGAACGCAGGGCGACGCGAAGAAGGGCCGCGAACTGTTTCTGAACACCAAAGTGCTGGGGTGCGCCGGCTGCCACCGCCTGGAAGGGGTCGGCGGCCAGGTCGGCCCGGACCTGACGCGGGTGTGGGACACGCAGACCGTCGAGAAGCTCTTGGAGTCGATCATCACGCCCAGCAAGGAGATCAAGGAGGGCTACCAGACGTACCGCGTCGTCACCGCGAAGGGGCTGACGCTGACGGGGCTCCGCCTCTCCGACACCGCGAAGGAGGTGGTGATCCGCGACGCCAGCGGGCGGGACGTTCACGTCCGCAAGGACGACGTGGAGGAGGCGGGGCCGACGAAAACGTCGCTCATGCCCGAGGACGCGGTGGCCCAGCTGACCCGCGACCAGTTCGTCGATCTCCTGGCGTTCCTCCAGAACCGCGGCGAGCAGGAGGGCCTACGCGGCACGGTGGCCGCGTTCGCCGTCGGTCAAGCCGGGGCGGCCGACCTGTCGCCCCCGCCGCCCGAGGTTTTCGCCGACGCCACCGGCAAGGCCGGCGGCCCGTGGCACGTCCACCCCGCCGGCCCCGATGGCACGGCCGACCTCCGCGACGCCTTCCCCTCCACCGCCGGCGGGGTGTTCGTGCGGGTAGCCGTGTTCGCCCCGAAGCGGCAGACGGCCGTCGCCACCCTTGCGGCCGAGGTGCCGGCCCGCGTCTGGGTGAACGGCAAGGTCGCCAACGACCTCTCGCCGGACAAGCCGGGCCTGAAGCGGGCCAAGTTCGAAGTGGAGTTACAGGACGGCTGGAACGTCGTCCTGATGAAGCTCGTTGGGGGTGGCCCCACGCCGTCGCGTCGGCTGGGGCTGCAACTCGTCGGCGACGGCCTACGCACGGCCCCCGGGCCGGAGACAGCCGCCCGGCCGTGAGGTAGAAACAGCCGCGGGCCGCGGGGTGGGGAAACCATTCCCACCCGCGGCCCGCGGCTCGTTTCGGAACGCACGGGCCGTTAGATGATGCCGCCGTGGATGCGCTCTGGCGTCAGGTGCGACGGCTGGTCGTTGAACCAGAACCGCCGCCACTCCGGCCCGATCTGCCGGAGGTCTTCCGACTGGTACAGCAACTGCTGCATCCGGACGTTGGGGTCGCTGGAATACTGGTTGATGAGGCAGCCGCTGTTGGTCGTCAGACCGGCGACGGCGAACACCCCGAGGATCAGCTTGCGGGACATGGCGGCCTCCTGCCAGCACTTCCGCCGCCCACCGACCGCCCTCGAAACCCTCGAAGGGAGACCACCGGGTGAACAGCAGGCGTTACCGCTACTATCGGCACGGCCGGCCCGCGGCTTGAACCTTTTTCCCGTCCCACAGCCCGCGACCCGGGCGAACGGCACCAACGACACGGCCGCCGGCCACCCCCGGGGGGGTGCCGCGGCCGGGGTGCACATCGCTTGGGCGCGCACCCCCGCGCGGCCAACCCCGCGGCCGCCC
>JANPKP010000070.1:0-13232 GCA_031426095.1 Gemmataceae bacterium
AGCTCAAAGACCTTCTCGCCGAGGACAAGAAAGACAGCGGGCTCGTTTTCGACGAGTTGGGCGTGGACTACGTGTTCTACGACGAGGCGGCGGCCGTCAAAAACCTCGAGACGCCAAGTAAGATGGACCGGGTCGCCGGCATCCCGGCGGGGGGTAGCGAGCGGGCGTTCGACATGTACATGAAGGCCCGCTACCTCGACGAGAAGCACCCCGGATTCGGACTGACCTTCGCCAACGGCACCCCCGTCAGCAACAGCATGGTCGAACTCTACACCATGCAGCGGTTCCTCGACCCGGACGGCTTGAAGGCCGCCGGAATCGAGGCATTTGACGCCTGGGCGGCTCAATTCGGCGAGGTGATCGAGGCGATGGAGATCAGCCCGGACGGCAAGTCGTTCCGCCCCCGCTCCCGCTTCGCCAAGTTCGTGAATCTGCCCGAACTCCAGCAGATGTTCCGCCAGTTCGCCGACGTGCAGACCGCCGAGATGCTGAACCTCCCCCGGCCCACGTTGGTGGGAGGTAAGCCGCAGATCGTCGCCTGCCGGATGTCGGACGAGCAGCAGGAACTCCAGGACGAGTTGGTGAAGCGGTACGAGAAAATACGGAGCGAGAAGGTGGACCCGCGCATCGACAACGCCCTGGCCATCACCACCGACGGTCGCAAGCTCGCCCTCGACGCCCGCATGCTCTCATCCAGCGCCCCCGACTTCCCCGGCTCGAAGGTCAACGCCCTGGTCGAGAACGTCGCCGCCACCTGGGAGCGGACTACGCCCACCCGTGGCACGCAGATGATTTTCTGCGACATGGGCGTTCACCCCACCGCCTGGGGGTACTCGGCCTACGAGGAAGTCACCCGCAAGCTCATCCAGCGCGGCATCCCACCGGGACAAATCGCCAGCATCGGCGATGCGGACACCGACGCCAAGAAGCAGGCGTTGTTTGAGAAGGTCCGACAGGGGAGCGTGCGGGTGCTCCTCGGCTCCACGGCCAAGCTCGGCACCGGCACCAACGTGCAGAAGCGGCTGGTGGCGCTCCACCACCTGGATGCCCCTTGGAAGCCCGCCGAGGTGGAGCAGCGTGATGGCCGCATTCTCCGCCAGGGGAACGAGAACGCCGAGGTCGCGGTCTACCGCTACGTTACGGAGGGGAGCTTCGACGCGTATATGTGGCAGGCCCTGGAGACGAAGGCCAAGTTCATCGCCCAGGTGATGACCGGTGAGAGCGGGGTCCGCCGGGCCGAGGACGTGGGCGGCCAGGAGTTGAGCTACGCCGAGGTGAAGGCTATCGCCTCCGGTAACCCCGCCGTGCTCGTGCTGGCCGAAACCGACGCCGAGCTGCAACGCCTCGCCGTCCTCCGCCGCAACCACGCCGACGAGCAGTACACCGCCCGCCGCGCCATGCGGGAGCTGCCCCAGGCCATCGACCGGCTGGAGAAGCGGATCGCCGCCCTGTCCGCGGACCAGCGGACCGCGGAAGGTGGGGATTCGGGCATCGTCACCGTGGCGGGCAAGAACCTCCGCCCGCAGGACGCCGCCTTCGCCCAGGCACTCAACCGTATACCGGAGCGGGTCGATTACACCCGCCGCTTCCCGCTCGGCTCGTTCGTCGGGCTGTCCTTCGGGATCGAGGTCCATCCGGGCGGGGGTGCAGACGTCTACCTGGAGGGCCAGTCCCTCCGCAAGTGGATGCTCTCGAAGGAGTCGCAGGGGCCGCGTGCCGTGATGAACGCCCTCCACCGAGTCGCCGGGAGCTACGCCGAGCACGTCGAGGAGGGCCGCCGCGAGCTGACGCTCTGCCGCTCCCAGCTCGCCGACTTCGAGGCCCGCGTCGGCCGCCCGTTCGCCCACGACGCCTACCAGGACCATCTCGCCGGCTTACGCGACAAGCTGCGTGATGCCCTCTCCGGCACGCCCGCCGAGGGGGAGCCGACCGCCGCCGATCTGGCCGAGGAGATCAAGTCCGTGCGGGAGAGCCACGCGGTGGAAGCCGCCCCGGCCAGGCCGAGGGTGGAGAAGCGGGTGTTGCCCGTGCGGAGGAAGGTGGAGGAGAAGGCACCGGAGCCGGAAGCGGTCAAGGAGCCGCCACCAGCCAATGAGCCGATAGAGATCGTACCCTCATTCCGGTCGCGGGTGGCGAAAGGTGGGTCGCAAATGACCCTGTTTTAGCCGGGTTGGCGAAACTCATTGACACGTCCGCCGATCCGTGAAATGCATATCCGATGACGCAAAGCACATGTGATGAATGCGGCAAAGTGTACGTGGCCGTCCGGGCGTGGCAGCGGTTCTGCTCGCCCCTGTGCCGGCTGCGTGACTACCGGAGGAAACAACCAGGCAAGGAGGCCACCCATGAAGCACTACATCGGAACCCGAACCTCTGACGGCTGCGAAGTCGTCGTCACCGACGGCTCACGCACCCGCGATCTGGACCCGCGCCACGACCTGCGGAACCACAGTCCCGACGGCTTCAACTGGGGGTACGGCGGAAGCGGCCCGGCGCAGCTCGCTCTCGCCCTGGCCGCGGACGCCCTCGGCGACGACGAGCGTGCCCAACGGGTGTATCAGCCGCTGAAGTTCAAGGTGGTCGGCCGCCTGCAGGGCGACGGCTTCGACCTGAACGAGGACGACATCCGGCAAGCGGTCGTCGCCATCGAAGCCGAGAAGGGGCGGTCGCGGTGAGCAAGGCACTCAATAACCGTATCGCCATCGAGCTGATGGAGGAGAACAAACGCCTGCGGCGTCTGCTACGAATCACCGTCGTTGAGCTGCGTGAATTGGTCGCCCGCGGACTGCTTCCGCTCCACGCGAGCTACATCGGTAGAGCCGCAGATTCCGCCGACGAAGCCGTGAAGAATATTGCACAACGCCTCGAAGCCGCAATCGCGAAAGGTGAGGCGTGATGGCTTTGGAGCACATCGACATCGACAGCCGCTATTCACGCTCGCGGGACGGCCTGGACCGCGAGCGGCTGGCCAAGCTCAAGGCGATCCGGGGAAAGCGGAACAAGCCGAAGAACCACGCCACCTCGAAGGAGGTCGCCCTCCTCGCCCGCCGGAAGCACGCCGAGCGGGTGACGGCCGAGGCCGCGTGGGTGGGTGCCCGCCGGAACTACGTCGCCGCCGTGAAGGCGTACTTCCTGGGTAAGGGTAACCACCCATGACCCACGAACCCAAAGACATGGCCGTAGAAAACACGCTCCTTCGTGCCAGCCTGTTCCTGACCGCCAACGTCCTCAAAGACTATCACGAGGCCCGGCACACCAAGTCCGGGGACGGACGCCTCCAGTTGGCCGTGCCGGAGACGGTGCGGGACCGGGCGGGGTTCGCCCTCACGCGGGCCAGAGAGATGTTGGTGCAGGACCAGGGGCGGGGGCGATGAAACATCAAAACGAGGAAGACGCATACTACGAGAGGCTCGCGAGGTACTTGCGGACGGGCATTGATTGTTTTTTGAATGAAGATAATAACGATCCCGACGGCGGTTATGGCATGGCGGATGTCTTGGCGGAGCGTATCCGTTTTGCACTTCATGGCCTGTCACCACTTCGACGGCTTGCCTCCGTTGCAACCATTAAGACGGAATCCCTGAAGGTCAACCACGGCCCAGCAATCCCCGTACACGAGTTGTACGTTCAGCCAAAGACGACTCAAAAAGAGCTGGACGAGTCGGCGGACATTGTGTCCTGGCTAGTCGGCAAGGTGGCTGAACTGTTCGCTCGAATCGAGAGAGAGGCGTTTCTGAACGGAACGGGCGTCGGCCAGCCGCACGGGATTTTGACCCGCGCCAGAGAGGGTTCAATCGAAATCATCCAGTCTGGCGGCGGCGGGGCACTTTCGGCCGAGTGCGTTCTTCGCCTTTGCCGCAGCTTGGGTGGCGAGTACACCACGACCGCATCTTTCATCATGAACACCAGCACTGCTCAAGCCGTCCGCTTGCTCCAACACTCAACCGGCGCGTACCTCTGGCAGCCGGGCTTAGCGGCGGGCCAGCCGGACACTCTTGCGGGTATCCCGGTTCACGTCGTTGACGAGATGCCCGCCGCCGAGAGGGGGGCGCTGGCCGTTGCCGTCGGTAACTTCCGCGAGGGGTATCAAATCGCAGAACGCGAAGGCATCCGCATACTGCGCGACCCATTCACGGATAAGCCCTTCGTGAAGTTTTATACGACCAAGCGGGTTGGCGGTGACGTGCTCGATAGCGCTGCGATCAAAGTGCTACGGCTCGCTGCGTGACCCGCCTCACCGTCTGGACCTCCCCCGCCGCCGGTTGCCAAGCCGTTGACCAGTGTTCGGCCTTCCGCCTTGCTGCACGCCGCCGCCTCGGTGCCCATCCCGACGTGTCCCTCGTAGTGGTGCGGGATGAGGACCGGCAAACATGCCGGGTGGAGGCGTTCTATACGGTGCGTGAACCGGAAGCCGTTGCTTGGGCGGAGATGGCCGCCAGGGAAGCGGATGCCGTGTGGGCGGTGGTGGAGAAGCAAAACAAAGAAAGGACGAGACGATGACGGAAGAAATGGAAGAGAAGATCGAGGACCTGAGCGAGGAGCGGGCGAGGTTTGTCCTCAAAAGCCTACTGCTCACAGGTCGCGTCAGCGAAGGGCTGATGCGGAACGCGATTGATTTATCGAATTGGATCGAATCGTGACTGGGCGTCTCCCTTCGGGCCGGGCTCTACGGCACTTCGCTTCGCTGCGGTCGCTGCGCGACGCCTGCCTCCGATCCCTGACGCGGAGGGCGATCATGAAAGAAGAATCCATCCCTGATTGCGATTGGTGCTGGGAATCCGGCGGGCATTGCGAATGGCCACGCTTCTTGCGAAAGCCGCTCCGACTGTGCCCCTACTGTTGGTACGACTTCCGGGATCGAGACGACAGATCGCTGAAACGGCGACGCGCTCTCCGGTTTGCCAAGCGTGCCATACTGGCCCCTTCCTTGCAACGGCCCGCCCGTGGCCTTCAGACGCACCTTGAAGCCCGAGCCGGGCCGCTCAAGCTGCCAACCGGGTTTCCCTGCGGGAGCCTCCCAGTTTCGCTTGCCCGTCCCAGCACCACCGGCTTCGGTCAGGTGCTATCAGGCCCCGATTGGCGGGGCCGCAACAGAAAGGATTCGACCATGACCCACCAAGCTTTCACACCAGGAACCTGGAGCTATTCGCCCGAGAACTCTCGCCCAGCCTGCGAGCTGGTTTATGCGGACGACAACCACCTGATCGCCAACGTCGGAGCGTTCAAGCGGAGTGACGAGGAAAATCGAGCCAATGCTCGCCTGATAGCAGCTGCCCCGAAACTGCTCGCAGCCCTTCAGGACGCCGAGCGGGAAATCGAGACGCTTCTCGAAGACCTCACCTTTGTGCCGGGTGAAGACATCTTGGCCCAGCGAACGCTCACCACCATCCGGGAAGCTCTTGCGGAAGCTGGGATGGCGGCATGACCAGAATCACCAAGCCCATCGTCATCAGTTTTGAGTACCCGCCGATCCCGGACAGAAGCTGCGACTGCGTGGCGATCTTCAAAGGCGAAGAGGAGGAGGGAAACTACGGCTACGGCCCCACGCCCTAAGCCGCCTTGCAAAATCTGATCGAGTTTTGGGAAGGTACGCAATGACCAATGTCCGCAACAAGCCCACAGCCGAAGGTCGGGCTGTGGGCCACAACATTGCCCACCTGACGACGGAAGCACGGGCTGCTTTAGAGAAGCAGCTCGGACCCGAGACCGTCCGCGAGGTGCTCCCGCAGCCGTGTAACTCGTGTGCGTTCCGGGCCGGCACCTTCCCCAACGGCTGTACCGAGACCGTGCTCGACGCCCTCAAGTGCGTGATGGAGGGCGTGCCGTTCTACTGCCACCAGTCGCCATCGAACGGCAAAGGCGGGTACACTGGACTGTGTGCCGGCTACCTGACCGCCCGCACCGCGTTGATAGGCAAGCAGCCGGTGCCGACGCCGTGGCCGTTCTCGCACGAGCAGAGTCGTGATGACGAGACGGAAACATGACCCAGCCGACCTCCCTCGACATCGCCAACGCCGAGAACCGTGCGCAGATCGCCTCCAAAGCCCTCCGCACCTACCAGGAAGCTCAGGCCATCTCCCGCGAGGCTCTGGGGCGTGGTTATCGCCCCTGGATGCGG
Organism: Gemmataceae bacterium; assembly: GCA_031426095.1. Lineage (GTDB taxonomy): Bacteria > Planctomycetota > Planctomycetia > Gemmatales > Gemmataceae > JANPKP01. The sequence continues at coordinate 6,119 of JANPKP010000070.1, forward strand.
ATCACGGTCGTACCTGGCGACTACCACACCGGGAACTCAACCCCTGTTGCCGTGGCCTACAAGATGTACTGCGGCGAGCGGAAGACCTCCGACAATTCGATGTTCGTCCGCCGGATGCCCGACGGCACCGCGAAGGCGGCCAAGACCTACGAGGAGCTATTCGGCGAGTTGCTGACCGAGTTGGACCCAGTCCGCACCATCGAGATCAAGGGGCAGGTGATCCACCCGTGCCGCTATTGCGTCACCTGGGGAGCGGTCGGGCTGTACGAGCCGCAGAGTGCTGAGAAGCTGGCTGCTGCGAGGGCTGTCCGAGAGAAGAACGCGGTTCAGCGTGAGGCGGAAGCCGCTCCGTTGTTCTCGCATATAATCCAGGAAGAGGGCTTTGTGAAGAATAAGCGAAAACGATAGCCTGAATAACTAGCGTGCTTGGCCGAGGAAAATGATGGCTCTGTCTCCGACTGCTCAAGCACTTTTCACTCGTGGCATAGATTCCGGGCGAGCAACAACGCTCGCTCGGCAGGGCTTTACCATGAACAAGCTGAAACAACTCAGCTTGTCTCAACTCAATAAATTGGGCGTTGAAGGTGAACTCGCGAAGGAGATTCGGAAGGGCACACGCCCCCCAATTCCTACGGAAACCTTGCACCGGCTGCTCTACGAGTCACAGTCAACATGCTGCCGTTGCCGCAAGCCACACAAGCCAATCATCATTCACCATATAACGGCTTGGTCCGAAACACGCGACCATTCAGAGCAGAACCTAATCGTGCTTTGCCTGCACTGTCACAGCGATGCACACACCAAACGTGACCTGGCACTCAATGTAACATCAGACCAACTACGCCATGACAAGGCGAGGTGGTTGAGTGAAGTCAAAGACCAGACATTGAACCTCCGTTTGTCCCCTCCGGCACATTCGATCGGCTTTGCTCTTTGGGATTTTTTCAATCATCGGCGCATACTGGATGTTGCTGCGACAGCCAATTTTCCAATTGAGAACGGGAATCATTTCGAATCACTGCGTTTAGCCCAGGTCATCTCCGAAGATGGCGAGCTTCCGGTCCCCAAGATGTCTTATCGGGGCAGAGAGTACAATTATGTTTATGAATCAATCGAACTTGGTCGGCATGCATATTCCTTTTATGAGAGTGTTTTGAGGGGATCGCTCACCGCCTTCCCGGTTGTCGATCTGTCAGAATCGTGGAGCAGGTCGTCAGCCAAGCTATTGCATCCTGGTTCGATTGTGATTTATGCGGGCGGCTGGCGTTTTAAGAAGAAATTCCCGAACAAGGCGGCGTCTGGTCGAGGTCAAACCCGCACTGCGTACGTTCAAAAGCGTGGCATTCTGCTCACGTTCGATTTTGACGCATGGGAAACAACATCCTGCTCATCCTGGGGCCACCTTTCCGGGTCATGGTCTTGCACCGCTGTGTGCGTGGTCCGCTCGATCGAGCAGGTCGCTAAGTCTTTGGTCATTAATGCCACCGGGTTAGCCATCGGCACTGGTTTCACACTTCCTGATCGGGACACGATCTTTAGTGGTTACTTTGTTGACCCCGAAGGCGACGAAGACTGATCAGTTTTTCCCATCGACGGGCTGACCTGGACCGGCATCTGGTCGAACAGCGCTTTACTCCTCCGGCCTCACCGGCTCGATGACCACCCCCTCGACGTTCCCCCGGACGAACAGCGTCACCCGCCGGCTGCGGCTGATGTAGTCGTGCAGGGTGTCCAGCCGCCGGCCCCGGATCAGGCACCGGAACACCCGCTCCTTGCCCCCCTCGGTGGCCTGGAACTCGAACCCGATCACCGACTCCCCGTCCTCCTCCTGCGATAGTTCGATCATGCCGCAGATCGACCCGTAGAGGATGGTCTTGGCGGTGCGGGCGTCGCCCTGGCCGAGCCAGATGACCTTCAGCCCGAACTGCGAGTGGGGGAGCGACCGCCCCTCCAGGTCCTCGACCGGCTCGTCGGACAGGTACTCCGGCACGGCACCCTGCCCGGTGCCGCGGGAGAGGGCGGGCGGTCCGGCCGCCTGCTTCATCCGGTCCAGCATGCTATCTCTCATGGGCGTACTCCTTCGGGGGTAGGGGGTTCAGAACCGGCTCGACCGCCCGGGTGGCGGCCAGGCGGAGGCGGGCGACGTGGGCCTTCAGCCGCCGCATCAGCTTGTGCCGGGGCTTGCGGACGAGGTCGGTGGCGTGCGGGCGGGGCCGCTCCACCTGCCAGTGGTCGCGGAGCGCCCGGGGGTCGTCGGTATAAATGCTCGCCGACTTCCGCCCCCGGCTGACGGAGACGTAGGCGGCCTCCTTGGACACCGCCGGCAGCGACTCGGTTCCCATCGCCACCAGGACGCGGTCGACCGTCTTGCCCTGGGCGGCGTAGCTGGTGACGACGTACCCGTGCTGCCAGTGGCCGAAGTCCGGGGGGAGCAGCCAGCCGTTGTTCAAGCGGACGTTCCCGGCGGGGTCGAACCCGGCGACGGTATATTGGCTGCCGTTGTTGAGGCGGTGGCCGTCGAGCGACTTGCCGTTGGCGGTGAGGCGGATGGCGTCGCCCGGGGCGAGGCGGACCACCTCGCTTCGATAGACCGCAAAGCCTCCAGCCTCTCGGTGTCGGTCATCCAGCTCGGCAACAGCAACACGTCCCCCGGCTTTCATCTTGCCGCATGCTCGGTGAAACTGAGCCACATCGTCCGGCGAACCCGGTCGGCTTCCGTCGGCCATCTCCGCGCCGGTGAGGTTTGCTGCCACCAGGCGGGTGAACTCCCTCTCGTCATCCTTGATCGCCCCCTCTGCTTTCAGCCGCTCCCGGATGGCTTCGGTGATCCGCCCGCCTTCCTTGTGCGTCGGGGACACGACTAGCACGCTTTCGCCCTTCTTCACAGCGGAAACGTACTCGTCCACCAGGGCGTCGTGGCCCGCCCGCTTGACCCAGCCCATGTCCGTGAGCTTGTCGAACGCCCGCCCCGTCCGCCCGTCGGCGAGCATCGCCACCGCCGCCTTGTACTCGCCCCGCTGACGCTGGATCTCGTCCACCGTCGCCACCGGCAGACCGGCCTTATCTTCGAGCAACGCGAGCGTGTCACCGCGGGCGACGGATTTGTGCTGCTTGCGATCGCCTGAGAGGACGACGCGGCTGTTCAGTTGGGCGGCTAACTCAGTCAGCCGGTGCAGGTCTTTGGCCCCGGCCAGGCTCGCCTCGTCCAGCCAAATCAAACCGTTTCTGGCGGTCTGCTGGAACTCGGCGTCCTGGAGAAAGCGAGCCAGAGTATCGGCCTCGGCGAACCCGTCGTTCCGAAGCACGTTGCGGCTGGCGTCGGAGGTCGGGGCGAGGATCACCCACGGCACGTTAATCCCTGATAGGGCGGCCCGGGTCAGCGTCGTCTTGCCCGTCCCGGCGGCACCCCGGATGAGGATGAGTTTGTCGTGCGACTTCCAGACGTGCTTAATGGCCGCTTGCTGCGAGCGCGAAAGTGTGGCAAGGTCGGGTGGAGTTGCGGTGGCTCCCTGCGGAGTTCGGCCGACGCCAACGGCCTCGCCCACGGCGACCGGTTCGGTGACGCGGGGCCATCCCGCCCGCAGCTCTGCTTCGGCCCGACCGGCCGTCAAGCCTCGGAGGGGCCGGCAACTGCCGCGCCCCTTCTCAGCGAACCGGATAATCGCCTTCTCCTCGTCCACCACCGCCTTGACCGTCACCTGCCCGTCGCGGCGGATGATCCCCGGCCTCCCCAGCTCCTTCCACACCCCCTCGGGCGTGACGCCGGAGCCGATCCCGAACTTCAGGGCCTCCCGCACCACCTCCCGCTCCGTGGCCACGCTCTTGCGTTCGAGCAGGTGGGCCAGGGCGTAGTCCACCGCCCGCCCCTTCTGCGGCTCGATCACCAGCGGCTTGTCGGCTTTGGCCCGCGTCTCCTCGATCGCCATCAGCTCCCGTTCGGAGAGCCGGTCACGCCACAGAGTGAGGAGGTCGTCCCAGGTGAGGCCTTTTGATTTCTTTTCGCGTGAGGTTGCTCCAAGCCGCGCCTTCGTCTCCGGCTTCTTCACGCCCAGCTTGTCGGCCAGGGCGTCGATCTGCTTCGTGCGGCGGGAGAACTCGGACACGGCCCGGTCGGGGACGCCCTCGATCTCGAAGTCGTCCTTCGTCCTCCGCACCCCGTAGCCCAGGGCCTGCACCTCGTTGGCCAGCCGGGCGCGGAACACCGCCTGGTAGTACGGGGCGTCGGCCTTAGTCGCCGCGAACTCCCCGGCCTTCCACTGCCCCTCGACCCCGTCGTGGACGACGTTAAAAGCGGTCGCGTGGAGATGGAGATGGGGGTCGGGCTGGCAGTCGATCGGGCGGGATGTGGTGTGGAGGAAGTCGCACCAGGCCAAGTTGCCCACGGTCCGGTTGGCGTTCGCCCCGCCCTTCCGCACCCGGGCCTCCATGCCCAGCTCCACCTCGGCCATCGTCCGCGACACGGCGTTGCGGAAGGCGTCGGCCAGTCGCTCGTCGCCGCCCAGGGTGTACGCCACGCTCACCGACTTGGGCACGGAGAAGGTGAAGTCGTACCCCACCCGCCGGTTGTCGAGCGTCTTCTTGGTGAGCTGCTCGCCGGTCTCGGGATGCTTGTTATCACACAGGGCGAAGAAGTCGTCCATGCGGACCTCGCCCGACAGGCCCAGCATGTCCGCCGCCTTGCCGTGCCAGAACGCGGGCTGCTCCTGGCCGTCGAGGTAGTAGTCGGACGAGCGGTAGTAGGCCTTGGCAGCCGCCGAGTTGGGGATGACGTTGATGCGGAGCATGCCGGAATTAATGGCACGGGGGCACCGGGAAGGCAATCGTCTATGGTGGGAAAGGGTAATGGGAAATGTGTGATGTTTTTTATACAGGCGTCTCTCCGTCGCACAACTACGACACAAACCGGCACGGGGTTTCCCTGCGAAAACTAGCCCTTTTGGAGGGTGAACGGCCGGGGGCTGGTGACGCGGATGACCCACCCCGTCTGCTCCTGTTTCGTCTCCGGCAGGTATCCGTCAAGCACCGCAATGCCGTGCTGGGTCCGCTCCCGCGCCTCCCGCGTCTGCATCCAGGCGTCGGCCAGGGCGGTGTCCGTCGGGTTCCGCATGTAGAGCTGCCGCTCGTGCGTCTCGCCCTCCTCCAGCCCGGCGGCGGCCCGGGCCAGGGCGCAGCGGGCACACCACGCCGACTTGCGGTCGAGGTGGACGGTCGAGATGCTGGCGAAGGCTACCACCAGCCGAACACGCGCCCGAACGGGACCGCGTAAAAGAAGAGCGATACCAGAACTGTAAAGACACGGTCAGGTTCGACGCGAAGGCGTCCCGTTGGCCGCTTGCTCCAGCAGAGGGCCGCGACGCTCAATATGACAACGCAGGCCGTCCACACTTGTACCCAGTCCATCTTCCGTCCTTTCGTTACGGCAGCGCGAGCCGCCAGTCGGTTAACATTCGCCGCTGGGCCTCGGCCAGCGGCATCGCCCCGCGGCACACGAGCCGGTGTAGCACGCCGGAGATGCGGTCTTTTTCCCGCACGTTGTTCGACCCCGCCCAAGCCGCGGGCCAGAGGTTTCGGGGATCGGAGGGTGCCCCGCCCAGCTCCAGGGCCAGCAAGTGATCCTCCTGGTAGTCCTTCGTTGTGCCGGGCAGCGCGTACTCGATCATCTGCCGCCGCTTGAGGGCGTTGGTGTACGCCACCGGCGGACGGACCGAGCGGGTGTAGCCGGGCACGCAGATCGTCTGGTGGATGTTCGCCTGGGTGACGCGGGGATCGGCGACGCCGGGCGTGCAGACCGGATCGGGCTTGCCGTCAACTGACGTGCAGGCGAAGGCCGTCGATGCGGCGGACACGAGCAGGAGGCCGATGGTGCAGAGGAATAAGTGGAAGCGGTTCACCGCTTCGTGCCTTCCGGAGCCGGCAGCACCCGCCGGTACTCGCCCGAGGTCTGCACCATCACCCGTTGGCCCGCGGCGATCGGCACGTCGTCCGCCGCCACGTTCTGCGCGATGGACACGGTGACGCCCGACTCCAACCGGACGACGTACTCGATCCCGTCGCGGTCGCGGGCGGCCTGCTCGGCCATCTGCCCGGCGAACGCCCCGATCACGATCCCGGCCAGGGCGGCACCGAGGGAGCCGCTGCCGCCGCCGATCTGGGAGCCGCCGTACCCGCCGGCCATCGCCCCCACCAGGGCACCGGTTCCGGTGTTCGCGCCGGCGATCTCGACCGGCCGCAGGGAGACGACTGTGCCGAACGCGACGACCGCGTTGAGGCCCACGTCCCGCTCGCCGTAGCGGTTCTGGCCGGGGTGGGTGCAGGCCGAGAGGAGGAGGGGCAGGAGGAGAAGGAGGTGGAGTGGTTTCATGGCTCGCCCCCGTCAGAACGGTGCATCGGTGCCGTAGGCGGCCGTGCGGGCGACTCCCTGGTCCTGTTGGCGGTCGTCCTCGAACATCAGGAAATTCACCCACTGGCCGTCCGGCTTCGCGGCGATCAGCTCCCGCAGTTCGGGCGACACTTTCAGACCGCACCGCGGCCCTTTCTCGCCCGGTGTGACGTTGCCGAACGTGTGGTACTTGCCGTTGATCTTGTCCTTCAAGTTGTACTTCTTGTCCATGTCATTTGTCTCCTTCGTTGAGTGTTGAGGGATCGGGTATATCACATCCGAACTGGGCCGCCCACGCCCGAATGCTTTCGATGTAGTCGGTCATCTCTTTGGTACTGAGCTTGGCGGTGGAGCCGATCGACTTCACCACCTCGCCCTCGGGCGTCACGAACACCTGCCCGAGCTTGGCCACCCGGAGCTTGCAGAAGTCGTGAACGTCGTCGACATCGACCATGTTCCCGCAGGCCCGGAACATGTCCACCACCGCCGGGTAGACGACGCCCCACAGGTAGGCGTTCTGGTCGTTCGAGCGGCGACGTTTCACCTCGCGGAGGCTGAGCGTAACCCGCTTGCCGTCAAGCTGCCGGATGGCTGACACGAGATTCCGAGCCGCTTCAGGCCCGATGTCACCGTTTTCGACCCGGAACGTGAACTCAGCGGCGGGGCGGGAAGCCACGGCTATGCCTTCAAGATGTCGGGGTTGTTCGCATCGGCAAATCCTTCCCCATAGCTGGC
>JANPKP010000071.1:0-14959 GCA_031426095.1 Gemmataceae bacterium
GGCCCGCGGGGTCCGACTTCCGGAAGGGTGGGGGCGTTCGGGGCTTCTGTGTCCCGTCCCGTCACCCGTCCCGCGCTCGCGGCCTGGCGGTCGGCCCGGCCTCGGCGATCCGTAACTGATCCGGGCTCACATTAAAGGAGGCCCGCGGTCGCAATCCAGTCCAGTTCGTCCCTCGGGGGCGGCCGCGTGAGAAGGTTCAGCGGGGAACCGCTAAAACCCGTCCGACTGGCCCATGTTTCGGCGACTAGGTCCGACCCATAGCGACTCATCGACTGAAAATCCATTCATCTTTAGTGCCAATTCCGAAACTTGTCCAATGCCCACTCCCAAAGCAGTGCCCGCACGACCGGCGAACGATAGACAAACCTCTTAGAGGTAACATCTTACGCAACGCGGAAGAAACCTTGTGGTGAGAGCATATTTTGCACTCCCCCGGCCGCTTTCGTCCCCGCTGCCCGGCTTTCAGGCTCTACCCCCTTCAGCGTAGGCGGGTCCGGGCCGTTACAAACAGAGCGAGGTTGTGCGGGAATTCACAAGGCCTGCACCGTTTCCCCGCATTGCGTACTGTTGTGGCACATATGCCTGGTATCAAGTCACAAGTCGGCGTGTTGCCATAGAATAAAAATTGAACGATGCTCCGTGAAGGCTGGAATTCTCGTGAGCCACACGATGCCTATTTTTTTGGCGTTCCCGGCACCCCTATTGCTTGGCTTGGTGGCGGTCCCGTAATACTCTCACCCCCTTTTCACCCAGGAGACTGCTCCGTGTCTCACTTCGTACGCATGGCCGCGCTCGCCGCCCTCCTGGGTGGTCTGACCGCCGGCTCGGCGCTGGCCCAGCCGCCGGCCCCTGAGCCGGCTCCGGCCGCCCCGGCGGCACCGACTCCGCCGGACCCGACGAAAACGCCCGCGATGATGTCCGACGTCGCCACGACCGACATGCACGCCCACAAGTACGCGGACATCTCGTGGATGCTCGTGTCGTCGGCCCTTGTCATGCTCATGATGCCGGGGTTGGCCCTGTTCTACGGCGGCATGGCCCGCCGCAAGAACCTCCTCGGCACCATGATGCACACGATGGTCGCCCTCGGCATCGTCGGCGTGCAATGGGTGGTGATCGGCTACTCGCTGGCGTTCGGCGATCCGCTCAAGTCGTTCTCGATCAGCAAGGACGACAAGAACGAACCGATCACGGGCGGTTTCGTCGGGTACAGTCCGGAACTGGTCTGCCTGCCCTGGCGATCGACCGTCCCGCACGACCAGACGGACGCCCTCAAACTTAAGGGGATCGACCCGAAGACGGCGACCGACGCGCAGAAGGCCGAGGCCGACAAGGAACTGCCCAAGCTCAACCGCTTCAACACCTTCCCGAACACCAACCTGCCGCTCTACCTGCACGCGATGTTCCAGGGCATGTTCGCCATCATCACCATCGCCCTGGTGAGCGGGGCTTTCGCCGAGCGGGTGAAGTTCAGCGCGTACTGCCTGTTCGCCGTGCTGTGGACGACGATCGTGTACGACCCCATCGCCCACTGGGTCTGGTCGTACCAGTGGGGGTACGAGGACGCGCAGAAGGTCAACGGCCTGTTCCCGGCGTCCGGCATCCTCGGGGCCAACGGGGCCATCGACTTCGCCGGCGGCACGGTCGTCCACATCGCGGCCGGGTTCTCGGGCCTCGCGGCCGTCCTGCTGCTCCGCAAGCGGATCGGGTACGGCAAGCAGACGTTCCACCCGAACAGCATGGTGCTGACCCTCCTCGGGGCCGGCCTCCTGTGGTTCGGCTGGTTCGGTTTCAACGGCGGGTCGGCGTTGTACAGCAACCCGCAGGCCATCTCGGCCTTCACCGTGACCCAGATCGCGGCCGCCACCGCCGCCTTGGCGTGGGCCGGCGTCGAGTGGTGCCACCGCGGCAAGCCGACGGCCCTCGGGCTGGCGTCCGGCATGGTCGCCGGGCTGGTGGCCATCACCCCGGCCAGCGGGTTCGTGGCCACGAACGGGGCCCTGGTCATCGGGGCCGTTGCCGGCGTCGCCTGCTACGGGGCGGTGATGCTCAAGGGCGTCCTCGGGTACGACGACTCGCTCGACGCCTTCGGCATCCACGGCGTCGGCGGGCTCATCGGGGCCGTCCTGACCGGGGCGTTCGTCGCCCTCCCGCTGTGGGCCTTCGGGGCCGAATTCCGGCCCGACCAGTTCCCCGGCAAGCTGATGGACGTGGACGGCGTCAAGGTGTTCGACATGTCCTCCCAGATCATGTGGCAGATCAAGGCGTCGCTCATGTCGGCCGTGTACGCCTTCTCCGTCACCTGCGTGCTGGTGCTGCTCATCGACAAGACGATCGGCTTCACCGTGTCGCCGAAGGACGAGGCGACCGGGCTCGACCTGAGCCAGCACGGCGAGGTCGGGTTCGACATGGGGCCGGACGTGGACGCCGGGGCGGCCGTGATGCCGAAGTCGGCCACCGCCCCCGGGGTCAACGGCGGCAAGCGGTTCACCATCGTGGTCGACGGCCCGAGCGACGCCGCCCTGGTCAAGGCCTGGTCCGGCCTCTGCAAGGCCGGCGACGGCCCGCCGAGCCCGGAGTTCAAGGCGGTTTACCCGTACGTGACGACCGTGTCCGGGAACAAGTTCCGGTTCCGCGGGGGCGACCCGGTCGTCCTCCGGTCGGCCCTGGAGCGGCTCTTCGAGACGGCCCTCAACGGCACCCCGGTGAAGACCCACGTCGAGTCGTAAGTTCGCGTGCGGCAGTCGCAGGAGGCCCACCCGTGGCAACGGGTGGGCTTTCGCCTGACCCCCTGAATCACTGACAGCCCCGACCCAACCCCTTTCCACGGAGCCCCATGAAACTGATCGTCGCGATCATCCGCCCGGAGAAGCTGGAAGACGTGCAGAAGGCCCTGGCCGAGCGGGACGTTTACCTGATGACCGTCACCGACGTCCGCGGGTGCGGCCTCCAGCGGGGGTACACGGAGGTGTACCGCGGGGCCGAGTTCCAGATCCGGCTGCTGCCCAAGCTGAAGCTGGAGATCGCCGTCAACGAGGCGTTCGTGGACGCCACCATCGAGGCCATCGTCCACGCCGGCCGGACCGGCGACGCCGGGAACATTGGGGACGGCAAGATTTTCGTCCTGTCGCTCGAAGACTCGGTCCGCATCCGGACCGGCGAGCGCGGCTCCGCCGCCATCGGGCCGTAACCGGAAGTGTTGAGTGGTGAGAGAAAACGCGAGGCCCCGGGGCGGAACCCCCGGGGCCTCGGCGTTGACCCGGGTGGCCCGGCTTTACCGCCCCGACGGGGCGACCCTGAGACGCCCACGCGGGTCGCCCCGTCGGGGCTACGATCCGTTTCGCGGGGGTGGGTCCAGGGGTTCCGCTCCGCTCCACCCCTGGCTATTCTCGGACGCCCCGTTGGGGCGGCAAATCTAGGAGCGTCCGTCACCGATCAGGTACGCCGCCAGCACCGCCCCGATCACCGACAGCAGGCCGCCGAACGCGACGGCCAGCCACCCGAGGTAGTGCGACGGCTTGGCGTCCGCCGGGAGGCTGCGGGCGTAGCGGGCGTGCTGGCCCGTCGCGGCGGCGGCCGTCAGGACGCCGAGGGCCACGAGCGACACGCCCACCCAGCCGGCCCCGGCGTGGGCGAGCGGGTCGTGGTCGCGGGCCAGTACGCGCAAGAACAGGCCGAAGCGGGCGACCACGAACCCGAGGCCCATGAGGGCGATGGCCGTCCGCAGCCACGCCAGCAGGGTCCGTTCGGCCGCGAAGTAGATGCGGGGGTCTTCGGGCGGCATTGGCGGGCACGGGTCAAGGTCGGAGCGGGGAATCGCGGCAGATTTCGCCGCCGCTCCCGCTCTCCCGGGGGGTATGGGAGCGGGAACGGGTAAGCCGTTCGCCGGCCGCGGGTTGGGGCCGAACGCTCCGTTTAAAAGCGGTAAAATCCGGTAACGCTACTTCGGCAAGTCCCAGACGCGGACGTTCCCGTCCCGCCCGCCGGCCGCCACCCGGTACCCCTCGCGGGCGAAGCGGACGGTGTGCAGGGGCACGGCCCCGCCGGCCCGCAACACCTGCCGCTCCTTGCCGGTGGCCACGTCCCACACGCGGGCCGTGCCGTCGTTCCCGGCCGACGCCAGAAGGGTGCCGTCGGGGCTGAAGCTGACGGCCCAGGCGTCCCCCTTGTGGCCGCGGAGGTAGTACAGCACGGCCCCGTTGCTGGCGTCCCACAGGCGGACGACGCCGTCGGCCGCGGCGGTGGCGATCTTCGACCCGTCCGGGCTGTAGGCCGCCCCGTACACCGGCAGCTCGTGGTCGAGGGTCCGCACCGGGGCGACGAGGTCTTCGCCCAGGTCGCTGGTGCCGATCCGCCAGATCTTGGCCGTCCCGTCGGACCCGGCGGACACGAAGAACTCCCCGGTCGGGCCGAAGGCGACGGCGTGGACGGCCCCCTTGTGCCCCTCGACCTCGACGGGGGCCTGGGCGTCGGCGTCCCAGACGCGGACGAACGAGGCCCGGTCGCCGGTCGCCACCTTCTTCCCGTCCGGGCTGAAGGCGGCCGACTTGACGGCCGTCGGCTGGGGGTACGACTTGGCCACGGCCGTCTTGAGCCAGACGACCACCCGGGAGTCGTCACTGGCCGTCAGGAGGCGGCCGTCCGGGGCGAACGAGGTGGACCAGACCGACCCGCCCTGGGCCGGGAGCCGGCCGGTGACGGACTTCTCCCGCACGTCCCACAACTTCACCACCCCCCGCTCGGTCCCGGTCACGACCGCGTTCCCGTCGGCGTTCGGGGCGAAGTCGACCGACCAGACCGACCCGTCCTTGCCGCCGTCGAGGACGGCGACCGGGGGCGGGCCGTGGTCGGCGGAGGGGTCGTCGGCCGGCGACCCGCCGGTGGTTTCGTGGCCCGTCGGGGCGGGGGCCGGGGTCGGCGTGGCGAACTCGGCGAAGAGGCCGACGGCCAGGCCGCCGACGAGGACGCCGCCGGCCCACGGGAGGGCCCGCTTGACGTAGCACTTCCACCCCACCTTCCGCCCCCGGCGGCGGGTGCCCGACCGGACCTTCCCGCACGCCTCGACCGGCACGTCGAGGGCCGAGAGGGTGTGCGACCGGGCCAGTTCCGCCGCGAACACCTCGGCCACCTCGGCGGCCGACTGGTAGCGGTCGGCGGGGTCCTTTTCCAGCAGCCGGTCGACGACGTGGGAGAGCCACGGCGGCACGTCGGCGTTCACCTTCGAGAGTTCCGGCTGGGTCTCGTCGGCCACCCGGCGGAGGACGGCGAGGGGCGTCTTGCCGTCGAACGGCGGGGTGCCGGAGGCGGCCTCGTACAGGACCGTGCCGAGGCTGAACAGGTCGGCCCGGTGGTCCACGTCGTCGCCGCGGGCCTGCTCGGGGGCCATGTACAGCGGGGTGCCGGCCACGAACCCGGTGCGGGTCAGCTTCACGTCCTCGGCGGCCCGGGCCAGGCCGAAGTCGGTCAGCTTCACCCGGTCGGTGTCGGCCTCCATGAGGATGTTGCCGGGCTTGATGTCGCGGTGGATGAGCCCGTGGGCGTGGGCGGCCGAGAGCCCGGCGGCGGCCTGCATGCCGAGCCGGGCCACTTCGGACACGGTGAGCTTGCCGGAGCGGCGGATCTTCTGCTCCAGGCTCTCGCCGACCACCAGTTGCATGACGAGGTACGGCAGCCCGCTGGCCTCGTCCTCGTCCACCTGGTGGACGGCGACGAGGTTCTCGTGGGTGACGGCGGCGGCCGCCCGGGCCTCGCGGCAGAACCGCTGGCGGGCGGTGTCGTTGCCGGCCAGTTGGGGGTCGAGGACTTTCACGGCCACGTCCCGCCGCAGGCACGGGTCGAACGCCTGGAGGACGACGCCCATGCCGCCGCGGCCGACGACGCGGACGATCTGGAACTGGCCGAGGGTGCCGATGTGGTCGGGCGACTCGGCCGGCTTGAGGAAGTCGAGCTTGAGTTCGCCCGACGGGTGGCCGTCGCCGTCGCCGCCGCCGTGCCCGTTGCCGTTGAGCGGGGTGCCGTCGGCGAGGGCGAACACGGCCGTGCGGGTGCCGTCGGCCTCGGCCGCGTCGAGGGCCGGCCAGAAGGCCGACCCGGGGGGCGGCTGGTCCCGGTCCACGTTCCGGACCACGTCCGAGAAGTGGGGGTCGTCGCAGGCCAGCCCTTCGAGCCGCTCGCGGCAGCCGACGCACGCACCGACGTGGTCGGTGAGCGTGTTCGCGGCGGCCGGCGGGAGTTGGTCGTCGAGCAGGCCGACGAGTTCGCCGCGGGACGGGCACGGGGTGCGGGAGCCGGGGCAGGGGGTGTCGGACATGGGGGTGGGGTCCGTATTCGGGCGGGCGGCGGGGCGCGAGGCTATCGGTCCGCGACCCGTTCTTCGTCGGCCATCATCGCCTTCACTTCGTCGCGGAGGCGGGCCAGGACGCGGCTCTTGGCCACGTACACGGCCCCCGGCGACATGGTCAAGTCCTTCCCGACCTCGGCCGCCGGCTTGCCGTCCACGGCCGTCTGCCAGAACGCCTTCCAGGTGGCCGGCTGGAATTCGTGCTTCACCCGGTCCATGGCCCGGGCGCTGAGCCGCCGCTGGTACTCCCGCTCCCACTCGGCGTCCGGCCCCTCCTCCTCGCGGGCCGGGGCGGCCGAGAGCCGCTCCCAGGCGTCCGAGTCGCCGCCGGCCCGCGGCTTGTTCCGCTGGGCCGAGAGGAAGTTGTAAATCTTGTTCCGGGTGACCGTGTAGAGCCACCCGCGGAACGTCCCCCGGGCCGGGTCGTAGTTGAGCCGGCCGGCGTTCCGGGCCACGCTCCGGAGCACGTCCTGCATGAGGTCGGCGGCGTCCGCGTCCTGGAGCCCGCGGTTGCGGGCGAACCGGTAGACGACCGGCCCGTACAGGCGGACGAACTCCTTCCAGGCGTCGCCGTCCCGCCCGTCCTTGAGGCGGGCCAGCAGGGTCGCGCGGGTCAGGGGGGGTTCCGCCATGCGGCAGCCGTCCCACGGGGAAGAATACCGGCGGCGTGCCGCCGGGCTTACAACGGACGGCCGCGCCCGCGACGACGGGGTGAGGGGCACGGGGGTCGCGGACGACCGTGCGGCCATTGTAGGACGCCGGCCCCGAAATGGTCCAAGGGGCGGCGTTCGGCCGACGATTTGGGGTGGGGGCATGGCCGGAAGCCCGGGGGCGGCCGCCCCCGGGCTTCCGCGCCGCACACCTTACCCGCCCGTCACTTCTTCTTTGCCGCGAACGCGAACAGCGTCTTCCCCGTCCGCACGTACAGGGTGTCACCGACGACCGCCGGGGTGGCCGCGATGCGGTCGTCGAGCTTCGTCGCGCTCACCTTCTCCGGCACCTCGCCGGCCTTCACCACGATCAGCGACTTGTCCAGCCCGCACAGGTAGATGTGCCCGTTGGCCGCGACCGGGCTGGCGTAGATGCCGGCGAGGCCGACCTGCTCGTCGAGGTAGACCTCCTTGCCGGTCTTCACCTCGTGGGCGGCCAGCCGCCCCCGCATGTTCACGGTGTACATCAGCCCTTGATATACAAGCGGGCTCGGGACGTAGGGCAGCCCCTTCGTGACCGTCCAGGCCACCGCCGGCGTCGGCGGGTCGGTCTTCCCGAGGTCGGCGTCGGGGCGGATGGCCACCGCCACGTTCTTGCCGGCGGCCAGGAACTTGGCCATCCCGTCCATCTCGTCGCGGGTCAGCCTGCCGTCCTTGTTCAGGTCGTTGTTCTCGAAGAAGTCCTTGAACGGGGTGGCCGCCGACTCGGCCTTGCTGACGGCCCCGTCGCCGTCCTTGTCGGCCATCTTGAGGAGGTCGTCGAAGCTCGGCAGCTTGAAGTCGGCCCCGCCCGGCGACCAGCCGGCGAACACGAGGTTGCCGTCGGCCACCACCGGGGTCGTACACGGCACCGCGCACGTCCCCGGCAGGGCCCACTTCTCGGCCCCGGTCTTGAGGTCGTAGGCCGTCAGCTTCATGGCCCCGGGCACCACCACCTGCTTGCCCCCGGGGGCGTCCCACACGCACGCCGACGACCACGACGTCTTGAACTTGTCCCGCTTCACCTCCCACGCCAGCGACCCCGTCTTGGCGTCCAGGGCGATCAGCTTCGAGTCCTTGTCGAGGTCGCGGAGCAGGACCACGAGCCCGTCGGCGACGATGGGCGAGCTGCCGGAGCCGAAGTCGTTGTTCGTGGCCGCCGTCGGCAGCTCGTACCGCCAGAGTTCCTTGCCGTCGAGGTCGTAGGCGAAGAGCCCGCACGACCCGAAGTATGAGACGACGCGGGTGCCGTCGGACGCGACCGTGCTGGCGGCCGGGCTCCCTTCCGTCTTGTGGTACGGCTCGATGGCCTTCGCCGGGGCCTCCTTCCGCCACAGTTCCTTGCCGTCGGCCGTGCCGTACGCGACGGTGTAGAGCTTGCCGCCGTCGAAGGCGGTGAGGAACAGCTTGTCGCCGATGACCACCGGGGACGAGAAGCCGGACGGCACCGGGACGCTCCATTTGACGTTCGTGGCCGGCCCGAGGGCCGTGGGCGGGGCGGCCCCGTCGGCCGCGACCCCGGTGCCGGCCGGCCCCCGGAACTGCGGCCAGTCGGCCCCCATCAGCCCGGCCGCCGCCACCGCCGCGAGTACACGCTTCATGCGATCCCTCCGTTAAACGTGGTCGATCACTTCGCCCGTGCCGAACCGCACCTTCGGGGCGTGGGCGTACTTGTCGCCCTCGCTCCGGTACCCGGCCGCCGCCAGCACCACCGAGCCGTAGCCCTGGGCCTTGAGGCCGAGAATCTCGTCGAACTGCTCGGCCCGGAACCCCTCCATCGGGCACGCGTCCACCCCCACCAGCGCGGCCGCCGACAGGAAGACGCCGAGGGCGATGTACGCCTGCCGGGCGGCCCACGCGTGGGCCTGCTCCGGCGACATCTTCGAGAGCGTCCCGAGGATCATCCCCTTGTACCCGTCCAGCTCCCCCGGCGACGAGCCGCGGACCTCGGCGACCCTGGCGATGAACCGCTCCACGTCGGCCGGGGTCGGCGGCTTGCGGGCGCAGAACACGACGAGGTGCGAGGCGTCGGTGACCTGCGACTGCCCCCACGCGGCCGGCCGCAGCTCGGCCCGCACCGCCGGGTCGGTGACGACCACGAACTTCCACGGCTGGAGGCCGTAGGACGACGGGGCCAGGGTGACGGCCTGTTCGAGGTACGCCCACAGGGCCGGGTCGATCCGCCCGGCGGGGTCGAACGCCTTGACGGCGTACCGCCAGCGGAGGGCGGCGAGGGCGGCTTCGGGCGACACGGTGGGCACGGGGCTTCCTCGGGGCACGCGGCGGCACGCGGACGCGGGTCGGGTTGTGAGAAGTACGTGTCCATACCGCGAGGGAGGTGGCACCTTACAGCGTAGCCGGCGGCCCGCTCCGGCGGCAACCGGGGCGGCACCCGGCTCAGGCAATCTTCACGTTCCGGCGGCCGGGGCCGGCGTGGTAAAGTGGCCGGCACCTGGGGGGCTGACCGTATTGCGCCCGGCGAACGGCTGTTGACGGCGGAGGAGTTCGCGGCCCGCCATCCCAGCGACTACGTGGAATTGATCGCCGGCCGCGTGGTGCCCCTGAGCCGAAACGACTTTCGCCACGGGTGCGTCTGCGCTCGCGTCTGCCTCGCGCTCGGCGGGGCGTTTCACGAGCGGCGGACGGGGGCGACTTGCTCGAACAGCACGTTCGTGCTGACACGTCGGAACCCGGACACGGTCCGAGGGGTGGATTTGTGCCACTGGCGCGACGACCAGTTGCCGGCGGGTGAGGTGCCCGACGGCCTCATCGAAGCGCCGCCCGTCTTCGTCGCCGAGGTGAAGTCGCGGGCCGAATCGTGGGGCGATGTTTACGAGAAGGTCGGCGAGTACCTGATTGCCGGCGTGCCGGTCGTGGTCGTGCTCGATCCCGAAACGCGAACGGCTTCGGTCTACCGCCCGCACGACCGGCCACAATTCTTCGACACCGGCGACGACTTCACCCTGCCCGACGTGCTGCCGGGGTTCGCCGTGCCCGTGCGGCGGTTCTTCGGGTAGCGGCCGGCCCGTCACTCGCGGTCCCACAACTCGTCGTCGCTCCCCAGGTCGTACAGGTTCTCGGCGTCCCGCAGTTGCACCACGCCGGGGGTGTCGGCCGCCGCCGGGGGGTTGCGGGTCGGGGACGTGCTCGCCTCCACGTGGCCGTCCACGAACGCCACGTTCGCCACCTTGCCGAAGAGCCGGTAGTGGGCGCTCGGCACCTGCCGGCTCGGCGGCTCGGCGATGCCCACTTCCACGAGGTTCGGCCGCCCGCCGGCCTGCGGGAGGGCGGGGTCTGCCCCGGCGGCGGTCACGAACATCACGGTCCGGCTCGTCGCGGCCACGGCGTTGACGCGGACCTTCGACCAGACCTCGGTGCCGTCCGGCTTGGTCTCGAACGGGGCGAGGTAGCGGTAGTTGTACCCGTACCCGCCGGTCGCCCCGTCGAACGTCATCCAGACCCGGCCGGGGCTCTTGGCCGGGCCGCGGAACATGGCCTGGTTGTTCTCGACGTAGGGCATGAGGTGGCCCTGCGTGTAGTCGAGGGTCTTGCCGGCCGGGGTGGTGAGGGCGAACCACCAGCGGGGGTTGCCGCCCTCCCACGTGCGGGCGGGCGGCAGCACCTCGGCGTTGGCGGCCGCGTAGTTGAGGGCGGCGAGGGCGAGTTGTTTAAGGTTGTTCTGGTCGCGCGTCCGCCCCGCCGCCGCCCGCACCTTCTGGACGGCCGGCAGCAACAGCCCGACGAGCACCGCGACGATGGCGATGACGACGAGCAGTTCGATGAGCGTGAACGCCCGGCGGGCGCGGTACGGCACGGGGCGGCCCTCGGCAAAGGGCACGGCGGGGCGGCAGGGGTCCATCATGGCAGACGCGGGGCGGGAAGGCAACCGGGCGGGGTGGCCGTTCCCGATCGATCACCCATTGTGGGACACGCCGTGATGAACGAGACCAAGTCTCGCACGGTCACGACCGGCCGCATCCGACGGAGTTGTTCCACGGGAGGAAGCACGCGGCCCGAACCTGCCACGACTTCCAGAATCGTGTCGTCCAAATCATCGTCCACCATCCCGTAGATGTCACCGATGTCGTCGTCGGCCCGGACCGGGAACGCGGCCACGACGCTGCTTTGTTGGAATGTGGCGTACACGATCCGCAGCAGGTCTTCCGGTGCCTCGTCCGGCCGGAACGACGAGCGGAAGGTGTCGAAGTTCTCGCCCGGGCGTGAGGCGGCGATGCGGCGGGTGCGGACATGAATCCACACCGACCCCGCCACTAAAAGGACGAGGAATCCGAGCATATATTCCACGCACGTCGGCATCCCAACCTCCGCCGCGAACGCGGTTCGTGGCTCGCCCTGAAGGGGCGTCCGAGAATAGCCAGGGCCGTCAGGCCCTGGACACGGGGGAGCCCAACACGAATGTAGCCCCATCGGGGCGACCCGCGTGGGTGTCACCGGGTCGCCCCGATGGGGCTACTGTCCATTTCGCCGGCATGGTTCCAGGGGTTCCGCTCCGCTCCACCCCTGGCTATTCTCGGATGCCCCGTTGGGGCAGGCGGAACCCGATTCGCCGCCCCTCGCGGCTTCGCCCGCAGGGCCGACCCGTCCTTGAACGGGTACGGCACCGCCCGGTCGGGCGTGTACTTGTGGGCCGCCATCCACCCGAACTCCCGCTTCGTCGGGTCGGCCGGGTCGGGCGGCGGGAGCGGCACGCCGTCGGCCTCGGCGCGGAGCGACGCCACCAGCGGCACCTTCCATGTGTTGTCGCGGAACCCGGAGCGGAAGCAGGTCGTTGCGGCGTCCACCGGGGCGTCCTCCGCGGCGGCGGCGAGCAGAGCGAGGGGCAGGGCGGCGGTGCGGGTCACGGGGTTCACCTCCGGGCGCGGGCCGCGTAGAGTAGGCGACATGACCATCGTATCGACCCGCCCGGCCGCCTGGCTCGTCGCCGCGGCCCTGCTCCTCCCGGCGGGCGGCCGCGCCGCCGCCGCCCCGGGGGGGGCCGGGCCGCCGAACGTCGTCCTGATCTACACCGACGACCAAGGGTACGCCGACGTCGGCTGTTACGGGGCGAAGGCGATCCGGACGCCGAACCTCGACCGGCTCGCGGCCGACGGCGTCCGCTTCACCGACTTCTACGTCGCCCAGCCGGTCTGCTCGGCCAGCCGGGCGTCGCTCCTCACCGGCTGCTACCCGAACCGCCTCGGCATCCACGGGGCCCTCGCCCCCGGCTCCCGCGCCGGCCTCGCGGACACGGAAACGACCCTCGCCCGCCTGCTGAAGGCGAAGGGGTACGCGACCGGCATGGTCGGCAAGTGGCACCTCGGCGACCGCCGGCCGTTCCTCCCCCCGCGGCACGGGTTCGACACCTGGCTCGGCCTGCCGTACTCGAACGACATGTGGCCGGGCCACCCCGAGGCGAAGGCCGGCACCTACCCGCCGCTCCCGCTCCACGACGGCGACGCGGTGGCCAACCCGAACGTCTCCGCCGCCGACCAGGCCACGCTCACCGCCAAGTACACCGAGCGGGCGGTGGCGTTCATCGCCGCCAACAAGGCCAAGCCCTTCTTCCTGTACGTCGCCCACGCGATGCCGCACGTCCCGCTGTTCGCCGGCGACCGCTTCAAGGGGAAGTCGGCCGGCGGCCGGTACGGCGACGTGATCGAGGAGGTCGACTGGTCGGTGGGCGAGGTGCTGAAGGCCCTCGCCGCCCACGGGGTGGCCGGGAACACGCTCGTGCTCTTCGCCAGCGACAACGGCCCGTGGCTCAGCTACGGCGACCACGGCGGCAGCGCCGGCCCGCTCCGCGAGGGCAAGGGCACCACCTGGGAGGGCGGCGTGCGGGTGCCGTTCGTCGCCCGCTGGCCCGGCGTCGTCCCGCCCGGGACGGTCTGCCGCGAGCCGGCCATGACCATCGACGTGCTGCCGACGGTCGCCAAGGCGGTCGGGGCCGACCTGCCGAAGGGCCCCCTCGACGGCAAGGACATCGGCCCGCTCCTCCGCGGCGAGCCGGGGGCGAAGTCGCCGCACGAGGCGCTCTACTTTTACTACCAGACGAACGCCCTGGAAGCCGTCCGGGCCGGGGACTGGAAGCTCGTCCTGCCGCACGCCTACCGCACGATGGCCGGCCAGACGCCGGGGGCCGGCGGGGTGCCCGGCCGGTACCGGCAGGCGAGGGTGGCCGCCCCCGAACTCTACAACTTGGCCGCCGACCCGGGCGAGGCGAGGGACGTGACCGCCGCCAACCCCGACGCGGTCCGGCGGCTCCTGGCCCACGCCGAGGCCGCCCGGGCCGACCTGGGCGACTCCCTCACCGGCCGCAAGGGCACCGGCCTCCGCGAGCCGGGGCGGGCCCCGGCCGGCGAGAAGTGACGGCGGCCGTCGGGCGGGGGCCGGGGGCGTGTGAGACCCGCGTCGGGCGTGGCAACCTGACGGAGACGGCCCCCCGCCGTCGCCGCCGGCCGCGGGCGTCCGTAAGCTCGCCCGCGTCGCCCGTCCGTTCCCCAGGAGCCATCCGTGACCCGATTCCTGCTCGCCGCCGCGGCGTGGGCCGTGGCCTGCGCCGCCGGCCCGCCCGCCGTCGCCGCCGACGCCACCCCGGCCCGGCCGAACGTCATCGTCTTCCTGTCCGACGACGTCGGGTACGGGGAGTACGGCTTCCAGGGGAACAAGGAGATCCCCACCCCGCACGTCGACGCCATCGCCAGGGGCGGCGTCCGCTTCACCAGCGGGTACGTCGCCGCCACGTACTGCAGCCCGTGCCGGGCGGGCCTGCTCACCGGCCGCTACCCGACGCGGTTCGGGCACGAGTTCAACGGCGGCGGGCCGGCCGGCGGCAAGGACTTCGGCCTGCCCCTCACCGAGACGACGATGGCCGACCGGCTCAAGGGGCTGGGGTACGCCACCGCCGCCGTCGGCAAGTGGCACCTCGGGCACTCGGACAAGTTCGTCGCCACCGCCCGCGGGTTCGACGAGTTCTACGGGACCGTCGCCAACACTCCGTACATCACCCCGCCGAACTTCGTCGACAGCCGCGTCTCGACCGCGATCACGCCGGTCAAGGACAAGGACTTCTACACCACCGACGCCTACGCCGACCGGGCCGCCGACTGGCTCGGCAGGCAGAAGGGGAAGCCGTTCTTCCTCTACCTGCCGTTCAACGCCCAGCACGCCCCCCTGGCCGCCCCCCAGAAGTACCTCGACCGCGTGAAGGAGATCAAGGACGAGAAGCGCCGCACGTTCGCGGCCGTGATGGTGGCCATGGACGACGCCGTGGGCAAGGTGATGGGCAAGGTCCGCGAACTCGGGCAGGAGGAGAACACGCTCGTCTTCTTCTTCTCCGACAACGGCGGCCCGACCCCGCAGACGACCTCGAACAACGGCCCGCTGCGCGGGTTCAAGGCGACCACGTCCGAGGGCGGCACCCGCGTCCCGTTCTGCGCGCAGTGGAAGGGGACCATCCCGGCCGGGCAGACCTACGACTTCCCGATCCAGAACCTCGACATCCTCCCGACCGCCCTGGCGGCCGCCGGCGTGCCCGCCGACCCGGCGTGGAAGCTCGACGGGGTGAACCTCCTGCCGTACCTGACGGGGGCGAACAAGGCCCGCCCGCACGAGACGCTCTACTGGCGGTTCGGCGAGCAGTGGGCGATCCGCAAGGGGGACTGGAAGCTGGTCGCCTCGCGGGTCGACAAGAACGTCCCCCGGCTCATCAACCTGGCGGACGACGTCGCCGAGGCCAACGACCTGAGCGAGAAGAACCCGGAGAAGGCGAAGGAACTGCTGGCCGACTGGAAGGCCTGGAGCGCCGAGCAGAAGGCCCCCCTCTGGCGGCCGAAGAAGGCGGCGGAGTAAAACTGACACGGTGACAGGGTGAGGGGGTGACAGGGTGACAAGGGCAGTGCCTCGTCACCGCGTCACCCCCTCACCTTGTCAC
>JANPKP010000072.1:0-2474 GCA_031426095.1 Gemmataceae bacterium
CGTCGATCGGGAGGTGTGCGTGGACGGGAACGTGGTCACGAGCCGCAAGCCGGACGACCTCCCGGCGTTCGTGGCGGCGTTCATGAAGCTGCTGACGGCGAAGTGAAGGCGGCCGGGAAATGACGGCGGGCCACCACTGGCGGCCCGCCGGGGGTTACACGCGGAAGCGGCGGAGGGCGAACGCGGGGTCGGCCCCGACGGGCCCCAGAATCCGCCGCACGTCCCTCGGGGTGATCTGCCGGGCCCGCGGCCGGGGGCCGCGGAGGTCGGGGCGGCACGCGAAACAGAAGATGATGCCGAAAGGCAAGAGCGTCACCGCCACCAACACCGACACCGCCGGAACCCACCGGGCCGGGACTCGCCCCCGGAACACCTTCAACCGCCACCCGGCCCACGACCGCGGGCGGTCCCGCGCACGCGGGTCACGCCATCCCGAGAAGTAAAACGAGCGGTCCAGCACGCGGCCGGCCGCCACGCTCCCCGGGCTCGGCCTCACTTCGAGGGGGAGGCCCGCGGGCGGGGGCCGCGGTGGGTCGCGGGTCCGGCTCCGCTCCATGCGCACGATGTACCTCCGGTCCGGCGGCAACAGCGGGAAATGGGGCCACTCGTCCACGGCTCCTGACCTCCAGAGATGTGAGGGGTCAGCCCGAAACCGCACCCCGATGCTACCCGCCCGCCCCGCCGCCCGCTACCCTTTCCCCACGCACCCGTCTCCCCCGAACGCGAGGCCGTCATGTCCGCCTTCCCCGACGTTTCCAAGATCCAGTACGAGGGCCCGGACTCGAAGAACCCCCTCGCCTTCCGGCACTACAACCCGGACGAGCTGGTCGAAGGCAAGTCGATGAAGGACCACCTCCGGTTCGGCGTCGCCTACTGGCACACCTTCCGCGGCACCGGGTCCGACCCGTTCGGCCCCGGGTGCGCCGGCCGCCCGTGGGAGGACGGCACCGACTCGGTGGACATGGCGATCAAGCGGGTGGACGTGGCGTTCGAGTTCATGGAGAAGCTCGGCGTCCCGTTCTACTGCTTCCACGACCGCGACGTGGCCCCCGAGGGGAAGACGCTCGCCGAGTCGCACAGGAACCTCGACGCGGTGGCCAGGCGGCTCAAGGAGCAGCAGCAGCGGACCGGCATCAAGCTCCTGTGGGGCACGGCCAACCTGTTCAGCAACCCCCGCTTCATGCACGGGGCCAGCACCAGCCCGAACGCCGACGTGTTCGCCTACGCCGCGGCCCAGGTGAAGAAGGCGATGGAGGTGACGAAGGAGCTGGGCGGCGTCAACTACGTCTTCTGGGGCGGCCGCGAGGGCTACCACAACCTGTACAACACCGACCTCCGCCGGGAGTTCGACCACCTCGCCAAGTTCCTCCAACTGGCCGTCGACTACCGGAACACGATCGGGCTCGACGCCCAGTTCCTCATCGAGCCGAAGCCGAAGGAGCCGACCACCCACCAGTACGACAGCGACTGCGCCGCCTGCATGGCGTTCCTCAAGACGTACGGGCTGGACAAGGAGTTCAAGTTCAACGTGGAGACGAACCACGCCACGCTCGCCGGGCACACGATGTTCCACGAATTGACGTACGCCAGTAGTTATGGGATGCTCGGGAGCATCGACGCCAACCGCGGGGACGAACTGATCGGGTGGGACACCGACCAGTTCCCGACGAACGTCTACCACACGGCCCAGGCGATGCTGGTGGTGCTCGGCCAGGGCGGGCTCGGCCGCGGGGGGCTGAACTTCGACGCCAAGGTGCGGCGGGAGAGCTTCGAGCCGGTCGACCTGTTCCACGCCCACATCGGGGGGATGGACGCCTTCGCCCAGGGGCTCAAGGTGGCCGCCGCCATCCGCAAGGACGGCGTCCTCAAGGACTTCGTCAAGCAGCGGTACTCGTCGTGGGACGCCGGCATCGGGGCCGACGTGGAGGCCGGCAAGGCCGACTTCGCGGCCCTCGAAGCGTACATGCTCGAGAAGGGCGAGGCCGACAAGAACACCTCCGGCCGGCAGGAGATGCTGGAGAACGTGGTGAACCGGTACTTGAAGTAGCCATTCGCTCGGAGCTTTCGACATGGGCAAGGCACACTCTCCCGGGTTCCTCAGGATCGTGGCGGACGCCAGGGGGCGGGTCCGCGAGTGCACCGTGGACGACGTGAAGCGGCGGCTCGACGCCGGGGAGCGGTTCACCCTGGTGGACGTGCGGGAGGACGGCGAGTTCGCCGCCGGCCGCCTGCCGGGGGCCGTCCACGTCGGCAAGGGGGTGATCGAGCGGGATATCGAGAGGGCCGTGCCCGACCCGGCGGCCCCGCTGGTCCTCTACTGCGGCGGCGGGTTCCGCTCGGCGCTGGCGGCCGACGCGATCCAGAAGATGGGGTACACGAACGTCGTCAGCATGGACGGCGGGTGGTCCGGGTGGGCGGGAATGGGCTACCCGACGGAGACGTGACGCGCTTGTCCCCCCGTTTAGCGCCGCGAC
>JANPKP010000073.1:0-6073 GCA_031426095.1 Gemmataceae bacterium
ACGGACGGGCACCGGGAGGTGCCAAAGCTGATGACGTTCCTCCGGGCGGCCGGGGCGATCTTCCGGCCCGACGAGTGCCGGGCGTACATCCGCCACTGCGGGTACGGCGTGGCCGCTACACCGCTAGCGAATTGACACTAACTGCCACAAACCGCGATCAAGTCCGGGCCGTCCCCGTTACTGATCCGCAGGTTGTCCGGGATGTCTGACGTTATGGGTGGGGAACGACAGGTCCGACTCGTCCCACAGCCGCCGCAGTAGCCCGGGGTCGCACTTCAGGGCGATCAGGTGCTCCAGCAGCAGTTCATCCAGGTGGCTCACGTCCGTCGGGACGAAGTTCGACAGCTTGCCGTACTTAAGCCAGCTCCACCCCACCTCGACCGGGTTCAAGTCCGGGCTGTACGACGGCAGCCGCTCCAGCCGGCAGTCCGGGGGCTCCTCGCCAGGAACCCCCGGACTGCCGGCCCCTTGTGATTCGCCCTCTCGTCCCACACCACGACCACCTTCCCCCGCAGGTGCTAGATCAACTCCCGGAGGAAGGCGACGTTGTCCGGGGTGAAGTACCCGTCCGGGTCGGTGGCGAAGTAAAACCTGCACCGGCCCGCCCCCGGGGACACCGACACGGCCCCGATCACGCTCACCTTGACCGTTTCCGAGCGGCCTGTCACCAACCTGCTCGACCGGTACGACGAGCTGCTCGCCGTCGCCCTGGCCGACGACAGCCGGCTAACGCGGATCCTCACGGCACGGGGGAAGGTGATCCCGGCACTCGACGGCCTCCAGCCTGACGTCGGGCACGAGGTCCTGTTCGGTCCTCCGCGATTGCCTGTCGGGCGAGGTCCTGCTGGCGAAGAGCCTCCTGTCCGCCCGGCAAAGGGGACATGACCGAACTGCTGGCGGTGGTGAGGGCCACCTGCCCAGTGCCGGTCGTCGCCGTCGTGTCGGACGGCCAGCACTCGATCCGCTAGGCGATGGCCGAGGTGTTGCCCGGGGTGCCCTGACGGACGACGGCCGGCCGCCCCTGGAGGCGTCGGGGCTCAAGCTGCACGCCCGGCTGCCGGCCATCGCCGGCAGCCCGGGGCGGGCCGAGGCGAAGGGGGGTTACCAGCCGAGCTGACGCAGCTCCGGGGGACGCGCCGCCGCGCCCTGGGGTCGGCCGGCGGGGCGTTCGCCCCGCCCCGCTGGCGTTCGGGTGGGTCCACCGGGCGGCCCACGTCTTCGGCCGGGAGTGCGTCGGCGGGACCGCGGTAGACCCGCACCGTGCGGTTGACCGGCGCCCGGGGCACGAACGTCCACCCGAGGGCGCGGGCCGCCTTGAGGTTCTCGGCCCTCGCGTACCACCCGTCGGACAGGACGGCCCGCGGCCGGAACCCGCGGGCGGCGGCCGCCGCGAGCATGTCCCGGGAGTGGTCGTTCGGGGTCCTCCCGTCCTGCGGCCGGTGGTACAGGCGGTAGTCGGGCCGGGTACACCCGGTCGCCGTCGGCCCAGGCCGGTGTGACGAGGTTGATGCCGGCCACGACTCGGCCTCCGTCGCCGAGCACGTCTTCGGGGTGGCCGGCAGGACGCCGGGGTACTGCTCGGGCGGGACCTTCGGCGGGTTCGTGCCCACGACGCTAACCGGGCAAGTGCCCTCGCGCGAGCCGAAAAGTTGTCAACTGCGTAACTCCTATACCGGTGGTAGCGTGGTAGCGATGCTGTCTCAGTCAGGTGGCCGATGAAGACGTCGAAAATCAGGTATCCTAAGGGCGTGTCTGAATACTGAGCCCGGCCGCACGGGCGGAGGGAGTTACGTCGATCCGGATTACTCGGACCGGGGTCTGAACTTTACCGCATTCTCCCAGCGCGGGGCCGTAGAAAACGCCGCAACGAATGATCGGTAAGTGGTTTACGGAAACCGGTCCGCACACATGCGGTAAAGTTGACCGCGGAATCGGACGCAACACACTGCCAGACAACTACACAAGGCGTTACCGGGTGGCATCGGGCGTAAGGGGTAACGTCGGGCCGCCCGGCGGCGCCTCGGGCCGCGAAATTTGACGCAAGTCCCGCCGCGGGGTGGGCCGCCCGGGATTCCCCCAAGGTTGGTTTTCAAACGCACTCTTAACCAGTCGTAATGGCAAGCCTGGCCATCGACCCGCACTTTCGACGCACGGTCGATCGCCATCGAAGCTCGCTCGTACACACCTACGCTGTCCGCTGGCGGGGCGGCGGGATGGGATCCCGGCCGCTTGGCCGCGGTTGTCGTGTAGGCCGACCGCCGGCCGCCCGTCGCACGCGGACGTGCCGGCGATCGCCGGACTCGTCGTGGTTGCCGGCCGCGGCACGACGGCGGTGAACGTTCGGTTCCCGCGGCGCTTCGACCGGGGTATGATGGGAGGCGTCCGGGTACGTTTCCAGGGGGCGGCATGGCCACGGAGTCCGAGACCGACGCGATCGACGGGGCCGTCGGCTGGCGGTTCGAGCACACCTACGCGGCGCTGCCGGATTCACTCTTCGCCCCGGCGACACCCGCCGCGGTGCGGGGGCCTCGCGTCGTGGTCCTGAACCACCGGCTGGCCGACGAACTCGGCCTCGACCTGAGTGCGACGCCGCCGGCCGCCGCCGCGGCCCTCTTCGCCGGGCAGGCCCCGCCGGCCGGCGCCCGGCCGATCGCCCAGGCGTACGCCGGGCACCAGTATGGCGGCTTCACCGTACTCGGCGACGGCCGGGCCGTCCTCCTGGGCGAGCACCGGACGCCGGCCGGCCGGCTCGTCGATGTCCAGCTCAAGGGTGCCGGGCGGACGCCATTCTCCCGCGGCGGGGACGGGCTGGCCGCCCTCGGGCCGATGCTCCGCGAGTACGTGATCAGCGAGGCCATGGCCGGCCTCGGCATCCCGACGACCCGTAGCCTGGCGGTCGTCGCCACCGGCGAGCCGGTCTACCGCGACGGAGTGAAGAAGGGGGCGATTTTGACCCGGGTGGCCGCCAGCCACGTCCGCGTCGGGACGTTCGAGTACGCCGCCCGCCGGGGCGACGGGACGCTCCGGGCGCTGGCCGACTACGCGATCACCCGCCACGACCCCGATCTGGCCGACGCCCCGGACAAGTACCCGGCCTTCCTCCGCGTGGTCGCCGACCGGCAGGCATCCCTCGTCGCCCGCTGGCAGCTCGTCGGGTTCGTCCACGGGGTGCTGAACACGGACAACGTGGCGGTGTCCGGGGAGACGATCGACTACGGCCCGTGCGCGTTCATGAACGCCTACGACCCGGCCACCGTGTTCAGCTCGATCGACCGCGGCGGGCGGTACTCGTACGGCAACCAGCCCGGCATTACGCAGTGGAATCTGGCCCGGTTCGCCGAGACCCTGGTGCCGCTCATCGACCCCGACCCGGAGAAGGCGGTGGCCGCCGCCACGGAAATTCTTGACGGCTACCCCGCCCGCTTCGACGGCTACTGGCTGGCCGGGATGCGGCGGAAGCTCGGCCTCCAGACGGCCGAGGCCGGCGACGGGGAATTGGTCCGGGGGTTACTCGACTGGATGCGGGCGTCCCAGTCCGACTTCACGAACACGTTCCGCGACCTGTCGACCAGCGAAACCCCGGCCGGCGACGGCTACCAGGCCCAGGAGTTCCGGGCCTGGTACGCGCGGTGGCGGGGGCGGCTCGGCCGCGACGGCGGGCCGGCGGACGCGGCCGGCGGGCGGATGCGGGCGGCCAACCCGGCCATCGTCCCGCGGAACCACCGCGTCGAGGAGGCTCTGGCGGCGGCCGAGGGCGGCGACCCGTCGGTGCTGCACCGGCTACTGGCGGCGCTGGCGTCGCCGTACGAGGGTCGGGCCGACCAGGCCGCGTACCGAGACCCGCCGGCCGACGAGCGGGGCTACCGGACGTACTGCGGGACTTAGGCGACCGGCCGGGCGAGGCGGCGTTCGATCCAGCCCCCCGCCTGAGGCCGCCCGGCGGGGAATGCAATTTTCGCAACGGCGCTTGCCCGCCCCCGCCGGTGCGGTTAACCTCCCACCCATCGAGTCCAAGGGGGTCGGTCCGATGGCCGCCGGGTCGTGGTCGCTCGCCGAGGAGCTGTACGAGCGCGGGGGCGACGGGTTCGTCGCCGAGCTCCGCCGCGTCCACTTCGCCGACCGGCTCGGCCCGTTCGCCGCCAGGTGGCTGGCCGACCCGCGGCCGTTCGCACGCCGGGCGCTGCTCGACTACCTCGCCGGCCCGCTCAACGCCTACCGCCACGAGCCGCTCGTCAAGCGGCTCTTCAAGCTCGCCGAGAAGGGCGGCGACGACGAGCTGATGGGCGCGTTCCTGGTGGCGTTCGACCGCTCCGTGCGGCGGGTCCGCAAGACCGTCCGGCGGTATCGGAACGAGACCTTCACCATCCGGTCTGCGGCCGAGGCGGCGTTGCGGCGGTGGGAGGGCGAGGGGTACGAGAACGGCAGTATCGGCAACTACGCGGCCGGGTTCTACGCTTACGCGATCAAATCGGAGCCGGTGGTGGTGACGCCCGGGAACACGGTGATGCCACGGCCCCGGGAGCAAGACCGGAAGAAGAACGCCACGCTCAACGACTGGATGCGGGAGCGGTACGAGCGGAAACACCTCCTGTTCTCGCTGCCGACGCGGCGGTACCTCCGGCGGCGGGCGTGGCGGTACTTCCGCGGCGTGGGCAAGGCCGACCCTGCCCGGTACGTGAAGGCGGCCGTCGGCTTCCTCCCGCGGTACACCGACGCGGACGCCGGCTCGGACATCCACCTGCTCGACAACTGGGGGCTGGCCCACGCCCTGTTCCACCACAGCCCGGCCCTCGCCTTCCCGGCCAAGGGGGTCGCCTTCGCCCCCGGGAAGACGCTCGCCGACCTCGCCCCGGCCCCGTGGCAGGGCGAGGCGTGGGCGGCTCACCCGGAAGCCGTGTTCGCCGTGCTGCTCGGGGCGAACGCCCGGGCCGTCCGCCAGTGGGCCGCGTGGCTGCTGCGGGCTCACCACGCGAACTGGATGGCGAATCAGCCGGTGGCCACGCTCCTGAAGCTGGCCGACCACGCCGACCCGGACCTGTCGGCCCTCGGGTTCGACCTGCTCGACGCGGCCCCGGACCTCGCCGCGGTGCCCGTCGAGGAGTGGCTGAAGCGGCTCGACGGCGACGACCTCGGCAAGCTGCAACGTCTGTCCGACCTGCTCGCACGCCTGCTCGACCCGGCCCGCGTGTCGGCGGCCGACGCCCTCCGCCTCGCCGCCAACCGCTCCAAGCCGGTGGCCGCCATCGGCCTGAGCCTGCTGACGCGAAAGACCTTCGCGGAGGCCGACGCCCCGGCCCTCCTGCCGCTGGTGCAGGCCGACTGCGGGGCGCTGCGGCCCGACCTCCTGCGCTGGCTCCGCGACACGCTTGCTGCCTTCGGCCCCGCCCGCCCCGAGTGGCTGACGGAGTTCCTCGACAGCAAGCACGCGGACGTGCGGGCGGCCGGCTGGGAGTGGCTCGCCGCGTCCCCGCTCCGCGACGACCCGGCCGTGTGGCACCGGCTCGTCGAGTCGCCGTACGACGACGTCCGCGGCAAGTTGGTGGCCGAACTTAGCGGGCGGACGGCCGGGGCCGACCCCGACGCGGTTCGCTTGCTGTGGGCGACGGTGCTGCTGAACGTAGCCCGCGGCGGCCGCCAGAAGCCGGGGGTGGTCGATCGCGTCGTGGACCGACTCGCCGCCCACACGGACGAAGCCGACAAGCTGTTGCCGCTGCTGGCGGTGGCCGTGCGGTCGCTCCGCGGCCCCGAGTTTCGCGCCGGGCTGGCCGGCGTCGTGCGACTGGTGGAGACCAAGCCGGACCTCGCCGAGCCGGTGCGGCAGCGGTTCCAGGAGTTGGCGTTGTGAACGAAACACGGTGAGGGGGTGCCGCGGGAGCCGACCGGGCCGAGACCGCGATGCTCCGGCGTTCCGCCGGGGCGAGAGGTTTCCTGCCCATTCGTCCCCGAGGCCGTTGCTCTTGGGCCGACCGTACTACCTGTGCGGGTCGGCCGGGGGAACGAGGTTCCGACCGCACCGCTAGTACGGTGCGCTTGGTGTACGCCCTCGGTCCACGCTTGTAGTCGGGCCGGCCGG
>JANPKP010000074.1:0-6053 GCA_031426095.1 Gemmataceae bacterium
GCCTCGGCCGGCGGGTGCGTGCCGAGCAAGCGGTCGCACCTGCCGGTCGCCGACTTCGAAGTCCTCGACGGCGACCCGGTGCCGGTGTCGGCCGCGTTCGCGGGGGCCGTCGAAAAGGCGCTCGACCCGCCGCCCGCCGTCGCCCCCGCGGCGACGCCGGCCGCGGCCGCCCCGCCGCCGATGCCGCCGGGGGCGCACCCCCTCAAGGCCGCGAAGTCGCCGGCCGCGCTGGAGCGGGAGTACGCCGACCTCCTCGCGCGGCTCGACGTTACGAGCGTCGCCCCGCCGCCGGCGGCCGGGGTGTGGGCGTTCGTCCTCACGGCCGTCGCCTGGGGGCTGGTCTCGCTCGTCACCCCGTGCGTCTTCCCGATGATCCCCATCACCGTCAGCATCTTCCTCAAGCAGGCCCACCAGTCCACGGCCGAGACGATCAAGCTGGCGGCCGTCTACTGCCTGACCATCGTCGTCGTCCTCGGGCTGTCGGCGGTGGCCCTGCTGAAGGTGTTCGTGGACCTGAGCGTGAGCCCGGGGATGAACCTGTTCCTCGGCGGGCTGTTCGTGTTCTTCGCCCTGAGCCTGTTCGGCATGTACGACATCACGCTGCCGAACTTCATGCTCCGCTTCACGCAGAAGAAGCAGGGGGCCGGCGGCGTGGTCGGCACCGTCTTCGGGGCCCTGGCGTTCACCATCGTCGGGTTCACGTGCGTGGCCCCGTTCCTCGGCGGGTTCGCCGGCATGGCCGCGTCGGGCAACTACACGAACTTCGAGTTGGTCCTCGGCGGGCTGGCGTTCTCGACCGCGTTCGCCTCGCCGTTCTTCGTGCTGGCCCTGTTCCCCCGGCTGCTCAAGGCCCTGCCCCGGTCCGGCGGGTGGCTCGACAACGTGAAGGCGGCGATGGGCTTCCTCGAACTGGCCGCCGCGCTGAAGTTCCTCCGCACGGCCGAGCTCCGCGTCCTGTCGCCGCCGCAGTACTTCACCTACGACCTCGTCCTCGGGGCCTGGGTGGCCATCGCCCTCGCGTGCGGGCTCTACCTCCTCGGCGTCTACCGCCTGCCGCACGACGACGAGAAGCCGAACATCGGCGTCCCCCGGCTGGTGTTCGCCCTCCTGTTCCTCGGCCTCGGCGTCTACCTCCTGCCGGCGACGTTCAAGACCGGCGACGGCAAGGGCCAGCGGCCGGGCGGGGCGGTGTTCGCGTGGGTGGACGCCTTCCTGCTGCCCGAGCCCGGCCAGGAAACGTTCACCACCGACCTCCCCGGGGCGGTGGCGGCGGCGGCCAAAGGCGGCAAGGCGGGGAAGCCGCTGTTCCTCGACTTCACCGGCGTGACCTGCACGAACTGCGTGATCAACGAGGCGAACGTCTTCCCGCTGCCGGCCGTGCGGGAGGCGTTCAAGGGGGTGGACGTGGTGCGGCTCTACACCGACGAGGTGCCGGCGGCCCTGTACGCGGTCGACCCCGGCGACGGGGTGCGGAAGGCCGAGGGGCTGGCGAACCGGGCGTTCAAGAACGACGCCTTCAAGACCGACCAGCTCCCGCTCTACGCGGTGGTGCAGCCGCGGGCGGACGGGACGGTGGCGGTGCTGGGCGTGTACGACGAGGGGAAGATCAACGACCCGGCCCGGTTCGCCGCGTTCCTCAAGGACGCGGCCGAGAAGGCCAAGCGGTGAGCCGGGGGGAGGGGCGGCCCGGCGTCGCCGCGTCAGTCGCCGCCGCCGAGGTCGTGGGCGAACAGGTCCTTGTCGCGGGGCCGGCGGTTGCGGTGGTGGCTGACGCCGTACCCGTTCGGGAGCGGCCCCGGCGGGCCGGCCTCGGGCGGGGTCACGTCCGGCACGAGGTCGGCGGCGTCGAGCGCCGCGGCCGGGAGGAAGTAGCCGACCACCCGGCCGTCCGGGTCGGTGACGGACCGCGGCTCCCGCACGCTGGCGAGGAACGGCGGCAGGAGGTGGCGGACGACGGACCGCTTCTGGTCGTCGGTGAGCCGGTCGAGGAGCGGGCCGAGGTCGCCGGCGAACGCCGGCGCGAGAGCGGGGGCCGAAAGGGCTGACATGAGGGGTGCCCTCCTTTCCAACGGCGCATCCTAACGCGCCGCCGCGGGGAGGGTGAAACAAAAAGCCCCGGGACGGCCGTCCCGGGGCTTTCACATTCCTCAGCACTCAGAACCCATGACTCGGCACCCGTTCAGTTGATCCCCGTCCCGAACCCCTCCTCGCCGGGTCGGGCGGCCACGCGGGCGCGGTCGGCCGGGGCGAACGTGCCGCCCTTCGGGGCCGGGGTGGGGTGCGGGGCGTGGGGCTTGAACGCCCCGCCCTTGCCGCCCATCTCGGCCACCATGCCGCCGTAGCTCACCGGCAGGTCGTAGTCGGCGTCGAACTCGTCGTACGTGCAGACGTAGCCCGGCTGCTTGGACCGCTCCTTCTCCTCGTGGAAGGCCAGCGTCACCGCCCGCTGGACCTCCTCCCGGGCCTTGCTGTGGATCGGGTGGGCGATGTCGGCGTGGAGCTTGGCCCGGCCGTCCATGTCCCGCGTCGCCCGGGCCTCGTCGAGCCGCCCGCCGCACGAGTTGCAGAACCGGGCCCGCAGGTGGTTCTTGCACCCGCACTTGCCGCACCGGTCGGTGAGCTTGCGGCTGGGCATGGCCACGAACACGCCCTTCGTGCCCTCGATCACCTTCAGGTCGCGGACCACAAAGGCGTTCTCGAACGTGACCGAGCAGAAGGCGAGCAGCCGCTCGTTGTTCTCCTCGCACAGCTTGATGCGGACTTCCGTGATGATCACCGCGGTTCTCCTGAGTTGCGGGTGTCGGTCTCTAAAGCAATGTTCGGACCACCAGGATTCGGGCCGGCTCCTCGCCGGCCGGGTACAGAGTCTCACGCATCGCGGCGGCCACGCGCCCGGCCTCGGCGCGGCTTCGGCACAGGGCGAAGGCGGCCGACCCGCTGCCCGACATCAGGCACCCGGCCGGCCCGAGGGCGGCCAGCCGGCGGACCGTCCGCTCCACCACCGGAGAGATCGCGAAGGCCGGCTCCTGCAACCGGTTGTGCAGGGCGGCCCCGAGTCGTTCCGCGTCGCCGGCCCGCAGCGCCGCCCGGGCCTCGTCGCCGTTCCGCGGGACCGCCGGCACCGCGAGCCGGCGGTAGACGTCCGCCGTGCCCAGCCCCACCGGCGGGCACACGAGGACGAAGTCGAGCGGCCGGCCGACCGTTTCCGGCTCCACCACCTCGCCCCGGCCGGTACACCACGCGGCCGGCAGGTCGAGGAAGAAGGCCACGTCCGACCCCACGGCGGCGGCGGCGGTCGCGAGTTCCGCCTTGCCCAGCCCGAGCTTCCAGACGCGGTTCAGTCCCACGAGGGCGACCGCCGCGTCGCTCGACCCGCCGGCCAGCCCGGCCTGGGTCGGAATCCGCTTCGTGAGCCGCACGTCGGCCCCGAGGTCGGGCCGGCCGGCGACCGCCTTCAGGGCGGCGGCCGCCTTGCACACCAGGTTGTCCGGCCCGGTCGAGAGCCCCGGCGGGTCGCACTCCAGGCGGACCGTCCCGCCGGCGGCGGCCCGCACTTCGAGCGTGTCGAACAGGTCGATCCCGACCATGAGCGTTTCGAGCGCGTGGTACCCGTCGGGCCGCTTGCCCAGGACTTCCAGGGTCAAGTTGAGCTTGGCGGGTGCGGCCAGCACGAGCGAGTCCGGGCCGGCCGCGAACGCGGGGACGCACGGGCTCGCAGCCCCGGGGGCGGGGGGACGGTCGGCCGGGCGGCTCACCATGTGCGGGGGACCTGCCGGGGAGAGGCGGCGACCCGTCCGTGTGGCGGCGAAATGGCGGACATCCCGAACCGTCCGTGGCTGCGGGGGCGGCGGCCCGCGTTGCGGCGGGGGCCTGCCGTTTCTCCCGGTGCGTCGCAACGTCAGCGCGCGGAGATTAATCGAAGAAGAGTCAAGAGTCAAGTGGAAGAAATAATACGCCGCCGGATCGCACTTCGGCAAAATCCCTCCACCCGCCCCGCCCCGCCGGCCGAATCAATTTTCGTCACCCACCGCCGGGATCGTGAGGACGCGACCATGGACCCCGCCCTGCCGGCCGGCACCCGCCTGATCCCGCTCACCCTGCACGCCGACGACCGGGGCGGGCTGGTCGAGCTGTTCCGCCGCGAGTGGGACGGCGGGGTCGAGCCGGTCCAGTGGAACTTCGTGTCGTCCCGCGCCGGGGTGCTGCGGGGCGTCCACGTCCACCGGTGGCACGAGGACTACCTCGTGGTGCCGGCCGGGCACGCGGTCGTCGGCCTCCGCGACATCCGCCCGGGTTCGCCGACGAACGGGCTGGCGACGTTCGTGGAGCTGGACGGCGAGCGGCCGGCGGCCCTCGTCATCCCGACCGGCGTGGCCCACGGGTTCTACTTCCCGGTGCCCTCGACGTTCGTCTACGGGGTGACCAAGTACTTCGACCCGCACGACGAGCTCGGCTGCCACTGGGCCGACCCCGACCTCGGGCTGACGTGGCCGGCCGTGCCGACCCTCGTCTCGCCCCGCGACCGGGCCCTGCCGCCGCTCCGCGACCTGCTCAGGCGGTTGGACCCCGCGGCCGCCGACCGGACAGCCGCCCGGCCGCTCCGCGCAGCCGGTTGACGGCCCGCCACGTCCGCGACCCGTGGGCGGCGGCCAAGGCCGCCCGCAAGTCGGCTTCGACCGCCCGTGCCGCCGCCAGTTCCGACGCCAGCCCCGCCCCCGACTCGACCAGGGCCGCCACTTCCGCCCGTGCGGCCGCCGCCTCGGCCCGCGCGAATCCCTCGTGAATCCTCGCCCCCTCCGCGGCCCCCGCCTGGGCGGCGGCCCACTCCTCGCTCGCCAGCCGTCCGAAGAGCCCGTCGGCCAGCAGCGCGTGGAGGAAGTCCGCGTCGCGGCTCAGGCCGGGGAGGCGGGGCACCCAGGCGTCCATCTCGGCCGCCCGGCGGTCCAGGGGCCACCCCCGGCGGTACGCGGACGGGAAGAGGACGGCGGTGGGGAACCTCGCCGACGCCGCCCGGAGCCACGGCTCGCCGAGGACCTGCTGCCACATGTACAGGTCGGTGGGCGTCCCGGCCGGCGTCGTCCGCCAGCCGTGCGGCAGCCGGCGGTAGGCGGCGAGCCGGTGGCCGGCGACCGGCAGCGGCACCCGGTTCTCCCCCCGGAGGATCATGGCCCGGTAGAACGGGATGGCGAGGTCCACCGGCAGCGCCCGGGGCACCCCGTCGGCGTGGACGCACACCGGCATGGTGCAGGCGAAGTCGGCGTCCGCCAGCAGACCCCGCATCGTCGCCAGGTGGTCGGGCAGCCACAGGTCGTCGCTGCTCAGGTAGCAGACGACCTCGCCGCGGGCGTGCGGGAGCAGCTCGTGCCGGTACGGCTCCCCGGTCCGCGGGCTCTTGGGGCGGTCGACGTACCGGACCCGGGGGTCGAGGCGGGTCAGCTCCTCGGCGACCTCCCGCGTCTCGGGCGTCGCCCCGTCGCCGATGATGAATAGCTCGAAGTCGGCGACCGTCTGGGCCAGGGCGCTGCCGATCGAGCGGCGGAGCAGGCGGCCGTGCTCGTGCGTCGGGACGATCACGGTGGCGGCGAGCGGCGTGGTCATGCGGCCTCCTTGCGAACACGTTGGACACCGGCCAGTTCCCGCAGCCGGGCGATGGCTTCGACCACCGCCAGCCCGTCGGCCCCGGTCGATTTCGGCGGCGGCCCGCCCTTCAGGTAGGTCACGAACGCCGCCAGTTCGCGGAGCAGCGGCGGCTCGGCCGACACCGGGCGGACCTCCCGCGAGCCGTCGGCCCGGACGACGTGGACGGCGTCCAGGTAAGCGTCGCCGAGGACGGCCGACCCGTCTCGGCAGACGAGTTCGACTTCCCGCCGGCGGACGGGGCTGCACGCCGACACCTCGATCGTCTGCCACGGCGAACCCGCCTCCCCGCCGAGCAGGCCGGTGAGGGCGACGGCCCGCCCGCCGACCACCGCCGCCCGGGCCGCCGCCGGCGTGGGGTGGGAGCCGAGGACTTCGCGGCCGATGCTCAGGTCGTGCGGGGCGAGAATCCACAC
>JANPKP010000075.1:0-3674 GCA_031426095.1 Gemmataceae bacterium
GGGAACATGCTGCGGCACCGCCGGCCGGGCACGGCCGGGGCGGCGGCACCGTCGGGGGAGAAGGGCGAGGGCTATTCGGCGCTCTCCGCGTGGATCGACGGCAAGCAGGAGCACGACCGGGCGGCGCAGGACGAGTTCCGCCAGCTCGCCGTCCAGACCCTCCGCATGGACAAGCTGTGGCGGCAGAAGGAGGGCCTGCCGGCCCCGGACGACGAGTACGGGTTCGGGTTCGACGACCCGCCCGGCGGGCCGAAGGTGCCGCGGTCCGGCGGGCCGTATGACCCGCACGGCTCCCCGACGGGCGGGTCACTCCAGCCGCCAACGGCCGACCCCCTGGAACAGCAGGGCCGGGTTGAGGACGCGGGGCGAGACGGGCTCGGGCGAGTCGGGCAGGACGACCTTGAGGGCGTTCGCCGCGATCAGGTGCCGGTAGAGCTGCCAGAGCGGGACGAACGGCACGGCGTCGTTGAACAGGCGGTGGAGTTCGTGGGCCCGCGGCACGAGTTCGCCGGCCACGTCGCTGTGAGCGGCCGCCTCCGCGAGCCGGCGGGCGAACCGGAGGTCGGCCGGGTCCGGGGCGGTGCCGGGGGCGAGGTAGCCGGTGACGTTCCGCCCGCCCCGGCCGCCGGCCGCGGGGTCGAGGTACGCCCCGAGGCCGAGGTGGAACCAGTCGTCCGGGTAGTCGAACGGCACGTAGGCGAGTTCGAACCGGTGCTCGTCCTCGACCCGTTCCAGCAGCTCCCGCGGCGACAGCCCCTGGGGCTTGAGGGCGAGACGCCGCCCGCCCGCCGGCACGTCCTTGAACAGGTCGGCGACCTGGCGGGCGAGGGCCGCACAGGCGGCGGCCGCGAGCGGCTCGTCGTCCGGGTAGAAGACGGTGAGGTCACCCTGGCCGCCGGCCGCGAGGTACTGGTTCAGCAGGGCCGTCGCGAGGTCGCGGTTCGGCACGGGCGGGACCGGCCGGCCGCCGGCGTCCTTGGCCGTGGCCCACGACTCGGGCGGGAACGGCCCGCTCATCGGCTTGTGGAAGCCGGCCTTCCCGGAGCGGAACACTTCCGTCAACACGGCGTCGCGGTCGAAGGCCAGCGACAGCCCGCGGCGCAGGTCTTTGCTCTGGAGGGCCGGCTGCCGGTGGTTGATCGCCAGGACGTGGACGCGGCGGTGGTGGGCGGCCGTGTACGCCTGGAACTTGGCGTCGAGTCCGGCGGCCGGGCTCAGCACCTTGTCGAGGTCGGCGGTCGGCACGTCGGGCAGCAGGTGCAGGCGGCCGGCCTTCATCTCGGCCACGGGGTCGGCGACCTTCGGGAGTTCGACCATGCGGATTTCGCGGAGCGCCGGCTGGCCGGATTTCCCGGGGCGGGCGTAAGCCGGGTTGTCCACGAACACGGCCTCCCCCGGGCGGCCGTTGAGCCCGCCCGAGGTGCCGGCGAAGCGGAACGGCCCGCTGCCGACCGGCTGTCGGGCGAAGTCGAGGTCGTCGGCCGCCTTGCCGCGGTCGGCGAGGTAGCGGGCGGGCAGGAGCTTGAAGGTGAGCAGCGCCCGCGGGTCGGGGTGGCCGCGGCGGAGG
This sequence comes from Gemmataceae bacterium, assembly GCA_031426095.1. Lineage (GTDB taxonomy): Bacteria > Planctomycetota > Planctomycetia > Gemmatales > Gemmataceae > JANPKP01. Next base: position 1,568 of record JANPKP010000075.1, read on the forward strand.
GAGAGGCGAACGCCCCCCGAGTTGTCGAGGGCGACACGCTCGTCCCAGGCTTCCGCCGCGAGTGCGGGCCAGGTGCCGGGGCGGGCGCGAAGGAGACGCAGGGTGCCGTCCACGTCGTGGGCGGAGAGCGGCGGCCGGTCGGCCGAGCCCCACGCGGCCCCGCGAGCCAGCACGAGCGGGCGGCCGCCCCCGCCGGCGGCCGCGGACGGGCGGTACGTGGCGACGCCGGCCGCGGTCGGGACTTCGGCCAGCGGGCCCTCGAAGAGCAACTCGACGGCCTGCTTCTCGGAGTCGAAGCGGGCCCGGGCGGGCGACAGGAAGGCGGGCAGGCGCGGAACGCCCACGTAGAGAACCGGGTACCCGGCCTTGAGCTGGCTCTGGAAGTCGCGGAGGCCGGGGGCGTCGGGGTCGAGGGCGTGGGCGGTGCGGATGAGGTTGCCGGCGGCAACCGGGTTCTGGTTGGCGGCCTCGCGGCGGGCCTCGTCGAGCAACTTGCGGGCCCGCTTGGACAGTTCCTCGCGGACCCGCTTGACCGCGTCCCCGCCGGCCCCGGGGTGCCTGGCCTCGAAGTCGGCCAGCACGTCGCGGAGCTTCTCGAGCTCGGCCGGGTTGCCGGCCTTGAGCAACACTTCGGCCTGAGCCAGCCGGGCGGCCGTGACGGCCTGGAGGACGGCGGCGTCCGCGGGGTACAGGGTGACGAGCCGGCCGGCGAGGTCGTCGGCCGCGTCGGGCGGCGCGGCCTTGAAGCGGGCGAGCCGAACTTCCCGCAGCTTGTCGGCGAGAGGCGGCCGCACCTTGTCCCACGCCTTCCCGCGGCGGGCGTTGTGCTCCCGGGCCCAGTCGTGGAACCGCAACGCCCCCGCGAGCACGGCCTCCGCCGCCGCCTGCCGCTCCCCGACGCCCGGCCCGCCGGCCGCGTCCTTCGCCTGGAGGAACTGGGTCGCATCCGCGAGGGCGATGTCCTCGAAGTGTTCCAGCTTGCGGAAGTCTACCGGCTCGACCCGCCGCTCGGGACCGCGGCGGTTGTGCCCGTCCAAGTCGGCCACCCCGAAGGCGTCCTTGAAACGCGTCCGATCCGTGTGGTGTGTGGGTATCGGGCGGATGCGAGTGGGCTGCCGCCCCGACTCGGTCAGGCGGTCGAACGGAACCAGGTGTTGGGCGAGGAACGCCTTGATGAGCGGCTCACGGGCCTCCGCCGCGGCCAGCGCGACTTCGTCCAGTTTCGCGTCCGGCGAACTGATCTGGGCGGCCGGGTCCGCGTCGGGCGGAAGTATTTTGTGCGTCCCAGGGCTTGGGAGTTCCTCTTCAACGGCGACCTTCTTCGCCGGCTTGGGGGCCGCGTCTTCCCGCTCCGGCCCGCCCGCGATGGAAGGGAGACCGGTGCCACCAAGTGCGACCGCCAGCAGGAGCCACGCCGAAAGCCGAGCCGGGATGAAGCTTGTAGGGAGGTCGAGACGGTGAGACATGGTGCAAATCCGTTTCGGGCCGGAACCGTGGACCGATTTGAGGGTTCATCCTATCAGACGCGGCTCTTGGATGCGCCTCGGAACGGCTTCGCGCGAGCTTCCCAACCGTTCTTCATGAAGTCGATGAGAGGGCGAGGAAAATGCATCGAGTGGTCCTTGACCCTGCCGCCCCACCTGCCTTGAATGAAAGTAGTTTCTGACCGCCCGTTCGACACCTTCCCCCTCGCATCATGTCCGGCCGGCGACGTGCCGAAACGGCTCATGATATCCCCGCAAACCGGTCTGGAGTCTTTCCCATGCGGAAGTTGATCGCGGCCACCGTGGCGTTCTGTCTGACCATCGGCCTGGCCATGGCCGCCGAGGTCACGTTCGTGAAGTTCGACAAGGAGAAGAAAGAGCTGACGGTCACGGAAGACGGCAAGGAGAAGACCTACAAGACTGGCGAGAAGGTCAAGGCCGAGCAGTTCGAGAAGGCCAAGGAAGGCAAGACGAAGCTCAACATTACGGTCGAAGACGGCACGGTGACGAAGGCCGAGAAGATGGGTAAGAAGACGCCGAAGCCGTAGTCGCTGGTGTCAGACATCAGAGGCCGGCCGGGGTAAGCGTTGACCCGCCGGCCGCCGGGCTTTAGTTTGCACATT
>JANPKP010000076.1:0-3472 GCA_031426095.1 Gemmataceae bacterium
CGGGCGACGGGTGAGAGGTCAAGGGCGGCCCGGCGGGGCGAGGAAGCCGCGGAGGAGGGCCAGGTTGACCGGGTCCATCGGCTCCCCCGCGTCGTCCTCCTTGGGCGTTTCGAGGATCATCGGCCGGTCGGCGAAGCGGGGGTCGGTGACGAGCCGCCGGAAGGCGTCGAGCCCGACGTGGCCGAACCCCAGCCCGGCGTGGCGGTCCACCCGACTGCCGAGCAGCTTGACGCTGTCGTTCACGTGAAAGGCCTCCAGTTTTGCGAGGCCGATGCGGTCGTCGAACTCTTCGAACGTCGCCCGGTAGCCGTCGTCGGTATGGATCGGGTAGCCGGCGGCGAAGACGTGGCAGGTATCGAGGCAGACCCCGAGGCGCTCGGGCTGTTTCACGGCCCCCACGAGAAAGGCAAGGTGTTCGAAGCGGTGGCCGAGCGCGGACCCCTGGCCGGCCGTGGTTTCGAGCAACACTTTAACGCTGAAGCCGGGGCAGCGGGCGTGCGCCTCGTCGAGCGCGGCCGCGACGCGGGCCAGGCCGGCCTCCTCGCCGCTCCCGACGTGAGCCCCGGGGTGGGTGACGAGGTAGCTCAACCCGAGCCGCTCCGCCCGCGCGATCTCGTCCACGAACGCCGCGAGTGACTTCCGGTACAGCCCGTCGTCGGGGCTGGCGAGGTTGATGAGGTACGAGTCGTGGGCCGTCGCGTGTTTGAGTCCGCTGTCCGCCAGCGCCCGACGGAAGGAATTCACCTCATCGTCCCCGAGCGGCTTCCCAGCCCACTGGTTCGCGTTCTTCGTCAGGGACGTTCCATCTCGGAGCGACTCTTTGCCTGCCGGGACTACGGGCTTAACTGCCCACTGCGACGGACTATGCGTAAAAATCTGGACCGTCTCCGTGCCGAGCGCCGCAGCCGCTTCGACCGCCTTGTGGAGCCCCCCCGCAATCGACATATGTGCGCCAAACAACGGCATCGACCCCTCGCTTCCGCGGAATCGCGACGTTCGGTACTGCACCTGAAATCACATCGCATCACTGTCCGATTTGCTTAAGCAATAATCTCGTATGGCATTAATGTCAAACGTACCGAGTCACACCTCGGCCATCTTCCAACCTCACCATCACCCCTTGACGCCCATCGCCAGGACCACGTCCGGCCTTAACAGGTCGGCTCCGACCGGCGACCCGAGGCCGATCAACTCCCCCGTCGAATCCATGACCGCGACCGGGCCGGCGGCGACTCCCCCCTTCGGGTCGGGCCATGTCGTCGCCAGGCCGTGCCTGAAGCGGGCGACGGCTCCGGGGTCGAGGCACACGCTCGGTAACTCCGACGCGGCACGAGTCAGCGGGAGAAGCCTTTTCAGGGCCGTTTCGGGTTCGTCTTCGAGTGCGACCGCGTCCTCGGCCCGGAAGTTTCCGACCCGCGTCCGGCGGAGCGTCGTGACCATCGCCCCGCAGCCGAGCGATTCGCCGAGGTCGCGGGCGATCGAGCGGATGTACGTCCCTTTCCCGCAGTCGATCTCCACGTCGAGGAACGGCTCGACGTAGCCGAGGACGCGCACGGCATCGACGCGAACCGTGCGGGGGGCGAGTGCGACCGCATGCCCGTCCCGCACCAGGGTATAAGCCCGCCGGCCGCCGACCTTCGCGGCCGATACGCACGGCGGAACCTGGGTGATGGTGCCGACGAAGGGGGCCAACGCCGACTCGATCCGGTCCCGTGTCGGAAGGACCGTACCGGCCACTTCCGTCACCTCGCCGTCGATGTCGTCCGTCGTGCTGCGGCAACCGAGTTGGAATCGGGAGTGGTACGACTTGCCCATGTTTTGCACGAGTCCGGCCAGGCGGGTCGCGGCCCCGACGCAGACCACGAGGACGCCGGTGGCCAGCGGGTCGAGCGTCCCCGTGTGGCCCAGCTTCGTCTTCCGGGGGAACCAGTACTTGATCCGGTCCACCACCGCCCGCGAGGTCATCCCGCCCGGCTTGTCGATCACGAGCAAGCCGCTCACCGGAACCACGTTCGACCCCCAGATTCAGCCCGCCGCCGTCACGAAAGCCGGGAAGGCGGGGCACGACGTTGTGCAACGCCCCGGCGGGTGCCCCGCTCGGCCGGCCCGCCCTTGCCGCCGGCCAGACCCTACCGGTATCTCAGCCTCACCCGGAGAACGACCTTCGGGATCCGAGCCGCCGAGCGAAGGACCGCGATGACGGTTCCGACCTGTGTGATCTACAACCCGGCGGCGGGCCGGGGGAGGGCCGAGAGCCTCATCGCCGAGGTCCGGCCGTCGTTCGGGCCGGAAGTCGAACTCTACCCGACCGAGCGGGCCGGGCAGGCCGAAGACCTCGCCGCCCGGGCCTGTGAGCGGGGGTTCGCCCGGGTGGTGGCGGCCGGCGGCGACGGCACCGTTCACGAAGTCGCCAACGGCGTCCTGCGGGCCGGCCGGCCGGGCGTGATCTTCTCGACGTGGCCACTCGGGTCGGCGAACGATTACGCCTACACGCTCGGCTTTTCGGAGTGGTGGCGGCGGCGGCGTGAGAACCTACCCACCGAGACGCTGGTTGCCGACGTGGGTCGGATTCGAAGCGGTGACAAGGAGAGGTTCTACGTCAACAGCCTGGGCGTCGGCTTCAACGGCATGGTGACGGTGGAAGCTCGCAAAATTCGCCGGCTCCGTGGGCTGCCGCTATACACGCTGGCATTCCTCAAAGCGGGGGCCAAACACTTCGCCACCCCGTCGATGTCGATCCGCTTCGACGGCGAGGAGTGCGACGGGCCGACGTTGGCCCTGACGATCAACGTGGCCCAGCGCGAAGGCGGCTTCCCGCTCACGCCGGAGGCGTCACTAACGGACGGCAAGTTCGACTACCTGCATGCCCGGAACCTCCGACGATGGCACCTCGTCCGCTACCTCCCGGCGATGGCCAGGGGCCGATTGCCGGCGGGACACCCGCGGTTCAAACTCGGGCAGTGTCGGCGAGTGGAACTGAGGTCAGAGACCCCCCTGTGCGTCCACGCCGACGGCGAGTTCTTTAGCGTCCCGGAGGACGGGCTGACCACCCTGACTGTCGAGGTCGTGCCGGCCGCCCTGACGGTTGAGATCTACCCGCCTGCCCTATACGGGGGTCGGGGCCAACAACGGGGCAACTAAACGGCATCGCCCGCCGGCCACTCGCAGGTTGCAGGCGGGCGACGCGGGCTCGTCGGCCGTCGGTCAGTTGTGCGGGATTTCGATCCGGCACCACCCGAGGTCCATGAAAGTGGCCTTGGAACTGTCGTTGTTGAAAATCTTCGGGTGGAGCGAGTAGACCACGAAGCGGCCGTGCTTTTCGTCCTGCACGAGTCCCGCCTGACGAAGGACGCCGAGGTGGTGCGAAACGTTCACGATCTCGACGCTCAGTAACTTTGCGAGTTCCGTCACATTTTTGGAGCCGGTGCGGAGGCACTCGATGATGCGGATGCGGTTCGGCTCGGCGATGGCC
>JANPKP010000077.1:0-9604 GCA_031426095.1 Gemmataceae bacterium
CCGCGTTCCACGAACGCGGCCGCTGGCCGCTACGCTGAACGGAATAACTGCTTCGCGGCCTTAGGCCGTATTGACTGAAGCTGGGTCGTTGAGTGAAGCTACCCGAGCATGATTGCGATAGAGGCCAGCCAAACGAAGCCCAAGAAGTTAGCGGCCTTCTTGTCGTACCGGGTCGCAACTCGGCGGTACTGCTTGACCCGCGAGAAGTACCGCTCGACCACGTTGCGTTCCTTGTACAGGTGCCGGTCGTACACGATCGGCTCGACTCGGTTCTTCCGGGGCGGGACACACGGCTTGGCACCAGCGGCCCGGATCGCTGCACGGTTGGAGTCCGAGTCGTACCCCTTGCCTGCCAGCACCGCATCGGTCGGCACGCCAGCGATCAGACCCGGCAGTCGCGGACTGTCTGACGCTTCGGAGCCGGTCAACTCCAGCCTCACCGGGTGCCCCAGCGGAGTTACGGCTGCGTGGATCTTGGTCCCGAAACCACCGCGGCTGCGGCCCAACGCCTCGGACGCTTGACCGCCGGTGCCGTCGGCTTTTTTTTCGTGCCGGCAGCGGCGATCGACGCGCGGACGCAGGAGCTATCGACGCTCAGCCACTCGGTGTCGTCGTCGCGGAGTTCGGCAGCGACCCGCGTCCAGACGCCACGCAGGCACCAGCGGTTGTACCGCTGCCACAGGCTGTTGGACTTGCCGTAGCAGGTGGGCAGGTCGGCCCACGCGATGCCGGTCTTGGCGATGTATCGGATGGCGTTGATGAACAGCCGTGTGTCGTTCCCAACGCCGCCATGCCCACCTTCTTGGCCGGGCAACAGATGTTGGATGCGGTCCCTGTGGTCGTCGCTGATGTCGTGACGGCTAAGCATGACACGCTCCGGGGCACAAAATGGTGCTACCCCGCTATCGCAAACCGCCCAGGTTCAGTCAATACGGCCTAGTTCTTCGGGTCGCCCTTCTTCTTCCGGTGGTGGACGAGAAGTCCTTTGGCGTCGCCGGCGAGGCGGACATCCGCGTCCTTCGTCAACACTTCTAATTGATCGCCGACCTTGTCGTGGTCATACCGGCCGTTCACCATGTGCCAGAGTGCTTCCTGGCGTCGGTCTTCGTTCGGCTTGGCCTTGCCGAGAAGCACTTTCTCTATGTACTCGAAGTTGCCGGTCCGAAGGGCCATCGAGTCGTCCGCCGCCTGCTGGACTTCTTTCTCGTCGATCAGGGCCTCGGCGGTGTTCGAGGCGACGGCCACCGCGACCTGATCGTAAAAGCGGTAGCGGACCTTGGCCTTGGCTCCCGCTTTCGGGGCGAAACCCGGGATGACTGCGAACTCGCCGACTTCGAGCGTGCGCGAGCCGTAACTGTTCCCGCACCAGCTGTAGCGGTGCGATTGCGCCCGCGTCCAAGTTCCGGGGGCCGACTCGTACTCCTGCTTCAGATAAACGTCGCCGTCCTGTGCGCCGAGGGTCAGCGACGCGGCCGTGCGATTCACAAGGTAGACGGGCACCCGTTCGCCAGGCTTGGTGTGCGCGAAATCGGCGACGAGCGTGAGTTGGCCGTCCGCGGCGAGGACGTGCTTGGGTAACTGTGCGAGGGGTTTGGCCCACGGCGGCGGGCCGTCGGCGGCTGATGCGAAGGTGGTAGCAAACAGGAAGGTGGCTGTCACAAGCGGGGCACGCATGGCGGCCTCCGGGGCGGTGGGTGAGGGCGGGTGCATTAGAACGCGAACGCCCGCCCGTTGCAACGGGCGGGCTCAGCGGACGTTGGCTTTCGAACCCACACCGAGTCACACCGCCTCGACCGGCGACGCCCCCTCCGGGCTCATCTCGGCACAGCGGACCAGTTCCGCGAACAGCCCGTTCTGAAGGATCAGTTCGTCGTAAGTGCCGGTCTCGGCGATGCGGCCGTCGTCGAACACGAAGATGCGGTCGGCGTCGGCGAACGTGCTCAGGCGGTGGGCCACCAGGATCACCGTGCGGTCCTGGCGGGCCGCCGTGATCGCCTGCTGCACCTTCCGCTCGCTGATCGTGTCGAGGGCGCTCGTCGCCTCGTCCAGGATCAGGATCGGCGGGTTCTGGAGGAAGACGCGGGCCAGGGCGAGCCGCTGCTTCTGGCCGCCGGACAGGTTCGCCCCCCGCTCGGCAACGGGCGTGTCGTAGCCGTCGGGCATGGCCATGATCTCGTCGTGGATGCCGGCCCGCCGGGCCGCCCGCTCGACGTCCTCGGGCAGGCACTTCGCCACCCCGTAACAGATGTTCTCCCGGACCGTGCCGCTGAACGTGAACGGGTTCTGCCCGACGTACCCGATCAGGTGGCTGATCGTCTCCCGGCTCACGTCTTCGAGCGGCACGCCCTTGAGCCACGCCCGGCCGCCGGTCGGGTGGATGAGCCGCATCAGCACCTTCAGCCACGTCGACTTGCCGCACCCGCTCTTGCCGGCCACGCCCACCGTTTCGCCCGGGTAAATCTCCATGTCCACGCCGCTCAGCGCCGACCGCTTCCGCCCGTCGGGCATGGCGTAGTCCATCCGCAAGCCCTCGACGCGGACCACGGGGGCCCGGTCGTCCAGCATCGGGTCGCGGTGGGTCGGCGTCTTGAACGACGGGTCGACCGGCAGGGCCAGCAGCGCCTGCAGGTCGGCCACCCGTAGGCTCGCCTCGTGCCCCTCGTCGAGGACCCGGTGGACCTCGTTGAGGGGGGCCATCGCGCTCAGGTAGAGCATCGAGAAGGTGAGGATGTCGCCGAACGTGATCGTCTGGTTGATGGCGAGGTACGCGGCCAGGGCCAGCACGCCGACGTGGAACAGCCCCTCCACCATCGCCTTGCCGGCCCCGAAGAACGACATGGCGACGTGGTGACGCAGCTCCTTCGCCCGCCGGTGCTCGGCCGCCTTCGCCACCCGCTTCACTTCGAGGGCGTGGGTGTTCGACACGCGGACGTAGTCGAGCCCGCCGAGGAGCTCGACCACCGTCCCGTCCATCTCCTCGTTCACCCGCAGCAGGCTCAGCCGGACCCGCTTCTGCGAGATGAGCTGCCACACCGTGAGCGACATCGACGCCGGGATGACGCCGAGCATCGCCAGCCCCAGCCACGGCTCCTTGACGACCGCCGCCGAGATGGCCAGGACGCCGACGATGACGGCCGGGAAGAAGTCGAGGAAGGAAAGGCGAAGGAGCCGCATGAACCCGCTCACGCTGCGGAACAGCCGGCCGTGCAGGGCCCCGACCTTCTCGTGGGTGAGTTTCGACAGGTCGGCCTGCATGATGTGCGACACCACCCGCACGCCCATGTGCCGCTCGATCCGCGTGCAGGTGTTCTCCACGAGGTAGCGGCGGACGACCTGCAACAGTTCGCGGAAGAAGACGAGCCCGGCGACCATCAGGAGGACCATGCCGACGGCTTCGAGGATCACGGCCCGCGGCTCGCCGGCCTGCACCCCGTGCTGGACGCGGTCCACCAGGCGGCCCGACAGGAGCGGCAGGGCGGTGTTGGCGAACCCGCCGAGGACCATGATGCAGACGGCCCCGATGAGGGCCCAGCGGTGCTTGCCGGGGACCATCGTCCAGACGTGCCGGGCGGTCCCGGCGAGTTCCCGCACCTCGCGGCCGAAGCGGGAGAGGGCGGTCGGGGGGGCGGTGCTCATGGCGTCCTCAACGTCTCCGGTCGGGTGGCGGTGGGGGGCAAAACAAAGCGACACCGTTCCGGGGCCGGGACGGTGTCGCAGGGGGGGGTGTCGCGGGAGAGTTCTCGCCGTTAGTTGGGCCGACGTTTCATCCACCGCTGGATGTGGCTGACCTGCAGCCCACCCGACCCGAGAAGCCCGAGCAACTTCTGCTCGACGTGCTGTGAGGGGGTCATCGCGGCGCGGCCGTCTACAACCAGTTCTTCTTCGCTGCAGTTGAGCGTCACGCTGAGGTCGGTCGGGCGGTCGTAGTGCAGCATTGCGTCACGCATCGTTCTCTCCTCGCGTAAAGTCTCGTAGCCGATGTGAGGGGGAAGCAGACGCTATGCCAGAACTGGGTGAGGCGCGCGGAATCACGAATCTCGAAAAATGGATGCATTACATGCGTGCAGATGTGCCCGCAACTTGTGCTACTTTGTAGAAATGGTGTGCAAAGATCGCTTTGGATAGGAAAAACCTCGAATCGATAGGCACTTCACTTCGCGGTGTGCGCGACCGGGTGCGCAAGTCGCGACTGCCCATTGGGCATGCCCGGCGTAACCAGAAGCGACACGTAACGTCAAGACCCCCGTGTACCGGGTCGCCTGGAAGCGAGTGACGTAAGTCCAATCGTAATTGTAAGATCGCTCGGAAGCGATGTACGCAATCCGGTAAAAGTGGGCACGTTCTCACAGCCCGGCGACGAACTCGCGGAAGAGGACGCGGAGCTTCTTCTCGGCCACGTTGGCCACGGCCACGATCTCCGGCAGGCTCACGGGGTGGAGGGCGTCGGCGAGGCAGAGGTCGGTGATGACCGAGATGCCTAGGACTCGGAGCTTGGAGTGCACGGCCACGATCACCTCGGGCACCGTGGACATGCCGACCGCGTCGGCCCCGATGTTCCGGAGGAAGCGGTACTCGGCCCGGGTCTCCAGGTTCGGCCCGCTCACGGCCACGAACACGCCCTGCTGGGTGGCGATGCCCTGCTTCAACGCCACCGCCCGGGCCGCCTTGAGCAGCTCGCGGTCGTAGGGGTAGCACATGTCCGGGAAGCGGTCGCCGAGGCGGTCGTCGTTCGGGCCGATGAGCGGGTTGTCGCCGAGCAGGTTGATGTGGTCCTCGATGAGCATCAGGTCGCCGGTGGTGAACTGCGGGTTCATGCCGCCGCAGGCGTTGCTCACCACCAGCACGCCGCACCCGAGGGCCTTCATGACGCGGACGGGGAACGTCACCTGCTGGAGCGTCCACCCCTCGTAGAAGTGGAACCGGCCTGCCATCGCCACCACCGGCTTGCCGCCGAGGGTGCCGCACACGAGCTGCCCCTTGTGGGTGGGGGCCGTGGAGTGCGGGAAGTGCGGGATGCTCCCGTAGGGGATCACCGTCTCGTCGGCGATGTCCTCGACGAGGTTGCCCAGCCCGGTGCCGAGGATGACGCCGACGGCCGGCGACCCGCTCCACTTCCCCCGGATGAAGGCGGCGGCCTCTTGAATCTGGTCGTACAGGGGGGACGCGGTCGGCTGGCTCATGGGCGTGGCCCGTGGGGGTGCGGTTGACGGCCGGCGGGAGGCGGTTTACTGTGGCGGCCGCCCCCGACACGGAAGGTTCTATGCCCCCGCCGCGGTCCGCAAAGCCGTCGCCCCGTTTCAGGCCCGACCGGCTGACCCCGGCGGCCCTGGCCCGGATGGCGTTCAACCCGTCGCACAACGCCCCCCGGTTGCGGGACGTGCAAGACGCCCCGTTCACGCCCCCCGGCCCGCCGTTCGTGAGCGAATCCGAATCGCGGTTGCGGGCCGCCGTGATCGCCGACCCCGACGCCGACGCCCCCCGGCTGGCGTACGCCGCCTGGTGCGACGCCCAGGGCGACGACCGCGGGCCCTTCATCCGGGCGCAATTCGAAGGGCGGACGGACGCCGAGCCGAGGGCCGCGTGGCTCGCCGAACTCGAACCGTGGTCGGCCCGCGACGTGGTGTTCGTGCGTGGCTTTGCCGAACGGCTGTCGCTGGCCGGGCGGGCGTTCCTGAGCCTCGGCGACGGGCTGTTCCGCACCGCCCCGGTCCGGCACTTCCGGCTCGTCGCGGTGCAGCCGTTCGTGGGCGAACTCGCCCGCAGCCCGCACGTCGCACGCCTGCGGTCCCTCGACCTGACGGGAAACCGCATCGGCCCCGACGGCGTACGAGAACTCGGCACGTCGGCCCACCTCGGGAACCTCACGGCACTCGACCTGGGCGGCAACGACCTCGGCCCCGACGGCGTGCGGGAACTGGCCGCGTGGCCGACGTTCGGCGGCCTCCGGGAACTCGGCCTGGCGTCCAACGGGCTGACGGCGGACGCCCTCGCCGCACTGCCGGCCGGCGGGTTCGACGCGCTGACGATTTCGGACAACCCCGCGGGGGCGGCCGTCGCGCGGTTCGCCCCCGGCTTGCGGCGACTGACGGTGGCCGGGTGCCGCCTCGGGCCGCAAGGGGCGACGGCCCTGTTCGGCGGGCAACTCGGGCGTCTCGAAGCGCTCGACGTGAGCCGCAACGCCCTCGGCCCGTGCGGCGCGGCGGCACTCGCGGCCGACCGCTCGCTGGGGCGGCTGGCGGCGCTCGATCTCGGCTTTAACGACGTCGGCGCGGAAGGGGCGGAAGCGTTGGCGCTCGCCGACGCGCTCGGCGGCGTGCGGACGCTCGACGTGCGGGCGAACCGCCTCGACGCTGCGGGGGCGGCCGCGCTCGGCGGCTCGACCCTGCTCGACGGGGTGCGAGACCTCGACGCGAGTCAGAACCCGCTCGGCGACTACGGGGCGGTGGCCCTCGTCCGGGGCGGCAACTTCACACGGCTCGCGCTCGCCACCTGTGGTATCTCCGACGCAGGAGTGGGGAGGATGGCCGCATCCGGGGCCTTCACCGGCGTTCGGTCGTTGTCGCTCGCCTGGAACCCGTGCGGGGACGCCGCCGTTCGTGCCCTCGCCCGGTGCCCGGACGTGGCCGGCCTCCGCGCCCTCGACCTCACCGGCACCCGGTTCGGGATCGCGGGGGCGTCGGCGCTCGCGGGGTCGCCGCACCTCGCCGGGCTTCGCACGCTCACGCTCGGAGAGAACCCGCGGTTGCCGGCCGACGTGGCGGGAATGCTGCGGGAACGATTCGCGGTCACTCCGTCTCGATGAGTTCGACCGCCGAAAGCTCGAAGCGGCTGCCGAAGCGGCGATCGGGCACCACGTCGAGCCGGCCCGTCGTGCCGTCCACGCGGACGACGACGGCGAACGGCACGTTCTTCGGCACCTGGAACCACTCCTCGCGGGCCGCCGCGACGTCCGACGGGCTGTGCACGCGGAAGTCCGCAAGCCGGTCCTCGGCGGGGGAGAAGCGGCCACGGAGCCGCACGGCCACGGCCCGCGGCTTCGGCGGCAAGTCGAGCCGGAAAGCCCCGTCGGCGGCGGTCGTTGGGATCGGGAGCGGGCTCGTTCGCGTCGGTCGGGTCGGGCCGACGTGGCGGAACGGGTCGAAGCCGATGCGTTCCGCCCGTTCGAAGTCGGCGGCGATGGCGGGGTGGGTGAGCCAGAACTGCCAGTGGTAGCGTTCGCCGACGAGGTGAGCCGGGAGGCCGTCGCGGAGGTCGGCGGCGAGGGCGTCCATCTGCCACGCCAGCCGGGCCGCCGGGCCGCACCCGGCGACCACGTTGACCGGTAAGGCCGCCGCCGCCAGGAGGGCGAACGCGGCCGGCCCCCACTTCGCCAGCCGTGGGCCGCCGTAGCCCACGGCAATGAGGTAAACCGCCGCCGCCCCGGGAATGACGAACAACCCGTACCGCGAGACGAACGCCGCCTGCGCCCCGCCCCAGCCTCGTCCCCACGCCAGCCCGGCGGCCACGAGGAGCGTTCCGGCCGGGACCGCGAGCAGGCCCACCACTCCGGCCCGGTCGCCGTTCCGCCACACGGCCACGATTCCCGTAAGTCCGACGGCCGCGACGGCCGCAAACCCGAGCGGCCACCCCCATTCCGCCGCCGGGCCGAACGGCATGGCAGCGAGTCGGGCCGCGAAGCCGGCCAGTGCCCCGGCCCTCCGCGGCAACGCCCCGTAGCTCGACCCGGGGTAGTGGGCGACGCACCACAAGGCTTCGCTGCCGGCGATCATCGCCCCGGCGAACAGCAGCAGCGCCGGCCCCCACCCGCCCCGCCGGGCCGACACGACGGCGAGGAGCGCCAGCGGCCCCGCCGCCCCGGCCCCGAGCATCACGCCGGCCGCCCCGCACGTCGGCAGGAGCGTTACGCACGCCGCGAGGGCCGCCGCACGCTTCCACCCGAGTCGCGCCGGTCGACCCGCGGTGAGTCCGACGACGCCGACGGCCAGTGCCGCCGGCACGGTGAAGCAGACCTGATAGCCCATGAGCAGGTGCTCCCACTGGGCCGGGCTGAGCAGCACCAGCGGGAAGAAGGCGTCGGCCGCGGACGCCCGGCCACGCACCCGGGCGGCGGTGACGATCAGCACGGCGGCCGACGCGGCGAGCAAGAGGGCGTTCATCGCCATCGCGGCCCGCAGGTCGCCGGCAAGGCGGAACAGGCCGACGTAGAGCAGTCGCGGCACGAAGAAGCGGTGCTCGGAGTGCGGCTCCCACGCCCACGCCACGGGCGGCACTTCGCCGGCCAGTGCGTCGAGCATCGCCCACTCGTCCATGTACGGGCAGTTCCGGCCGTAGTACGCCACGAACGCCAACACGCCGGCCGCGAGGACCGCCCACACGCCCCACACGAAAGCCGCGGCACCGTTGCGATCGGGCCGGAGCAGGGCGGGTGTGGGGCGGGCGAGCGGGCGGACGGTTGCGAACACGGTACGCTCCGGGGCCGGGGGCCGAGTTCTAGGCCGCCGGTGGCGCGCGGTCAAGGGGAAGTCCCGGGCGGCGATTCCCTTCGGCCCGGGCTCGGATACGCTTCCCGTTGCAGGCACGTCCGCAACGGCACTTACGTCGATAGTCGCGATCACGCCCACAGCGGGCAATTAGACGTAACCCCTGATTGTTGAGGCCTTCGGTAATGCCCGATGTCACGATCAGAACGTATGTTGTGGCCGATTTGATGGCTGATTTTACCGCATAGCCCGTGGGCGGTGGGCGTAAGTGACTAACGAGTAGTGGTTTGCAAAATATCGACACGCCCCGGGGTGGTAAAATCTGGTAACGCACCGTCCCCAGCAGCATTCGGCCGATTTGACGCAACCGCCGGGAGTCGAACGACTCGACCGGTGTTGTCAGCCCCCCGCCGCAGGACGGGCGTTCCCGCCTTCGTAGAATCCCCGGACCACCAACCCAACGCCCCACCGCCCCACGGACCGATCCCGATGGCCGTCAACCTGCCGCCGCACTACCACGACGCCGAGGCCCGGTACAAGAAGGCCCGCACGCCCGAGGAGAAGCTGGCCGCGCTCAAGGAAATGTGGGTGATCCTGCCCAAGCACAAGGCGAGCGAGAAGGTCCAGGCCGACCTCAAGACCAAGATCAGCGAACTGACCGACGAGATCGAGCAGATCAAGGCCGGCCCCAAGAAGGCGGCTCCCGGCACGTTCAAGGTGCCGCGGCAGGGGGCCGGGCAGGTCGTCTTCCTCGGGCCGCCGAACGCCGGCAAGTCGCGGCTCCTCTCCCGCCTCACGAAGGCCACCCCGGCCGTCGCCCCGTACCCGTTCACCACCCGCGAGCCGGTGCCCGGGATGATGGACTTCGAGGACGTGCGGGTGCAACTCGTCGACCTCCCGCCCGTGACCGCCGACCACTACGAGACGTTCGTCACCGACATCACCCGGGCCGCCGACGCGGCCGCCCTGTTCCTCGACCTCGCCGACGACGACGGCCCGGCCGCCACCGAGGCGACGGTGGCCCGCTTGAAGCAGGCCCGCCGCCACCTCGTGCGCGAGAAGCCGACGACCGAGGACGACCCGGCCGCGTACTACCTGCCGACGCTGCTCGTGGCGAACAAGGG
>JANPKP010000078.1:0-3086 GCA_031426095.1 Gemmataceae bacterium
GAGACCTCCGGTCGCCGACGCCCCCGGCCCGCCGGAGTTGCTCACGCCCCTACGGGGCCGTCACCTCCGGCAGGAACGTGATCTCACCCGTCGTCACGTCGTACATCGCCCCCACCACGGCGATGCGGCCCTCCCACGCCAGCTTGTCGAGGGCCGCGCTCTCGCTCCGCAACTCCGCCACCGCCCGCTCCACGTTCCGCATCGCGGCGACGTTCACGAACGCCTCCTTGTCCACCGCCGACAGCTCGCCCACCCCCTTCGCGGCGGCCGCGTCCACCGACCGCTGGATGGCCGACACCACGCTGTCGATGTGCCCGCACCCGGTCGCCTCGGCGGCCGTCCGGCCGGCCGCCTGGAGGTCGACGGCGGCCGTCACCGCCCCGCACCGGGTGTGGCCCATCACCAGCACCAGCTTGGCCCCGGCCACCGCGCAGGCGTACTCCACGCTCCCGAGCACCTTCCGGCTCAGGACGTTGCCGGCGATGCGGACGACGAAGATGTCGCCGAACCCGGTGTCGAAGATCAGCTCGGCCGGCGTCCGCGAGTCGATGCAGCTGAGGACGACGGCCAGCGGGTGCTGGCCGGCCGCCGTCGCGCTCACCTGCCGGCCGAGGTCGCGGGTCAGCCGCTGGCCGCCGCGGAACCGCTCGTGCCCGTCCTTCAACACCTGGAGGACCTGGGCCGGGGTGAGGGCCGCCTGCAGGTCGCGGGTCGAGTGGTCGAGGTACTGCGTCTGGTCGCCGAGGAGGTAGCGGCGGCGGAACCCGAGCAGGCTCACGCCCACGTCCCGGGCCGGGCCGATCTCCTCCTGGAACTCGCGGAGCAGGGCCAGCACGTCCGGGTCGATGTAGTCGGTGTTGCGGGCGTCGAGCAGGACCTGGCCGCCGGGCGGGACGGCGTTGAGGGCGCGGTCGAGGGCCGCCCGGTTCAGGAAGCTCACCTGGTTGGCCAGCTCGATGTGGACCACCTCGCCGCCCAGGTGCTTCTCGACCGACTGGCGGATCGGCCGGCGGGCGTTGCTCCGGAGGATGAACGCGAGGCTCACGGCCAGCCCGATCATGACGCCCACCAGGAGGTCGGTGAGGACGATCGAGACCACCGTCAGGGCGAACGGGATGAACTGGTACGGCCCCTGGGCGAGCATCTGACGGACGAGCTTCGGGCTGGCCAGCTTGACCCCGGTCACGAGCAGGATGGCGGCCAGGCACGACAGGGGGATCAGGTTCAGGTACGTCGGCAGCAGCCCGACGCACACCAGGAGCAGGACGCCGTGGAAGACGGCCGACACCTTGGACCGGGCCCCGGCGTTGATGTTGACCGAGCTGCGGACGATGACGGACGTGACCGGGAGCCCGCCGAGCAGCCCGGCGGCCACGTTCCCGACCCCCTGGGCGACCAGCTCGCGGCTCGGCGGGCTGGCCCGCCGGCGGGGGTCGATCTTGTCCACGGCCTCGAGGTTGAGGAGGGTTTCGAGCGACGCCACGGCGGCCAGGGTGAAGGCCGCGACGAGCACCCGGGGGCTCCGCCAGACGCCGAAGTCGGGCGACGGCAGCAGGGCCGCGAACCCGCGGACGGAGTCGGCCACCGGCACCTCGACGAGGTGCCGGGGCTCGATCAGCCACGGCTCGCCCAGGCGGCGGAACAGCAGGCTCACCCCGACGCCGAGCAGGACGACGACCAGCGGGGCCGGGACGGGCGAGTACTTGAGCCGCCGCGACCGGTCCCACAGGACGAGCAGGGCGATCGACCCGAGCCCGACGGCGGCCGCCCCGGGGTGGAAGTCGTCGAACACTTCGAGCAGCTCGGAGAACGTGTTCTGGCTGTCCGCCTGGAAGAACGACCAGTCGCCCTCGGGGTCCGGGTCGTGGCCGACGACGTGGGGGATCTGCTTCAGGATGAGGATCACCCCGATGGCCGCCAGGAGCCCCTTGATGACGCTCGACGGGATGAAGGCGGCGAGGGTGCCGGCCCGGAGGAGGCCGAACCCGACTTGGAGGACGCCGGCCAGGACGAGGGCCGTGAGGAACGCCTCGAACGACCCGAGGGCGAGGAGCTGGGCGGCGACCACGGCCGTGAGCCCGGCGGCCGGCCCGCTGACGCTCGTGTGCGACCCGCTCAGGACGCCGACGAGGATGCCCCCGATGACGCCGGCGATGATGCCCGAGAGGAGCGGCACCGTGGGCAGGCTCGGCCCGCCTGGCTTGGCCGGGGCGTTGGTCCCGGACGTCAGGGACACCGCCCCCAGATCGGGGGCGAGGTTTTTCGCGTCGAAGGCGGCGTCGGCCCCGGGCCGGGACGCCAGGGCCACCCCGAGGCACAGCGGCAGGGCGACGAGGAAGACGACGAGCCCGGACGTGAGGTTGCGGGGCAGGTCGGCCAGCGGGGTGGAGGGGGCCGGCGGGGGCGGGGGAGGCGGCGGGGGCGGAGGCATGGCGTCCTTCCGGTTGGCGGGCGGCCCCCCGCTGGCAAGGCGGGCGGCGGGAACGGCCCCGGGGAGAAAGCCGGGGCGGGGCGGGCCGGTGGCAATCGGCCCGCCCCGCCCCGTGTTCTATCCCGCCCCGGTGCCGCTGTCCGACCCCCCGCCCGAGTCTTCTCCGCATCCCCTCCGCGGCGGGCCCGCCGGCTATCTCGGCCGCGGCGGGTTCACGGCCACCGGCGTCAGCCCCGGGCCGGCGTCGGCGGCGAGCTTGACCCTCACCTGGGCGGCGAACTCGAACGGGTCGGGGACGCCCACCCGGTCGAACGCGGCGGCGGCCAGTTGCAGGGCCGGCGGGCGGCCGACGAGGGCCGCGTTGGCCGCCTCCCCGGTCGGGTCGTCGAGCGACGCCCGGTCGGGGAGAGGGCGGCCGAGGACGGGCACCGGCACCGGCACCGCCACGTCGCGGGCCGGCGGCACCTTCTTCGCCGGCGTCAGCTCCGCCTTCGCCGGCACCTCCGGCCGCTTCACACGCTTCGGCACAACGGGGGCGACGGCCGGCGGAACGACCTTCGCGGACGGCTCCTCCACTTCGACGGGCGGGGCCGGCGGCTCCCCCGGCAGGGCCGGTCGCACGGGTGAGCAGCCGCCGAAGTCGGCCGGGAGCCGC
>JANPKP010000079.1:0-36779 GCA_031426095.1 Gemmataceae bacterium
GCCGACGCGGGGGTCGCGGCGGTCGCGGAGGCGACCACGGCGAGGGTGACGGCGGCGAGGAAACGCCCGGGCGGGAACATGGGACAACCCTTGACGGACGATGCCTTTCGAGGTGGGGACGGTCGCCGCTGGCGGCGTACGTCCGCGTGATTCCGTCACCGTGACGCGGGCCGCCTCCCCCCTTGCGCGGCCGGCGTGAGAAAAAATCGGCTTGGGGGGCGGATTCAACGGAAAAGCCCCCGCGACCGGGGGCTTTGCGGGCGAACCCGGGCCTTTTCACGGTCACGCCGCCGCCGACCGCGGCTCAACTTTCGCCTGCCGCACCGACTGCTCGAAGTCGCGGACGGCGTCCACCGCGAAGGCGATGGCGGGGCCGACCCACTCCGTCATGTGCGGGGCGTACCCGGCCTTCACCCCGGCCTGCGTGACGTGGGCCAGCAACGCCCCCACCGGGCAGAGCTTCTGGCCGGCGAGCTTGGCGTCATAGTCCCGCAACCGGCGGTGCAACTCCTCCCCGTCGGCCGGCAGGGCGTGGGCGGCGGACGGCTTCTCGGGCACCGGTTCGACCGACTTCGCGGCCGGCTTGGGCTTGGCCGCCTTCGGGGCCTCGGCCTTCGCCTTCGCCCGCGGCTGGGCGAACGCGGGGAGTTGCGGCAGGCTCAGGAACTGCTTCTTCACCGGGTCGTAATCGACCCACGCGGCCGGGAGGCGGTAGAGGTAGCGGCCGACGCCGAACTTGACGGCCGCCCGCTTGAGCGCGTCCGAGAACGCCGCCTTGAGCCGGTCGCCGCCGTCGGGCTGTTCGCTCGGCGAACCGACGTCCGTCTTGGTGATCCACCGCCGCCCGAGCCTGAGCTTGAGCCGGCACATCACCGACCCGTCGGGGAGCAACTCGTACAAGTCTTGCCAGTTCTCGACGCCGAGCACGTCGTCGAGCCGGTCCTGGACGCAGCGGGCGTCGATGTACGCCATCGCCAGGGCCCGGTTCTGCTTCACCATCTGCGGCTTAAACTTGACCTCGCCCGGCTCGAACGGGGCCGACAGGTCGGCGGTCAGGGCCTTCACTTCGGGGTCGCGGCCGGTCGAGATTTCGTGGCTGATCGGGGTCATATGTCACCTCGCGGGGGAAAACTCCATGAGGATTAGTGTACGCCTGTGAACACCCTACGGGCCATGTCGGTAGCGGTGCAAAAAGCCCTCGAATCGAACGGGTTATACTAACGAATACCACTTTACCGCACGCTCGAAGTGCGGGAATCGCAAGTCACGAACCACGAAAATCTTCCGGCGAATGACGCCCCGCGAAAGTGGGAGAATCCGGGAGCGTTCAGCGGCTGAGCTTGTCGGCCCCCGGGGTCGGTTTCTGGCCCACGGTTTCCAGCGCGATCCGCAGGAAATCTGTGGCCACCTTCTGCACCTGGGCGTCGACCGCCGCCCGCGTCTTCTGCCACTCGGCGTCCGGGGTCCCGACCGGGCACGGCTCGGACGCGACCTCGATGTACGCCTTCGCCTTCGGCTCCGTGCCGCTCGGCCGAAGGCTCACTTTCGCGGTGAACCCGCCGCTGCCGCCGAGCCGGAAGACGAGGAAGTTGCGGGCCGCCTTGTCGGTGTCACCCCTGAACGGCCCCATCCGGCCGCCCTCGTCCCGCAGGTCTTCGAAGCCGACGACCGGCAGCCCGCCCACGGCCTTCGGCGGAGCCTTTCGCAGGGCGTCGAGCATCCGGGCCATGTCCTGCTTCCCTTCCAGCCCGGGCATGACGATGTTGATGACCTCATTGCGGAAGTACCCGAACTGTCGGGAGAGGTCGTCGAGGTAGTCGACGAGCGTCCGCCCCTGCCGCTTCTGGTGGAGGGCGGCCTCGGCGAGCAGGAGGGCGGCACACGCCGAATCCTTGTCCCTCAGCTCGGCCGTGGCCATGACGCCGTGGCTCTCCTCGGTGGCGATGATGAAGTCGGCGATGCCGCCGCGGACGTCGCCGTACTGCCCGGTCGCTTCGAGCTGGGCCAGCAC
This sequence comes from Gemmataceae bacterium, assembly GCA_031426095.1. Taxonomy (GTDB): domain Bacteria; phylum Planctomycetota; class Planctomycetia; order Gemmatales; family Gemmataceae; genus JANPKP01. Next base: position 2,012 of record JANPKP010000079.1, read on the forward strand.
GTCGGCGTGGTACTTGAAACCCACGAGCAGGTCGTCGATCACCTGAGCCCCCACGAGCCGGCCGATGCGGGCGATCTGGCCGGTCGTGACCCCCGTCGTGATGACGATGGGCGACGCCGGCAGCGACCCCTGCCGGTTGAGCTGCACGAGTTTGAAGTGGGTGAGCAGGGCGGCCAACTCGTTTCCGTTGATGAAGCGGTAGTCACCCACCCCGTCGGCCGACGTGCAGGCGAGGCCGCCGATGCGGTCGGCGTCCGGGTCGGTGGCGATCACAAGGTCGGCCTTCTGCTCCCGGGCCACCTTCTCGCCGCGGTCCATCGACTCCGGCACCTCCGGGTTCGGCGACTTGGTGACGTTCGGGAACTGGCCGTCCGGCGCGTTCTGCTCCGGCACCGGTATGGGGCGGAAGCCCTGGGCTTCGAGCGTCTCGCCGGCGCAGTAGCCGCCGACGCCGTGCAGTGGCGTGTAAACGACGCGGATCTCGTCGAACTTCGGCTGCGGGAGGAGGCTCTGCTTGCGGCACACTTCGATGTAAGTCCGGTGCGGGGCGTCATCGAGAAAGTGGACCTTGCCGCCCTTCACGGCGTCCGCCCACGGCAGGGTGCGGACGGCGGCGACGCGGTCCACGAACTCGCTCATGAGCTGGTCCTCGGGCGGGACCGGCTGGGCACCCAACTCGTTGTAAAACTTGCTCCCGTTGTCGTCGGGCGGGTTGTGGCTGGCGGTCATGTTGAGCCCGCCGTGGGCGTGGAGGTGGCGGATCGTGAACGACAACTCGGGCGTCGGCACGAACCGCTTACTCTCCGGCGGCAGGATGTACGAGTGGACGCCGTTGGCCGCGTACACCCCGGCCGCGTGCTGGCAGAACTCCCGGCTCGACAGGTGCAGCACGGGGTTGGGCAGCGAGGCGTCGTACACGCCCCGCTTGTCCTCGAATTGCCGCACGTCGAAGGCCAGCACCACCTGAAGGGGGTTGACGCCCGGGAACCGCTGCTTGAGGTAGTCGCAGTGCCCCTGGACGCTGGCCCCGACGGTCCACAAGTTCATCCGATTCGGCCCGACGCCGACGGCCCCCCGCCGTCCGCCGGTGCCGAACGGGATCACCTGATAGAAGGAGTCGAGCAGGATCGACCACTTCCCATCCCGGGCCAGCTGTTCGAGTTGCGGGCGGTAGGCGGCGTAGTCGGGGTGGGTGAGCCACGTCGTGAGGCTGCCGAGGGCCTTGTCCTTGAGGGCCGGGTCGGCGTCGATGGCGGCGAACCCGGCTTTGGCGGCGGCGAGCAGGTCCATGATGCGGTACTCAGGGTGTACGAGGGCGGCCCCGGGCGGGCGGCACAGGGGCTAATCTAAGTGCCCGGGGGCAGCCGGGCAATCACGCCACGCCCCGGAAACGCGGGCCGAACGTGGTGCGGGTTGGTGCCCTCGCTAAGAATGGGGTGGGGGACGAATTACGCGGCGGGGTGACGGCATGGCCGAGCTGAGTTACCGATTCGACGTGGCCGTCGTGGGGGCGGGGCACGCCGGGGCCGAGGCGGCGATGGCGGCCGCACGGCTGGGGCTCAAAACTGTTCTGCTGACGATGAATGCCGACGCCGTCGGGCAGATGAGCTGCAACCCGGCCATTGGCGGGGTGGCGAAGGGGCAGATCGTCCGCGAGATCGATGCCCTCGGCGGCGTCATGGGCCGCTGCACCGACGCCAGCGGCATCCAGTTCCGCATGCTGAACGCCTCCAAAGGCCCGGCCATGCACTCGCCGCGGGCCCAGTGCGACAAGAAGCTCTACCAGTTCACCCTCAAGCGCTGGGTCGAGGAGCAGGAGAACTTGACCCTCCGTCAAGAGACGGTCGAGTCGCTGATCCTCGAAGAGTTCGCCGACAGCGGCTCGCCCGCCGCCCGCCGCGTCGTCGGCGTCGTGGCCCGCGGCGACACCCGCTACTACGCCGGGGCCGTTGTGCTGACGACCGGCACCTTCCTCAAGGCCCTTATGCACACCGGCGAAGCGAAGACCCGCGGCGGCCGGGCCGGCGATACGGCGGCCGAGGAGTTGTCCGACAGCCTCGCCGCCTGCGGGTTCGAGCTGGCCCGCTTCAAAACGGGGACGCCCTGCCGGCTCAACGGCCGGACCATCGACTTCTCGCAACTCGACCCCCAGGCCGGCGACGACCCGCCCCGGCCGTTCAGCTTCGGCACCGACCGCGTCGCCGTGCCCCAGGTTATTTGTCACATCACGCACACGAACGAGGCCGTCCACGACCTGATCCGTGCGAACCTCGACCGGGCCCCGATGTACAGCGGGCAGATCCGCTCGTCCGGCCCCCGCTACTGCCCGTCCATCGAGGACAAGGTGGTGCGGTTCGCGGACAAGACGGGGCACCAAATCTTCCTCGAACCCGAGGGGCTGAACACCCGCGAGTACTACTGCAACGGCATCAGCACCAGCCTGCCGAAGGACGTGCAACAAGGAATGCTCCGGCTCATCCCCGGGCTGGAGAACGCGGAGGTGATGCGCTGGGGGTACGCCGTCGAGTACGACTACGCCCCGCCGACGCAGCTCCACCCGACGCTCGAAACGAAGCCGGTCGCCGGGCTTTACTTCGCCGGCCAGATCAACGGCACCACCGGGTACGAGGAGGCCGCCGCCCAGGGGTTGATGGCCGGGCTGAACGCCGCCCTCAAGCTCAAGGGCGAGCCGCCGTTCGTGATCGACCGCAGCCAGGCGTACATCGGCGTGCTGATCGACGACCTCGTGACGAAGGGGGTGGACGAGCCATACCGGATGTTCACCTCGCGGGCCGAGTACCGGCTGCTCCTGCGGCACGACAACGCCGACCGCCGGCTGACGCCCCTCGGCCGGCGCATCGGCTCCGTGTCGGACGAAGCGTGGGACCGCTTCGAGGCGAAAGAGCAGGGGATCGCCGGGCTCCAGACCCTACTCCGGAAGCAGCGGAGCGACGGCGACACGCTCGAAACGTGGCTGCGTCGGACGGAAGTCGAATGGGCCGACGTGCGCAACCGGCACACGGCCCTCGCGGAATGGGAGGTTCGGCCGGACGTGGTGGAACAGGTCGTCCTCGAAGCCAAGTACAGCGGCTACATCGGCCGGCAGGCCGCGGAGGTGGCCCGCTTCCGGCGGCTGGAAGACAAGCGTATTTCGGCTCACTTCGACTACGCCGCCGTACCACAACTTCGGCCGGAGGCGCGGGAGAAGCTCGCGCGAGTCCGTCCCGCGAGCGTGGGCCAGGCGGGCCGCGTCAGCGGCATCACCCCCGCCGACCTCGCAGTGCTGTTGTTTTATCTGGATTGAGTCGTTATGGGCGGTCTGCCCGTGGGGGAGCAGGTGGGGCAACCTTCCACCTCCCCGGCGGGCCGGGCACCCGGCCGATGTCTGGCGGCGTGCCTCGGTCGTTCCCCCGCCCCCGACGGTCCCCCCGTCTGCGGCGATCGCCGAAAGAGTACGACGACGCAGCGCCCGACCGGGTCGCCCCAGGTTGCCCTTTCTCGCAGCCGCGAAAATGGGGAATATGGTGGAGGCCGGGGTTTCGGGATGCCGATGGATGTCGTGACCGAGTCGGCAAGGATGACAGAACCGCATTGGATGGGAAGGCGAATCGGGTCACGCTGGAGAGAGGGGTCCGCGAACGGCGGTAACCCCGGGCCTCCGGACCGGTCGTGCGAGTGAGGCCCACTGGGGCGAATCCGAAAGGGTTCGCGGCCGCGGGCGACTCGCTTGGACCGGGCGGTTGGCGGAGCTATGATCGGGTGGTCGGTGGTCGATGGGTTGCCCATCCCGCACCGCTCCCCGTGATCGCCCCGGCGCGGACGACCCGGCCAACTTCCCCCTCCTGCGCCTTCCCGTGCGACCGCGTGTGTCGCCGGGTCACGGCCAGGGAACAGGTCCATTGTGATTCAGGGACGGGTTCCAGTCCGGGGCCGGCTCGGTCGGACGGCCGCCGCGGACCTCCTTCGTACGGACCGGCTCGGGCCGGCAAGGTGGGTGTGCGCATGAAAACGGTGTTCACGACCGGCGAGGCCGCCAAGATTTGCAAGGTCAGCCAGCAAACCATCATCCGTTGCTTTGACAACGGACAGTTGAAGGGCTTCCGGGTTCCCGGCTCGAAGTTCCGCCGCATCCCGCGGGAGGCCCTGTACAAGTTCATGCGTGACAACAGCATCCCGACCGACGCCCTGGAGAGCGGGAAGCGGAAGGTGCTGCTGGTCGATGACGACCCGGACCTGGTCGAGATGATGAACAAGGCCCTCCAGGAGGACGGCCGGTTCGAGGTGCGGATCGCATCCAACGGGTTCGACGCCGGCATGATGGTCAAGGAGTACCGCCCGGACCTCATCATCCTCGACGTGATGCTCCCGGACATCAACGGCAAGGAAGTCTGCCACCGGGTGCGGGCTGACACGGCCCTCGAAGACGTCCGGATCATTTGCATCTCGGGCATGGTCGAGGACGACAAGATTCAAGAATTGAAGCTCGCGGGGGCCGACGACTTCCTGAGTAAGCCGTTCGAGATCGAGTCGCTGATCGACCGGATGTGCGTGCAGTTGGACATCGAGTCGTCCACCATGGTGTGACGGCGGGCGACGGGCGGCCGGCCGGGGCGGGGCGGGGGTAACCCGGTCGTTCCGCCCCGGCGGGCACCCAACCGCCCGTCGCCGCGCCGCGTCTGTTAAGGAGCGTCCGCGTGTCAGTCAAGGCAGTGGGCCGGGCGGCCGCGGACCTCCCGTGGCTGTGCCCGAACGCCGAGAGCCTGGTCGCACTGGCCGAGCGGCCGGCGGACGCCGCCGAGTCGGCCGCGTCGGACATCGCCCTCCTCGTCTTCCTCGTCCGCTTCGCCCGCACGGCGGCGGACCGCCCGTTTCGCTTGACCCCGTCCGACCTTGCCTCGCCGCACCTCCCCGAGACCGCCCGAGCGTACCTCCGAGCTACGTCGAGCGGGTGGCTCCGGCCCGATCATTCTTCGCCGCGTGGACTGCGGGCGGCCACGGCCGAGGCCGTCCATTTCGCTGGGGTGATCGCGGGTTACGTGGGGGCGGTCGATACGTACGAAGCGTCGGTGGCCGCGCGGCTCGCACCTCTGGGCTTGTACGCCGCCCACGCGACGGGAATCGATACTTCACCGGACCTCGATTACAACGCAACTTCAAGGCGGCTCGCCACCCGGTGGAAACTACCGGCGTGGGTGGCGGACACCGTGGGCCGGCTCGGCCTGCCGTTCCGCGTCGCCCGCTTCAGCGCGTCAAACCCCGACCTGTTCGCCGTCGTGCAACTCGCGTTCGCGGAAGCCGAACGCCGACGCGGTACGCCCGCCCTCACCCGCGGCGCGGACCGGAGCGAACTTCTGAATCACCTTCGCCTCGACGAAGCGTTCGTAACGGGAATGCCCTCACCCCCGCCGGCCGCCCCGCGGGCGGCGACGAACCCGCATTCGGTGTCGCTCATCCCGAACCTCCTTCGCATGGCGGCGGAGGCCCGGCGGCGGAACGGGGCCTCGCTCGTGGTCCGGCTTGAACAGAAGGTGGACGACCTCCACCGCACGCTCGCCGACGTCGCCGCCGACGGGGCCGACCGCGTGCGGGACGCCCGGCTAAACGGCCTCGCCGAATTGGCGGCCGGGGCGGGGCACGAGTTCAACAACCCGCTCGCGGTCATCGCCGGGCACGCCCAGCGGCTGCGGCAGAAGGAATCCGACCCCGACCGGGAACACGACCTCCGCACCATCGAGCGACAGACGGAGCGGATTTCCGGCCTCATCCGCGGGCTCATGCAATTTGCCCGCCCGCCGAAGCCCCTGCCGCGACGCTGGCCGGCCGCGGCCATGCTCACGGAGGTCCGCGCCGACCTCGCGGCAGACGCCCTCGAACGACAAATCACCCTCGAAGTGATCGCCGACGCCGACCTCTGGGCGGACGCCGACCGCGACCAGACCCGGCGGGCACTGCGGGCCGTCGCACTCAACGGGCTGGAGGCCGCACCGGTCGGCGGGTGGGTGCGGCTCGGGTGCGAGCCGGCCGACCGCGGGCGGGTCGCGTTCGTGGTCGAGGACAGCGGGCCCGGCGTCCGGCCCGACCAGCGCGAGTTCCTGTTCGACCCCTTCTTTTGCGGTCGCCCCGCCGGGCGTGGGAGGGGACTCGGCCTCTCGATCGCCTGGCGGCTCGCCACCCTCAACGGCGGCGACCTCCGGCACGAGCCCCGGTCGAACGCACCCACACGCTTCGTCCTCACGTTGCCAGACGGCCTCCCGCAATCCGAGCGACTGTCCGCCTGACAGGCGCTTGCACACGGTCGCACTTCCGCTTACAGTCGGGTGTGTCTCCGAAGCGCACGTCCCACGGGACCGCGTCATGGCAGCCCTTCTGGTCACCGAACTCGCCCGCGGACTAATCGACCTCCTCTACCCCGGTCGTTGCCTCGTCTGTGACGCGGCGGAGGACGAGACCCCCTTCCGGCATAACCTCTGCACCGCGTGCGACACGGCGATCCGTCACGACCCGTGGGAAACGTGCCCCCGCTGTGCCGCCACCGTCGGCCCGCACGCGGACACGTCTGAGGGGTGTCTGGCCTGCCGCGATAAGGGATTCAAGTTCGACGCGGCCGTCCGGCTCGGGCCGTACGACGGCCGGTTACGCGATGCCATCCTGCGGACGAAATCGCTCGCCGGTGACATCGTGGCGGAAACGCTGGGTAGCATTCATGTGGGCACCCGGGGAGGTGTCCTTCGGGCCGACGGGGCGGACGTGGTCGTGCCCATTCCCCTCCACTGGAGGCGTCAGCTCACGCGGGGCTACAACCAGGCGGCGGCGTTCGGCCGCGAGGTGGCCGGCGGGCTCGGTGTGCCGTTCGCCCCGGGCTGGCTCCGCCGAGTCCGGCCGGCCACGCAACACGCACAACCGTCGGCTACCGCCCGCCGGGAGAACGTGCGTGGGGCCTTTTCCCTCTCTCGCGGGGCAAGCCCGGCCGGCCGCACCGTGTTACTCGCGGACGACGTGATGACGACCGGGGCCACGCTCAGCGAGGCGGCCGGCGTCCTCAAAAAAGCCGGGGCCGCCCGCGTCCTGGTCGCCGTACTCGGCCGGCGGTAACGGTCAGGCCGGGGCGAAGAGATTTACCGGGTTCGTGCCCGGGGGCGACCACGCCGGGAAAGCCGGGGGTGCCGGCAAATGCCGTGCAGAACACCCGAATCCCGGGGCAACGGCTCGGGGGGCGGGCCGATCATCTCGGATAATTAGAGACTCACCGGCCGCGGGGCCTTCGGGGGAACGGACCCCGGCCGGGCACAGGGGGAGAGACTTCATGAACCGCTACGCGATCGTGCTGGCCGGCCTACTCGGGAGTTCCGGGCTGGCGTCGGCCGGGATGGCCGACCTGTTCGACGAGAAGGTCAAGGACTTCGGCACCACCCCGCGGGGGCCGATGCTGGTCCACTACTTCCGCTTCACCAACACGACCGGCAAGACGATCACCATCGGCAACCCGCGAGTCTCGTGCGGCTGCACCTCGGCGTCGATGCTCCAGTACACCCTGCAGCCGGGCCAGACGACCGCCGTCGTGGCCATGATGGACACCCGCCGCATCCCGACCCCGTACACCACCAAGTCGGTGATCGTGTACGTCCCCTTCCAGTCGCCGAACTGGGAGGAGGTCGCCCTCCGGGTCCAGACCGTGACGCGGGACGACCTGATCTTCTCCCCCGACACGATCAACCTCGGCACCCTCCGGAAGGGGCAGGGCGGCAAGGCGTCCACCCGCGTGACGTTCACCTCCGACCCGAAGTGGGAGGTGACCGGCAGCACGTCCACCGGCGGGTACGTGAAGGTCGATCACAAGCTCGTGTCCCGCGACAACGGCCAGGTGGTCTACGAGGTCGCCGCCACCCTCGACGCCGACTGCCCGGTGGGGAACTGGCTGGCCGACGTGAACCTCACGACCTCGAACGCCGGGGTGGCGAAGCTCCGCATCCCGGTCACGGTCAACGTGGTCGCCCCGATCTCGGTCAGCACCGAGCAGGTCCAGCTCGGCGACATCCCGCTCGGCGGCCCGGTCGAGCACCGGGTCATTATCCAGAGCAGCTCGCCGTTCAAGGTGCTCGACGTGACCGGCACGGACGAGCAAGTGGCCGTGAAGCCCGACACCACGGAGGCCAAGCCGGTCCACGTCCTCACTCTCAGCGCCACCCCCAAAATCCTCGGGGCGTTCGCCAAGACGGTCGAGGTGATGACCGACAACCAGGAGCAGCCGAAGATTTCGCTCGCCGTCGTCGGCAAGGTCATCTCGAAGTAGCGACGGGTGGTAGTGAGCGACACCACAAGGCCGGTCCCGAAAACGGGACCGGCCTTGACGTTGTTCTGCACGCCGTCTTCCGCCTGTGCGGCCCCCGCCCCGCTCCGTATCCTTCCGGCGTGAGTCCGCACCCCGGAGCCTTCCGAGCATGTCCGCCACCTCTCCCGTGCCGTTCAAGAAGCTGCTCGTCGCGAACCGCAGCGAGATCGCCATCCGGGTGTTCCGCTCGGCCCACGAACTCGGCGTCCGCACCGTCGCAATCTACTCGCACGAGGACCGCTTCGCCCTCCACCGCTTCAAGGCGGACGAGGCGTACCGCGTCGGCAAGCCGGGCGAGCCGATCCGGGCCTACCTCGACATCCCCGGAATCGTGCAGTTGGCCAAGGACGTGGGGGTGGACGCGGTCCACCCCGGGTACGGCTTCCTGTCCGAGAACGCGGCGTTCGCCCGGGCCTGTGCCGACGCCGGGATCACCTTCGTCGGGCCGAGGGCGGACATCCTCGAACAGCTCGGCGACAAGGTGACGGCCCGCAAGATCGCCCAGAAGGCGGGCGTGCCCGTCCTCTCCGGCAGCGACGATCCGCTCAAAGGGGCCGCCGAGGCGAAGGCCATCGCGGAGAAGCTCGGCTACCCCGTCATCGTGAAGGCGTCGATGGGCGGCGGCGGGCGGGGCATGCGGGTCGTTCACGAGGCGGGCAAGCTGGCCGACGCGGTCGAGTCGGCCGGGCGGGAGGCGGGGGCCGCGTTCGGCGTCGCGGACGTGTTCCTCGAAAAGTTCGTCCGCCGGGCCAAGCACATCGAAGTCCAGTTGCTCGGCGACAAGCACGGCGGGCTCGTCCACCTGTTCGAGCGCGACTGCTCGATCCAGCGGCGGCACCAGAAGGTGGTCGAACTCGCCCCCGCCCCCAACCTTCCGGAGGAGGTGCGGCAGGGCATCCTCGACGCCGCCCTCGCGGTCGGGAACACGGTCGGGATCGACAACGCCGGCACCGTCGAGTTCCTGTACGACAGCGACTCGGGGCAGTTCTACTTCATCGAGGTCAACCCCCGCATCCAGGTCGAACACACCGTCACCGAGGTCGTGACCGGCTTCGACATCGTGAAGTCGCAGATTCGGGTGGCGGCGGGGGCGAGGCTCGACTCGCCCGAGGTCGGGCTGACGCAAGCCGGCATCGCCACCCGCGGGTTCGCCATCCAGTGCCGCGTCACCACCGAAGACCCGGCCAACGGGTTCGTCCCCGACTACGGGCGGCTCACCGCCTACCGCTCGTCCGGCGGGTTCGGCATCCGCCTCGACGCCGGCACGGCCAACGCCGGGGCCGTCATCACCCCCTTCTACGACTCGCTCCTGGTGAAGGTGACGGCGTCGGGATTGAACTTCGCCGACGCCGCCGTGCGGATGGAGCGCTGCCTCCAGGAGTTCCGCGTCCGCGGCGTGAAGACGAACATCCCGTTCCTCGTCAACCTCATCAAGCACCCCGAGTTCCTCGCCGGGACCGTGACCACCCGCTTTCTGGACGAGACGCCGGCCCTCTTCGACCTATCGACGCGCCAGGACCGGGCGACGAAACTGCTGTCGTACATCGCCGAGGTGATCGTCAACGGCCACCCGGAGGTGAAGGAAAAGGAGACGGGCAGGGGGGGCGACAAGGAGGCGGCGGTGGACGTGGGCGGGCCGGGGCACCTGTTGCGAGTGTCCGGGCGGGAGCCGTTGCCGCGGGGCACGAAGGACGTCCTGAAGGACCTCGGCCCGGCGAAGTTCGCCCAGTGGGTCCGCGAGCAGAAGCGGTTGCTCGTGACCGACACGACGATGCGGGACGCCCACCAGTCGCTCCTGGCGACGCGGATGCGGACCTACGACATGCTGGAGGTCGCCCCCCGCTACGCCCGCGCCCACGCCGACCTCTTCTCCCTGGAAATGTGGGGCGGGGCGACGTTTGACACGAGCATGCGGTTCCTCAAGGAGTCGCCGTGGGACCGCCTCGCCCAGCTCCGCGAGCGGGTGCCGAACGTCCTCTTCCAGATGCTCGTGCGGGCCGCCAGCGCCGTCGGGTACACGAACTACCCGGACAACGTCGTGTACGAGTTCATCCGCCTCTCGGCCGAGGCGGGCATGGACGTCTTCCGCATCTTCGACGCCAACAACTGGCTGCCGAACCTCGAACTCGCGGTCAAGGCCGTCCTCAAGACGAACGGCGTCTGCCAGGCGGCGGTCTGCTACACGGGCGACATCCTCGACCCGAAGCGCGACAAGTACACGCTCAACTACTACGTCGATCTGGCCAAGCAGTTGGAGAAGCTCGGGGCCCACATGCTGGCCGTCAAGGACATGGCCGGCCTGCTCAAGCCCTACGCCGCGAAGAAGCTCGTCAAGGCCCTCCGCGAGGCGGTCGGCCTGCCGATCCACTTCCACACCCACGACACGGCCGGGGGGCAACTCGCCTCGTACTTGATGGCGGCCGAGGAGGGGGTGGACGTGGTCGATTGCGCCTTCGCCCCGCTCTCGGGCGTGACGGCCCAGCCGAGCCTCAACGCGCTGACCGAGGCGATGCGGTACGGCGACCGCGACACCGGGTTGAAGTACGACGACCTGCAGGAGACGGCCCGGTACTGGGACGGGGTGCGGGCCAAGTACGCGGCGTTCGAGACGGGGCAGCTCGCCAGTTCGGCCGAGGTCTACCTGACGGAGATGCCGGGCGGGCAGTACACGAACCTCTTCCAGCAGGCCAAGTCGCTCGGGGTCGGCGACCGCTGGCCGGAGGTGGGGCGGACGTACGCCGAGGTCAACCGCCTGTTCGGCGACATCGTGAAGGTGACGCCGACCTCGAAGGTGGTCGGCGACATGGCCCTGTTCATGGTCGCCAACAACCTCACGCCGGCGGAGGTCCTCGACCCGAAGCGGGAGGTGGCGTTCCCCGAGTCGGTGGTCGAGTTCTTCGAGGGGAAGCTCGGCCAGCCGCCCGGCGGCTTTCCGCCGGCCCTCCAGGCCCGCGTCCTCCGCGGCCGGACGCCGCTCACCGACCGCCCCGGGGCGTCGCTCCCGCCGGCCGACTTCGCCAAGGCCAAGTCCGAACTCGAAGCCAAACTCGGCCGCCCGCCGACCGACGAGGACGTGTCGTCGTACCTGCTCTACCCGAAGGTCTACCTCGACTTCGCCAAGCACCTGGCCCAGTACTCGGACGTGAGCGTGCTGCCGACGCCGGTCTTCTTCCACGGCATGCGGACGGGCGACGAGGTGAGCGTCGATATCGAGCCGGGCAAGACGCTCATCATCAAGTTCCTGACGACCGGCGACCCGCAGCCGGACGGCCTCCGCACCGTCTATTTCGAGCTGAACGGCCAGCCGCGGGAGGTGCGGGTGGCGGACAAGTCGCTCGGCGGAGGAACTGTGAAGGCCCGCCCGAAGGCGGAGGCCGGCAACAAGAAGCAGGTGGCCGCCCCGATGCCGGGAGCGGTGGTGGCGGTGACGGTGGCGGTCGGTGAAGAGGTCGCCGCCGGCCAGAAGCTCGCCACCCTCGAAGCGATGAAGATGGAGACGACGCTGTACGCCGAGACGGCCGGCCGCGTGGCCGAAGTGCTGGTCCGCCCCGGCACCCAGGTCGCCGGCGGCGACCTTCTCATTCGGCTGGAATAAGCGTCGAGTTCGGGCCACTTTCGCGCGGTTTTACCGCTTGACCGGGGTCGGTGGGAGCGGGAATTGCAACGGCAGACGGCGACGTGCGTTCCGACGACGACGCTTTTTACAGGCGGGAGAATGCGGTAACGCACTCAACAGCCGTCATCTTTCGCCGCGAGGAAACTCCCCCATGTTGGCCCTCTCCTGCGCATTCACCGCGTTGGCCCTCGCGGCCCCCCCGGGCACGATCACGGCCGTGGCCGGGACCGGCGAGAAGGGCTTCGCCGGCGACGGCGGCCCGGCCGTGAAGGCGAAGCTCGACCAGCCCTTTGACGTGGCCTTCGACCGGGCCGGACACCTGTACTTCTCGGACACCAATAACCACCGCGTGCGGAAGGTGGACGCCAAGAGCGGTGTCATCACCACCGTCGCCGGTAACGGCACCAAAGGCTACGCCGGCGACGGCGGCCCGGCGGCGGCCGCGAGCCTGAACGAGCCTTACGGGATCGAACTCGACGCCGACAACAACCTCTACCTCGTGGACCGGCTCAACTATTGCGTCCGCCGCGTGGACGGCACGAGCGGCATCATGACCACCGTCGCGGGGATTGGCGGCAAGGCGGGGTATGGCGGCGACGGCGGACCGGCGGCGAAGGCGGGCTTCAAGGAACCGAACGGCCTCTGCCTCGACGGCAAGGGAACGCTCTACGTTGCCGACGTTGCCGACCAGCGGGTGCGGGCCGTCGATCTGAAGACGGGCGTCATCACCACCCTCGCCGGCACCGGGAAGAAACTCTCGGCCGGCGACGGGGGGCCGCTCAAGTACGCCACCTTGGCCGGCCCCCGCGCCGTGGCCGTCGGGCCCGACGGAGGCGTTTACGTGGTCGAGCGGGAGGGGAATGCGGTGCGGAAAATCGACCGGAAGGCGGGCACCATCACCCGCCTCGCCGGCACCGGCAAGAAGGGCTACGGCGGCGACGGCGGCCCGGCTTTGGAGGCGACCTTCGACGGGCCGAAGGAGATCGACATCGACAAGGCCGGCAACGTTTTCGTGGTCGATACCGAGAACGAGGCCATCCGCAAGATCGACGCCAAGACGGGGCTCATCACCACCGTGGCGGGGAAGGGCAGGACCAAGACGCCGGGCCTCGGCGACGGCGGGCCGGCGACCGCCGCGACGCTGGGCCGGCCGCACGGGGTGGCCGCCGGCCCGGACGGCGGCGTCTATATTGGCGACACGAACAGCCACCGCGTCCGGGTCGTTCGTTAGCAAGCCGTCAGCCGCGGGTCGTGTTCATGCCCAGGAGGAAGCCGACCGCCAGGGACAGGAGCATGAGGACGACAACCCCGACCACGACCAGTGTGGCTTTGCGGGGTGTGATCACGAGTGTCCGCGGCGGCTCCTCGTTCAAGCTCATGGCGTCCATCCCGCTCACCGGCTTCCGCCCCCCTCCGCCGGCCGGCGGGGTCGCCACCGGGAGCGGCTTCTTCGGAAGTCCGAGCAGGTCGTCGATGTCGTCGCCGATGAACAGCGGCTCGTCTCCCGGCGGCCGCGGTTTCGGTTTGGGCTTCGGGGCCGGCGGGGCGGCAGGAAGGCTCCGTTCCGTCGCCTCGTTCGGCGGCGGGATGGGGTCGAGGCCGTCCGAGTGCGTGTCGTCCTCGTCTTCGGAGCGGATGGGGACGACGAGCGAGTTTCCGCACTGGGGGCAGCGGGTGGTCGTCCCGGCCTTGCGGGTGGCGATGCCGAGCAGACGGGAACAGTGACTACACCGAAAGCGGATGGGCATCGCCACCTCCGAGCCGCCAACGACCCCGCCGGAATCCCGTTCACAGTCGGGGACGCCCCGATTGTCGCTCCCGGCGGGGCGGGATGCAACCGCCGCCTTGATGTCCGCGGCCCGTGGGCCGACAATGGGAAGCGATCCGACCGCCTGGGGAAGCCGTACCGCCGAGGCCCCGTCATGTCTACCCGCCACGCCGATTCGCCCGCCCCCGCCCGCCGCACCGGGCGGACGCTGGGGGCGGCCCTGCTCGCCGTGGCGGCCGCCGTGCTGACCGCCCGGGCGGACGTCGTCATCCTCAAGGACGGGTTCGTGATCCAGGGCGACTTCCGCAAGGAGAAGGCCGAGGTTGTGGACAAGGCGAGCGGCCGGACGTTCGTGATCGCCAAGGCCAACGGCTTTGACCTCGTGGACGAGGGGCCGAAGCTGGTCATCTTCAGCACCCACTACAAGCAACTCGGCGACGTGAGCAAGGAGATCAAGCTCCGGCCCGAGTACCGGGCGTTCCGCAACCACATCGCCGCGTTCAAAAGCCAGGACCCGCTCCCGGTCGGCGGCGACCTGCGGGAAACGATCGACTTCAACGACAAGTGGCGTCGGGCGTTCGTGTACAAGATGCCCGTCGGCGTGGACCGGGTCGAACAGCAGATCACGTTTATGGACCCCTACACCACCTACCTCGTGTCGCCCACACACTCCTGGCGGACGGCCTACCGGACGATCGAGTTCGGGCCGGCGAAGGCCCGCAAGCTCCTCTCCACCCACCCGGAGTTGGCCGACCCGCCCGGCGGGGTCGATCCGGCCCGCCGGCTCGGCATCGCACGCTTCCTGCTCGACGCCGGCTGGCCGGCCGACGCCCGCCGGGAGGCCGAGAAGCTGACGGCCGACGTTCCGGGAGAACTGGCGAAGGACGCCCGGGATTCGCTCGATAAGTTGCTCCGGGACATAGACCGCGCCGACGCCGAGGCCGTGGTCGTGGAAGCCGAGAAGGCCGTCGCCGCCGGCCGGTACGCCTTCGCGGAATCGCTGCTCGCCCGCTTCCCCGAGAAGGGGGCGGAGCCCCGCACGGCCGAGCGGGCGACCCGCCAGATGGCGACCGTGAAGGCCGCCCGCGAACGCTACGACGCGGCCCAGCACCTCCTCCGCGACTTGCTCGACGACCTCCCCGGCGGCAACCCCCGGCCGAACGTCGGCGTCGCGGGCGGGGCGGTCGCGGCCGTCCTCACGCGCACGGCCGTGGACACCCAGACGGCGACCCTCGCCGCCGCCGCGGAGGCGGTCCTAGCCGAGTTGCACCCGGACACCGTCACCCGGATCGAGTCGTTCGTGAACATGGCCCGGCAAGCCCGAGAGGGCCGGGTGCCCGCGAAGAAGCCGGTCGAGCTGTTGGCCGCGGCCGTCAGCGGGTGGGTGAAGGGGCGGAACAGCACGACCGTGGTGCCCGAGCAGGCCGTCCGCGCCTGGGAGGCGCGGGAAATGGCACTCGCCTATCAGCGGACCACCGACGCCAACGCCCGCCGCGACTTGCTCGCCCGCTTCCGTAGACTCACCGACGCCCCCACGGCCGATGAGCTGACGCAGGTGATCGCCCTCCTGCCGCCGCCCGAGCCCGAGAACCTCGCCGCCCGCGCCGGGAAGCCCGTGCCCGCCGCCGGCCCGGTACCCGAGGGCGTCTACCGCCGGTCCACCGGCCGCGTCCGCGACCGTGCCACGGGGGTCGAGTACGCCCTCCGGCTGCCGCCCGAGTACCAGCACGGCCGGGCCTACCCGCTGGTGGTCGTCCTGACTCACCCCGGTATCGAACCCGAGGCCATACTCGGCGGGTTGGCGGCGGAGGCCGACCGCAACGGCTACGTCCTCGCCGCCCCGGCCTGGACCAACGGCGTCGCCAGACCCTACGACTACACCGGCGACGACCACGTCGCCGTCACGGCCGTCCTCCGCGACGCGGCCCGGCACATCTCCGTAGACACCGACCGCGTCTTCCTCTTCGGCTTCGGCGAGGGGGCCAACCTGGCCGCCGACGTGGGGGCGTCGCACCCCGACCTGTTCGCCGGGGTGGCCGCGATGGGCGGCAACCCGAAGTGGTCGAACGTCTTCACCAACTACTGGAAGAACGTCCGCCTGCTCCCGTACTACGCCGTCACCGGGGAACTGGCGAACGACTCGGTGCCGAAGTGGCGGGCGCTGTTCGAGCGGTGGATGCCGCGGGGGTTCGGGGCAATCCTCGTGGTGTATAAGGGCCGGACGCAGGAGTGGTTTTCGGCCGAAGTCCCCGTCCTGTTCGACTGGATGGCTCGCAAGCGGCGGGCGACCGGGGCGGCCGCCCTCAACCTCAACCCCGGGGCCCTCGATACCGTCAACGCCTGGCAGACCATGCGGGAGGGCGACGACCGCTTTTACTGGCTCGGCGTCGGGGCGCTCGGCGACAAGCGGCGGATCGACACCCTCGCCCCCGGCGGCACCGTCTCCCCGGCCTGGGTGGTCGGCGACATCCGCACCGGAAACCAGATCGACATCAAGAGCAACGGCACCAAGTCGGTAACGGCGTGGCTGAGCCGCGACATGATCGACTGGAGCCTGCCGGTGAAGCTCACCTACAACGGCTTTGCCCCGGCCGCGTTCAAGCCGAAGAAGCTGGAGCCGGACATCGAAGTGCTGATGGAGGACTTCTACCAACGCGGCGACAAGCGGACGCTGTTCCTCTACAAAATCGACCTGAAGGCGAACTAGCGGACCGCTACCGCATTATACCGCTTCTGCGTGTTCGCATCCGCCACAACCTCATAGCCCGAATTAACTTGCTGCCCCCAGGAGGGCAGGGGGTGGGAGAGTAGTATAACGTCGTCGCAAAACCGCGACAGTTTGCCGCTTCTTGCATGCTATTAAAGGCTTGCGTCACCCCGCCTCTTTCTCGTCTACTTCGCCGCCGAACGTCTCGCGGAAGCCGCGGAGGTGGTCGGCCAGGAGCGCCTTCAACTCGGCCGGGCGAAGGTGCTCGGCGTTCGTGAAGTGGAGTTGCAGCACGGCCGACCCGTCGGCGCGGTCCTCGGCGATCTCGGCCCCGCGGCCGAACTTCTCCACCCGCCCGAGGTTGAACTGACCCGGCTTGCCGACGAACCAGCACTCCAGGTTGTCGGCCTGCTTCGTCTTCCACCGGCCCCAGAAGCGGGCCACGCCCGGCACCCGCAGGGTCACCGCGTCCCGCACGTCCCACTTGATCTCGACCGCCGGCTCGACTTCCCGCACGAGCTTGAGCAACTTCGGCAGCAGCGCCCGGTCCCACTTCACCGGCTTGCCGGCGGGGAAGCCTTTGTCGCCGAGGTGCCACTTCTCGCCGCCGAGCTTCCACGGCATCAGGTCTTCGACGTTCGTCTGCATCCGGGCCACGTTGCCGAAGAACGACTCGGCCGCACGCTTGAGGAAAGCCCGGAACGGCTCCGTGTCCACATCGGAGAGTGCGTAAACGGTAACGACGACCTCCTGCCACGGCCCTTTGAGCTGGCACACCTCCACCCGCTTGTCCCGGGCGAAGTTCTCCAACCCGGGTATGTCCTGCAACGACTTAAGCCCGAGTTGCGTGGTCAGGTCGGCCTGCTTGAAAGTGTTGCGGGCCACGCGGAAGGTGAGTTTAGCGTACCCCTCGTGCCCGGTGCCGGCGTGCAGGAACCAGCCCTGCGACTTGTTCTTCCCGGCCACCTCGATGATGGTGCGGTGGCTCCAGTTCGCGTCGCCGAAATCGCCGAGCGCCTCGACCCGATCAACCACCCACGCCACCGCGTCGCCGTCCCACTTCACGGGCTTGCCGGTAGTCGTCACCCGGTCGCGGGTGTGCCAGCCGCGGCCGTCCACCTCCCACGGCAACTTCGACCCCTTGCCCACCTCGGCGATGTCGAGGTCGCCCTCCTGCTTCAGGAGGGCGGCTTTCGGGTCGAACTTTTCGCGGTCGGCACGCGGGCCGGCGGCCAGTACGGGGGCGAGGATCCGCCCCGTGTGCGAGGTCATCCGCGTCGGGTCGGCCGCCTGCCGCACCACGTCCTCGGGCGTCCCCTGGGCCACCACGTAGCCGCCGCCGGTCCCGGCCTCCGGCCCCAGGTCCACCACCCAGTCGGCCGTCTTGATCACGTCGAGGTTGTGTTCGACCACGACCACCGTGTTGCCGGTGTCCACGAGCCGTTGCAAGACTTCGAGGAGCTTACGCACGTCGTCGAAGTGCAAGCCGGTCGTCGGCTCGTCGAGCAAATATAGCGTCCGCCCGGTGCTCGGGCGGGCCAGCTCGGCGGCCAGCTTCACCCGCTGGGCCTCGCCGCCGCTCATCGTCGGGGCCGACTGCCCGAGGGCCATGTACCCCAGCCCCACGTCGTCGAGCGTCTTGAGGACGACGCGAATCTTGGGGATGTTGCCGAACAGTTCCAGCGCCTCGCTCACCCGCATCGTTAGCACGTCGGCGATGGAGCGGCCGTGGTAGCGGACGGCCAGCGTCTCGGGGTTGTAGCGGCTGCCGTGGCAGGTGTCGCACTCGACCCACACGTCGGGGAGGAAGTGCATCTCGATCTTCTTCTGGCCCATTCCCTCGCACGCCTCGCAGCGGCCCCCCTTCTGGTTGAAGGAGAACCGCCGCGGGTGGTAGCCCCGTACCTTCGACTCGGAAAGGCGGGCGAAGAGCTCGCGGACAATGTCGAAGACGCCGGTGTACGTCGCCGGGTTGCTCGACGGCGAGTTGCCGATGGGGTCCTGGTCGACGTTGATGATCTTGTCGACGTGGTCCAGCCCCTTGATGTCGTCGTGGGCCGCCCCGGCGGTCTGCTTGCGGTGGAGTTTGCGGGCGAGCGTGTTGTAAAGGACTTCGTTGACGAGCGACGACTTCCCCGACCCGCTCACGCCGGTGACGGCGACGAACGCCCCGAGCGGCAGGTGGACGTCCACGTTGCGGAGGTTGTGTTGACGTGCCCCGAGGATGCTCAACGCCTCGCCGCGGGGGCTGGCGGCCGACACTTCCGCCGCCGTCGGCTCGGCCCCGGCGACCGTGCCGCCCTTCACGCGGCGGTTCGCCGGCACCGGGATCGCCAGCTTGCCCGAGAGGTACTGGCCGGTGAGCGAGGTCTTCGACTTGCCGACCTGCTTGGGGGTGCCGGCGGCCGTGATCTCGCCGCCGCGGTCGCCGGCCCCGGGGCCGAAGTCGAGCAAATAGTCGGCCGACGCGATCACCTCGCGGTCGTGTTCAACCACGACGAGCGTGTTCCCCAGGTCGCGGAGGTGGTGCAACGCCCCGAGCAGCCGTTCGTTGTCCCGGGGGTGCAGCCCGATCGTCGGCTCGTCCAGCACGTACAGGACGCCGGTGAGCCCGCTGCCGATCTGCGACGCCAGGCGGATGCGCTGGGCCTCGCCGCCGGACAGCGTCGGCCCCTGCCGGCCGAGGGAGAGGTAGTCGAGCCCCACGTCCACGAGGAACTTGAGCCGGCTGCCGATCTCGCGGAGGACTTCGCCGGCCACCTGCCGGTCGGCCTTCGGCAGCTTCAGCCCGTCGAACATCGAGAGGGTGTCGCCGAGCGGCCGGGAGCAGAGGTCGCCGAGGGTGTGGCCGGCGAACCGCGTCGCCGCCGCGTCGGCCCGAAGCCGCGACCCGTGGCAGGCGGAACAGGGGACTTCGTCCACGAGGTGTTCGAGCCGCTGGCGGTAGACGAAGCTCACCCGCGAGGCCTCGTCCACGGCCGGGAACAAGCCCTTGTACTGAAACGTCGGCATTGCGGATTGCGGATTGCGGATTGCGGATTCCAGCGGCAACCAGGCGTCGCCGGTGCCGTGGAGGATGACGCGCTGCGACGATGGCTCCAACTGCTCGTAAGGGGTGTCGAGCGAGAAGCCGGCGTGCTTGGCGAGCGCGTCCGCGAAGGGGAGGAAGGCGCTGCCGCGGTCGAGCGACGGCCAGCCGGCGACGGCCCCCTTGCGGAGTGAGAGCCGGCCGTCGCGGATCATCAGATTGGCGTTCGCCCCCCGCTGAAAACCTAGCCCCTCGCACGTCGGGCACCAGCCGAGCGGGCTGTTGAACGAGTAGTGGTGCGGGTTCAGTGGCTCGAAGCTCAGGTCGCACCGCTCGCAGGCGAGGTGCTGCGAGTAGACGTCGACTTTCCACTTGCTCTCGTCCTTGTCCGCATCGACGTGCCCGACGTGCATGACCCCGCGGCCGAGTTCGAGGGCCTGTTCCACGGCCTCGGCGAGCCGGCCGCGGGTGCCGGGGCGGACCACGTTGCGGTCGATCACCACCTCGACGCGGTGCTTCCGCCGGTGGTCGATGGCCGGCGGCTCGTCCACCGTGAACGACTTCCCGTCGACCCGCATCCGCGTGTACCCGGCCCGCCGCACGTCCTCCCACAGGGCGTCGTACTTCTCCTGCCCCTTGCGCTCGAGCGGGGCCATGACGTAGACCTTCGACCCCTCGGGCAGCGACAGCACCTTGTCGATGATCTCGTCGGCCGTCTGCGTGCCGACCGGCTGGCCGCAACTCGGGCAGTGCCGCTGGCCGAGCCGGGCGTAGAGGATGCGGAGGTAGTCGTAGATTTCGGTGACGGTGCCGACGGTGGAGCGGGGGCTCTTGCTCGTCGTCTTCTGCTCGATGCTGATGGCCGGGGATAGACCCGTAACGTGCTCGACCTTCGGCTTCTGCACCTGCCCGAGGAACTGGCGGGCGTAGCTCGACAGCGATTCGACGTACCGCCGCTGCCCCTCGGCGTAGATCGTGTCGAGGGCGAGCGACGACTTCCCCGATCCACTCGGCCCGCAGAATACGGTCATCTGCTCGCGGGGGATGCGGGCGTTCACGTTCTTGAGGTTGTGCTGCGACGCGCCCTGCACTTCGAGGTGCGTGATGTACTCGGCCTCGGGCTTCTTCCTCGCCGCCACCTTCGCCAGCGCCTTCGCGACCTTCGCCTTCTTGGGGAACAGCACCGGCACCAGGGCCTGCCCCGTGTGCGAACGGGCGCACTTCGCCACGTCCTCGGGGGTGCCGGCGACGACGATCTCGCCGCCGCCGCTCCCGCCCTCGGGGCCGAGGTCGATCACCCAGTCGGCGGTTTTAATCACGTCCTGGTTGTGTTCGATGACGAGGACGGTGTTGCCGCCCTCCACGAACCCGTGCAGGACTTCGAGCAACTTGCGGATGTCCTCGAAGTGCAGGCCGGTCGTCGGCTCGTCGAGGATGTAGAGCGTCTTGCCGGTGCTGCGGCGGCAAAGTTCCTTCGCCAGCTTGATGCGCTGGGCCTCGCCGCCGGAGAGGGTGGGCGACGGCTGGCCGAGCTTGACGTAGTCGAGCCCCACGTCGTGGAGCGTCTGGAGCATGGCCCGGATTTTCGGGACGTGGTCGAAGTGTTCGAGGGCTTCGGCGACCTCCATTTCCAGCACGTCGCGGATCGATTTGCCGCGATAGCGGACCTGGAGCGTCTCGCGGTTGAAGCGGTTCCCCTCGCACACCGGGCACGTCACCCACACGTCCGCGAGGAAGTCCATTTCGAGCTTGTTCGACCCGTTCCCCTCGCACGCCTCGCAGCGTCCGCCCGGCTTGTTGAAGCTGAAGCGGCCCGGAAGGTAGCCCCGCACCTTCGCGTCCGACATCTCGGCGTAGAGCGAGCGAATCTCGTCCCAGACTTTGATGTAGGTCGCCGGGTTCGACCGCGGCGTGCGGCCGATGGCCGTCTGGTCGATGTCGATGACCTTATCGACGTTGTCGGCCCCCTCGATCCTGTCGTGGGCCCCGACGGCGTGCGGCAACTCCTCGCCGTCCTCGTCGTCGGCGTTCGGGTCGCGCTTGGCGTGGGCCACGAGCGCTTCGCGGAAGATGTCGTTGATGAGCGACGACTTCCCCGAGCCGCTGACGCCGGTGACGGCGACGAACACGCCTAGCGGCACATCGGCCGTCACGT
Organism: Gemmataceae bacterium; assembly: GCA_031426095.1. Classification (GTDB taxonomy): domain Bacteria; phylum Planctomycetota; class Planctomycetia; order Gemmatales; family Gemmataceae; genus JANPKP01. Next base: position 23,615 of record JANPKP010000079.1, read on the forward strand.
TCTTCAGGTTGTGGTGTTTGGCCCCGATCACGCGGATCGACTTTCCCGTGAGCGGCCGGCGCTTCGCGGGCACGGCAATGCTCATCTCGCCGGTGAGGTACTTGGCGGTGAGGCTGTCCTTGTTCGCCAACACCTCGGCCGGGGTGCCGGCGGCGACGACGTGGCCGCCGCGGGTGCCGGGGCCGGGGCCGAAGTCGACGAGGTAGTCGGCCGCCCGCATCGTGTCCTCGTCGTGTTCGACCACGAGGACGGTGTTGCCCATGTCGCGGAGGCGTTCGAGGCTGCGGAGGAGGCGTTCGTTGTCCCGCGGGTGCAGGCCGATGCTCGGCTCGTCGAGCACGTACAGGACCCCGACGAGGCCGCTGCCGATCTGCCCGGCGAGGCGGATGCGCTGGGCCTCGCCGCCGGAGAGCGTGGGGGCCGAGCGGTCGAGCGACAGGTAGTGCAGGCCGACGTTCAGGAGGAAGCCGAGCCGCGAGCGAATCTCCTTGAGTAACTCGCCGGCGATGATCGTGGCGGTGTGGCCGAGGTCGCGCTGGTACTGGTCGAGCCACGGCACGAGGTCGCCGACGGGCGTGTGGCCGAGTTCGACGAGCGTCTTGTCGCCGACGCGGACGGCACGGGCCTGGGGGTTGAGCCGCTGCCCATGGCAGGCGTGGCAGGGGGCCACACGCATGTACTTTTCGAGCTGCATCCGCCGGGGGCCGCTGGCCGCCTTCTTGAACTGCGAGTCGAGCTGCGGGACGACGCCTTCCCACTTCCCACCGTGCTTCCAGACCTTGCCGCCGCGCTGCTTCCACTCCCACACCACGTGGGCGTCCCCGCCGCCGTACAGGAAGGCGTCGGTCTGTGGCTTCGGCAGCGACTTCCACGCGGCCTTGAGGTCGATGCCGAAGTGCTTCGCCACCCCCTCGTAAACGTGCTTCCGCCACCGGCCCATGCCCTTGAGCGGGCCGACGAGCGGGATGGCCCCGTCGTACACGCTCAGGTCGGGGTCGGGAATCAGGAGGTTGGCGTCGAACGAGTACTTGGTGCCGAGCCCGTCGCACTCGGGGCACATCCCCTGCGGACTGTTGAACGAGAAGAGCTGCGGCGTCGGTGGCTCGTAGCTGATGTTGCAGTGCGTGCAAGCGTAGTGGGCCGACAGCAGGATGTCTTCGGCGGCCGTGGCGTCGGCGTCGGCCGGCTTCCCCGCGGCCGCGTCGGTTTCGACCGACACGATCAGGTTGCCGGCCGCGAGAGCGAGCGCCTGTTCGACCGCCTCCGCGAGCCGGGTGCGGACCTGCGCGTCGTTTTTGAGCCGGTCGATGACCACCTCGATGGTGTGCTTGATCCGCTTGTCGAGCTTCAGGTCGTCGGTGAGCTTGACGAGCTTGCCGTCCACCCGGGCGCGAACGTACCCGCGCTTCCCCATGTCGGCGAAGAAGTCCTTGAACTCCCCCTTCTGCCCGCGGACGACGGGGGCGAGGATCAGGAAGCGCGTCCCCGCCGGCAGCGCCAGGACGCGGCCGATGATCTGTTCCCGCGTCTGGGCGGTGATCGGCCGGCTACAGTTCGTGCAGTGCCCCTGGCCGAGGCGGGCGTACAGGACGCGGAGGAAGTCCGACACCTCGGTGACGGTGCCGACGGTGGACCGGGGGTTGCGGCCGGCCGTCTTCTGTTGGATGCTCACGGCGGGAGAAAGACCGGCGATGTAGTCCACGTCCGGCTTGGTGAGCTGGCCGAGGAACTGGCGGGCGTAACTCGACAGGCTCTCGACGTACCGCCGTTGCCCTTCGGCGTAAATCGTGTCGAAGGCGAGCGAACTCTTGCCCGACCCGCTCACCCCGGTGAAGCAGATGAGTTTGTTCCGGGGCAACTCCAGGTTGACGTTCCGGAGGTTGTGTTCGCGGGCACCCCGCACGATGATGCTCGGTGTTTCCATGACGGCGGGGCGACTCATCCTGAGTGGGGCGGGGAAGGGTACACATGGTTAGTATAGGTGCGGCGGGAGCGGCGGAATAGTTGCGGCCCGGGCCGCCGGTGCCGGGATTCGTTTCGGGCAATCGAGCCGGTCGTGCTATAAACAGGGAACCACTCCCGCCGTGAACCCGTCTTAACACGAGTGCGTTCCGGGAACTTCGTCCGTACCTTTCGCGTCAGAGACGCAGCGGGTCGTGAAAAACGTCGATTCCCGGCTCATCGCGGAGTGCCTAGGCGGCCGACGGGACGCGTTCGGAGAACTCGTAACCCGTTACCAGGCACGATTGTACAACGCCGCGATCAGGCTGGTGGACAACCCGGAAGACGCCGCCGATGTCGTTCAGGACGCGTTCCTGAATGCCTACCAGTCGTTGCACGGGTTCAAGGGCGACGCCGAGTTCTTCACCTGGCTCTACCGCATCGCTTTCAACACGGGCGTGAGCCTCAAGCGTAAGCGGCGGGCGGTGCTGAGCCTCGACACAGGAGGCGGCGACACCGGCATCGACCCGGACGACCCTTCCGAGTACGTCCGGCCCGGGTTGGCCCTGGAGCGGACCGAGGACGAGGCCCAGTTGCAGGCGGCGATGGTCCGGCTCTCGGCCGAACACCGGGAAGTGCTGGTCTTCAAAGACATCGAGGGCTTGAAGTACGAGGAGATCGCGGAAGTCCTCGGCGTGCCGATCGGGACGATCCGCAGCCGCTTGCACCGGGCACGCCTGGAACTGCGTAACTTGTTGGTCCCGCCTAGTGAACCTTCGACCCCTGCCGACCCGGCGGACGCCCTGTCCCCGGCCGGTCGCCCCGGCCCCAGCCGTGATTAACATGACCCCCGCCGCCGAACTCGAACTCCTGACCCGTGCCGTGGACGGCGACCTGTCCGCCGGTGAGCGGCGTGACCTCCGCCGCCTGCTCTCCCGGTCGGCCGACGCCCGCACGCTCTTCGGCCAACTCAAGGTCCAGAGCGACCGCCTCCGACGGCTGCCGAAGGTGTCGCCCCCGGCCGACCTCGCCGCCCGCGTCATCACCCGGGTGCGGGAACTTCCCCCGTACCACTCCGTCACGCCGGCCCCCCTCCCGTTCGCACCACCGGCCCGCCGGAGGTCGTGGGCACTCCTCGCGGTCGCCGCCAGCCTGTTTCTCGCCCTCGGGGCGTCGTCCTTCTGGTTCGCGCACCGACGCTCGGCGGCCAACACCGACACGGCCCAGACCGGCGACTTCCGCCAGCGACCCGCGAACGGGCGGGACAGGAACCCGCTTCCAATACCCGTTGATCCCGTCGTGCGGGACGCCCTGCCGCCCGAGCACGGCCCTCTCGCCTCGCTGCCGCCGGCCTCCGAGGAGCGACACGCCGACCTCCTGCCGCGGGAATTGCTCACACCGCCGCCGGCCGCGTCCCCGCTCGAAGTCGCTGTCGCGCCCCGCCCGGTGCGTTCGCCGAGCCCCGACCTTATGGGCGCGGACTTCGGCCGCGTAGCATCCTTCGCCGCCGTCCGCGTCCGCCTGCCTTTCCTCACCTCGCTCGCCGAGGTCCACGACCGGCCCGGGGCCCGCGACCAGTTGCTCCGCGAACTGCAGCACGACACCCCTTACCGCCTCGACCTGTTTGCGGCGAACGCCGGCCGCGGGCTGGAATCGGTCATCGAGGCCGCGAAGGGGTGCGGGATCACGCTCCACGTCGATGCCGCCGCCCGGGACCGGTTGAAGAAGAAGCAGCCGACCACGTTCGTGGTGTACGTTGACGGGCTGACGTCGAATGAGGTCCGCGACCTCGTGGCCAGGTTGGCGGCCGACGACGCCAAGCGACCGGCCCGGGCGTTCGACCTGCTCCACCTGACGCCCGCTCAACCGGCCGATGGGAAGGACCTCCGCGAACTGCTCGGCCTCGACCCCGGCCTTTGGAAGCGGCCCGACGCGGCCCCGAAGGCGATCACCGCCGGCACCGCCGATCAAGTCGTCCGTGCGATGGCGGGCGGCGGGAAGCCCGAGAAGGCTGCCGTCGCTCTCGCGTACCTGCCGGCGAACGCCCGGGTCAAGCCGGCGGCGTCGAAGGAGTTGCAGCAGTTCCTCGCCAAGCGCGGCGACCGCAAGCCGACCGCCGTACCGCTGATGCTTGTGATTCGCGGGACGAACTGAGCGTAGTCATCTCCCAACCGCACCGCTCAGGTGTACCACCTCGCCCGCGTTAGCGGCAGGCCCGAACGGCCGCCGTTGGGCTTCGAAAGCAAGCACTGGTAGAGGTTGTAGACGCCGCTGCGGAAGCCGAGCGTGGCCCCCGCCATGTAGAGCCGGAAGACCCGGTAGCCGACCTCGTCGGTCCACTCCAGCACCCGGGCGTGGTTGGCTTCGAGCCGGCGGACCCAGTGTTCGAGCGTCAGTACGTAATGTTCCCGCAAGTTCTCCACATCGCGGGGCTCGAAGCCCACGCCGCCGGCGCAGGCGAGGGTGTGCTGCACCGTCTGCAACTCGCCGTTCGGGAAGACGTACTTCTTGGCGAACCCCGTCCACCGCGGCTTCGGGGCGTTCGGCTTGAGCATGATGGCGTGGTGCAAGTACGCCCCGCCGGGCCTGAGGCACTCGTAAATCTTACCGAGGAAGACCGGCAGGTTGCGGTTGCCGATGTGTTCGGACATGCCCACGCTCGAAGCCTTGTCGAACGCCCCCGGGGCCTTGAAGTCGCGGTAGTCGCTCAGCACGATCTTGACCCTGTCGCTCAACCCGGCCTCGGCGACGGCCTTCTCGGCCCACTTCACCTGCTCCACGGAGAGAGTGACGCCGACGGCCTCGACGCCGTAATGGCGGGCGGCATGGATCAGGAGCCCGCCCCAGCCGCAGCCGAAATCCACGAACCGCTCGCCGGGTTTGAGTCGCAGCTTCCTGCAGACGTAGTCGATCTTCCGCTCCTGGGCGGCGTCGAGGTCCTCGTCCGGGTCGGCGAAGTAGCCACAGGTGTATTGCAGGTTGGGGTCGAGGAAGAGGGCGTAGAGTTCGCCCGGGAGGTCGTAGGTATAGCGGATCGATTCCTTATCGCGGGCCGGGCTGTGTTCGCCCTGTCGCGCGGGGTGTCCGGCCCGGCTCGCGTCGCGGGGGTTCATGCGGTTCGGGAGCCGGGCGAGGTCGCGGAGCAGGCCGAGTTTCGCCCCCAGCCCGCGTTCGGCGTCGCCCTCCATCAGGAACTTCAGCCAGTCGGTGAAGGCGAAGAAGTCGCCGTCCACGTCGAAGTCGTCGAACACGAACGACTCGCCGAGGGCCATCTTGGCGAACGGCCAGAACATGGCCCGCACCGCCCCCGGGTGCTTGAGTGCGAGCGTGAACCCGGGCGGCCCTCCGGCCCCGAGCGGCCGCGTGCGGCCGTCCCACAGGCGGACCGCGAACGGGGTTGGGTAGCCGGCGGAGATGGCTTGGAGGAGGCGCAGGCTGGTTTCGGCGGCCGGGTCGAGGCTCATGGGCGGGCACCTCCGGGGACGCGGGGCAGGGGGTCAGAACTAGAGTACGAACGTCCGCGGCGTCACGCCCGCGGTAACGCCTTCGTAACGTCTTCCGCCGGGTGCAATCGCGGGGCGGGGGCCGTTCGTCGTATGATCGGGGCCGTCGCGTCCCGCTCTCCGAACCCGTCCGACGAGGTGTGCCATGCGCTACGGGTTGCCGCTGTTCGCCCTGCTGGTCGCCGCCGGGGCGGACGCCCGGGCCGCCGGCCTGCTCATCCCCGAGGACAAGAAGCTGCCGCCGCTGGCGATGGTCAACCACCGCGTATCGGCGGCCGTCGACGACCAGGTGGCCGTCACCACCGTCGAGCAGACGTTCCGCAACCACACCGACCGGCCGCTCGAAGCGACTTACTTGTTCCCCGTCCCGAAGGGGGCGAGCGTGAACAAGTTCGCCATGTGGGTGGACGGCAAGGAGACGGCCGGCGAACTCCTCGACGCCAAGAAGGCGGCCCAGGTCTACACCGACATCGTCCGCCGCACGCAGGACCCCGGGCTGCTCGAATACCTCGGCAACAACCTCGTCCGGCTCCGCGTCTTCCCGGTGCCGCCGAAGGGCGACCAGAAGGTGCGGCTGAGCTACACCGCGGTGGCGACGAAGGACGCCGGGGCGGTCGAGTTCGTCTACCCACTCAAGACGGACGGGAAGGGCACCCGCACGCTAGAGGAGTTCAGCGTCAAGGTGTCGATCAAGTCGCAGCACCCGGTCCAGAACGTCTACAGCCCGACGCACGCCGTCACCGTCCACCGCAAGGGCGAGAACGAAGTCGCCGTCGAGTTCGAGAAGAACCAGGCGATCCTCGACAAGGACTTCCAGCTCTTCTACGGCGTCGGCAAGGAGGAGATCGGGCTGACCCCGCTGCTGTACAAGCCGATCACGGCCGAGGACGGCTACTTCTTGCTCCTCGTGTCGCCGCAGACGGAGACCACCAAGGCAACCCGCGTCCCCCGCGACATGGTCCTCGTCCTCGACTCGTCCAGCAGCATGACCGAAATCAAGATGTCGCAGGCCAAGAAGGCCCTCAAGTACTGCCTCGGCCAGCTCGCCGCCGAGGACCGCTTCGGCGTCATCCGCTTTTCGACGGGCGTCACCCGCTTTCGCGAGGGGCTGGTGGAGGCGAACGCCGACTACCGCGAGCGGGCCGAGAAGTGGGTGGACGACCTCCGCACGAGCGGCGGCACCGCCATCTGGCCGGCCCTCGAAGAGGCCCTGGCCATGCGCTCGGAGGACAAGGCCCGCTCCTTCACGGTGGTCTTCTTCACCGACGGACAGCCGACGGTGGACGAGACGAACCCGGACAAGATCGTGAAGAACGTGGCGGCCAAGAACTCGGCCAACACCCGCATCTTCACCTTCGGCGTCGGCGACGACGTGAACGCCTCCATGCTCGACCAGCTCGCCGAGGGGACGCGGGCGCTCAGCACCTACGTCCGCCCGGCCGAGGACATCGAGGCGAAGGTGGCCAGCCTGCACGCCAAGATCAGCCACCCGGTGATGACCGACGTGCGGCTGGTGACCGGCGACAGCGTCAAGTTCAACGAGGTCTACCCGCCGAAGTTGCCCGACCTGTTCCACGGCAACCAGCTCGTGGTGATCGGCCGCTACAGTGGCACCGGGCACGCGGCGGTCAAGCTCGTCGGCAACGTCGGCGGCGAGAAGCGCGAACTGGTGTACGAGCTGAATTTCCCGGCCAAGACGGAGGAGGGGAAGGACTTCGTGGAGCCGCTGTGGGCCCGTCGCAAGGTGGGCTACCTGCTCGACCAGATTCGGGCCAACGGCGAGCAGAAAGAACTCGTGGACGAGGTTGTGGCGATTGCGAAAAAGTACGGCATCGCCACCCCGTACACGAGCTACCTCGTGGTGCCGGACGGCCCGATGCCGGTGGTGCCGCCGACCCGCCCGCCTGGCGGCCCGCACCCGGCCCCGCTCCCCGGCCCGATCAGTGGGGCGTTCCCGCCCGGGGGCGGGGCGACGTGGGGGGCCGCCCCCGCCGTCCGAGCGGAGGCGTTCGCCAAGGGTTTGCCGGGCGACGCGAAGGGCGGCGGCCTTGGGGCGGCCCGCGGGGCCTGGACCGACCGGAATGCGAGCCAGTTGCTCGACGAGCTGAAGAAGGCGAAGGACGGGGCCGAGAAGGAGTCCGCCGTCCGCGAACTCCGCAAGCTCCAGGACCAGAAGGGGACGTGGGATTCGGCGAACACCGCCCTCAAGGGCCGCAACGCCTACGCTTACCAGGGCGGCAAGCTCGGAGTCGACCTGTCGCTCTCGGCGAACTACCTACGCCAGCAGGACAAGGTGAGCCTCACGGCGAACCGCCAGGCGGCCGGCCGCAACTGCCTGGAAGTCGGCGGCGTGTGGATCGACGACCAGTTCAAGGCGGACATGAAGACGGTGGTGGTGAAGGCCCAGAGCGACGCTTACTTCCGCATCCTCGAACGCCAGCCCCAGGTGAAGGACGTATACCGCCTCGGCAACCAGCTCGTCTACGTCTGCCCGAGCAACACGGCCTTGATCGTGGACGTGAACGACGGCAAGGAGACGCTCGCAGACGCCGACATCGACGCCCTGTTCGCGGTTGCCAAGAAGTGACCGCCGACTGAAGTCAGTGCCCTTTCGCGGCCCGCGGCCGACCGCGGGCCGCGTCATTTTTGTAATGGCTCTGGCGGTGGGGCAGGGAGTCGCGCACAATGGAGATTACCGGGCGATCAGGTTTGCTACCGGGTCAGCCGCGAAAGTGGGAGCGGCACCGCGGTTGGTGCCGAACCGGTAACGAAGTTACAATTTTCGGCGGGGGCAGGACATGCGGAGACCCCTACCCGTGAAAAGCGGTAAAATGCGGTAACGATGTTGAGACTCGTCTCATTCAACTCCCCGTTCCAGGCTCTCCCGATGAACGACCGCGACGCCAAACCCGTGACCCGCCGCCACTTTCTCGCCGCGTCGGCGGCTGTTGCCGGCGGAGTCGCCCTCGCCGTCGATCCGCCGCCGGCGGGGCCGAAGCCGGTCGATGCCTCGAAGCCGATCGATGACAAAGCGTTCGGCGGCTTCACGGTCGGCATCCAGAGCTACACCTTCCGCAATTTCAACCTGGACCAGGCTCTCAAGCGGACCCAGGCCGCCGGGCTAACCTACGCCGAGTTCTACCGCGGCCACGTCCCGACCGACAGCAGCCCGGACAAGCTAAAGGCGATTCTCAAGCTCTGCACCGAGTACGGCGTTGCCCCCGTGGCTTTCGGCGTCGAAAAGTTCACGAAAGACCACGACAAGAACCAGAAGCTGTTCGACTTCGCGGCCGCACTCGGTGTCAAGTACCTGAGTGCCGACCCCGACCCGGACAGCTTGGACAGCCTCGACAAGCTGTGCGAAAAGTATAAAGTGGCCATCGCTATTCACCCGCACGGGCCGTCAGGGAAGGGCCTGCACCGTTGGTACTCAGCCGAGAAAATACTGGCCGCCGTCAAGGACCACCACCCGCTCGTCGGCACCTGTCTGGACACCGGCCACCTCATCCGCGCGGCCCAGCTCGGCGAGAAGCTCGACCCGGTCCAACAGATCAAGCTCATGGGTGCCCGTAACTTCGGCCTTCACTTGAAGGACCACGATAACAAGCGGAAGGAGGACGTGGTGTTCGGCTCCCCGAACGGCGTCCTCGACGTGCCCGGCGTGCTGAGGGCACTGCGAGAGGTTAACTTCAAGGGGTACATTAGTCTTGAATACGAGGCCAACGCGGCCAACCCTTCGTCAGATGTCGAGAAGTGTGTGGCTTTCATCAAAGAGGCCGTGAAGAAACTCGCCTGAACACCACCCCATACTCTTTCGTATAACTGAATTCTTGTCGGGGTGAGGATCCCGCTAGGCTGTACGCGAGGTGGCGACCCGTATGACCACCGAGGAGATTGCCGAACTTCGTCAGAGGCGCTACAACGGTACCGTCGTGTCGCTCGAAAAGGTACATTCGGACCTTATAATCGTCCGCGTCAAGCCGGACTTCCCGCGACCGCCCCACCACCCGGGCCAGTATTGCACGCTCGGCCTAGGCAACTGGGAGCCGCGGGTGGCGGGCTGCCAAGAGGAGACGCTAAAGCCGGACGACTATGCGAAAGTGGTCCGCCGGTCGTACTCGATCAGCTGCTCGGTCGAGTCCGAGCCTGGCCGGCTGATGGACCTGGAAGCGACCGACTTCCTCGAATTCTACATCGTACTAGTCCGCGAGAACCCCGACGGCCGAGTTCCGGCCCTGACACCTCGGCTGTTCGCGCTCCAACAAGGCGACCGCCTCAACGTCGGCGAAAAGATCGCCGGCGTTTACACTCTCGACCATGTGAAGCCGGGCGATGACGTGGTGTTCCTCGGCACGGGCACAGGTGAGGCACCGCACAACTACATGGTTTGGGAGTTACTACGACGTAGGCACACCGGCAACATCCTCTCGGCGTGCTGCGTGCGGTACACGAAAGATCTTGCGTACCTGCAAACCCACCGCCGGCTGATGGGAAAGTACCCGAATTACAAGTACTTACCGCTCACCACGCGGGAGGCCGGCGAAACCCAGAAGGTCTACATTCAAGACCTACTGACGAGCGGCGAGTTGGAAGACGCCCTCGGCCGGCCGCTCGACCCCGAGAGGGCCCACGTTTATTTGTGCGGCAACCCGAAGATGATCGGGGTGCCGTTGAGGGACCGGGCGACGGGGTCGAAAACGTACCCGAAACCGGCCGGAGTGATCGAGGTGTTGGAGTGCCGCGGCTTCCGAGCGGACGCGGCCGCCCAGAAGTTGAAGGGCAACGTTCATTTCGAGGAATACTGGTGAGGTGGGAGGGTGGGCTATGGCCGATGTCAAGGACGTGATCGGGGGCTACCGCCTGCGGTCTTTACTCCAAACCGGGCAGAAGACGCAGGTGTTCGAGGTCGTCGAGCCTACGAGCAACCGTCACTTTGCCATGAAGGTGCTCCTCCCAGAAGCAGCAAAAGACCCGAAGGAGCGGGCCGTCCTTTTCCACGAGGCCGCCGTCGGTCAGAAACTAAAGCACGACAATGTCATCACTATCGTGAAGGTCAACAAATCGGAAACGAATCCGCACTTCGTGATGGACTACTTCCCGTCCGGCAGCCTCCGTATCCGCCTCCAAAATAAGGACACGGCGTTCATCAAAATGCACGCCCGGAAGATTTTCATGGGCGCGGCGACTGGGCTCGCGTACCTGAACGCCCTCGGTTATGTCCACCGAGACGTTAAACCAGACAACATCTTGGTCAATCAGATCGGCGAAACTCGAATCATTGACTTTGCTATCACCGAGAAGCCGCCAATCGGGTTGGCCAAGTTGTTCCGCAAGAAGCGGAAGCCGCAGGGCACCGCGAGTTTCATGTCGCCCGAACAGATTCGGGACGACATCCTCGATGGCCGGGCCGATATCTATAGTTACGCCTGTACACTATATGAGTTGACGACCGGTCGCCCCCCGTTCCGGGCCACGACTCAAAGCGAACTACTGACGAAACAGTTGGCCGAAAAACCATCACCGCCGTCGGTATACAACGCCGACCTCACCGACGCCTTCTCCAATTTCGTCGTCCGCATGTTGGCTAAAGACAAGAAAGATCGGCCACTTAATTTTCACGAAGTCATGATCGAACTCAAGAAAATGCCAATTTACAAATCCGTGGTTGAGAAGCGTGCGGGTAAAGACGGGGCTTAAGCATCGTGTTTGAAATATACTCTGCAACGACAACGAGAATAGGCATTACATGATACCCGCACCCTTGCCCTTCGAGAGTGACATCCATGAGCTAGAAGAGTCACTTGCGAGGTACGAAGCCGCTTCAAACTCCGGCCAGGCTGAGGAACTGCGCCGCATGCGTCGCGATTTAAGCGGGATAAAGCGGCTGCGATATTCGACCTTATCGGAGTGGGAGACTGTCCTCGTATCCCGTCACCCGGCTCGACCTCAAACGGTTGATTACATCGACCTCATGTGCGATGAGTTTGTGGAACTTCATGGTGATCGAGCTTTCGGCGACGACCAGGCCATTCGCTCCGGGTTTGCACGAGTTGGCGACCGCAAGGTGATGTTGATCGGCCATCAAAAAGGTCGCACCCTCGCGGAGAGGCAGCAGTGCTATTATGGGTGTGCTCACCCAGAGGGGTATCGTAAGGCTCTCGGTAAGATGCGGTTGGCCGCGAAATTCGGCGTACCAGTCGTCTGCCTAATCGATACGCCAGGCGCGTTTCCCGGCATCGGCGCGGAGGAACGGGGGCAATCACAGTTGATAGCCACGAGCATTTTCGAAATGTGTCGCCTGCCCACCCCAGTCGTATGTGTGGTGATTGGTGAAGGCGGGTCGGGGGGGGCACTCGGGATTGGGGTGGGCGACCGGGTAGCGATGTTCGAACATGCCTACTATTCTGTCATTAGTCCGGAAGGCTGTGCAGGTATTCTTTGGAAGGTGGCGACAGATGCAACCAAACCGAGGGCCGCAAGTGCCCTCAAGCTGACCGCTAAGCATCTCGTCGATAATGGCGTGATCGATTCCGTGATCGCGGAACCCGTTGGTGGGGCCCACCGCGGTCCTCGTGAGGCCGCCAACAATCTCAAAACCTACCTTGTTCGTTCACTACGCGAACTAAGCACTAAGAAGATCCCATTACTGATCTCGGATCGCTACAAAAAATTCCGTTCGATGGGGAAAATTTCGAGCGCATAGATTACCTTACATAAAAATGAATAAACCTATTTCATAAGTCGGATTGCCGCGACCACGGCCACCGGTCACCCTGTTGCCGACACGGAGGTCGGCCATGCCGAGCACGCCGCGGGAGCAACGCCTCCCGGACCGGATGTGGGTAGGACCGGGTCGCCCCACTCGTCCGGTCCCGGGCGCCGACCCCGAAGGGCGGGCGGCCGGGGGCCGACGACCGGGCGTGCTCCGCCGGCGTCGTGCACCCACTCCGCAACGCCGTCCGGTGGAACCACCTCCCGGCGTGTTTTCCGTCCGGGGCGACGTGCCAGCGGCGGCACCGGGACTGGACCTGGGCGCGGGGCATCGGGCGCGGGAGGCGGCCGTGACCGGGTCGGCCGTGGCCGGGCGGCCGAACGCCCGCGAACCGCTCTTGGATGCCACCTTCGCCGAGGCCTGACAAGGGGGCCGCGGGCCGGCCGTGCGGGGTCGGGATGAGGGTGGGGGGGTGGCCGACGCCCGTGGGTACCGACCGGGGCCGCCACCGACGCGGCGAGCGCGCCCGCGGCGGCCCTCGGACCGGTCGCCATGGCCGGTCGGGCGTACGACGGCGTGCCACTGAGGGAGTCCGTCGCCGGCCGCGGGTCCGCTCCGGTGGCCCCGCACCGGCGGAACCGGCGGCGTACGGGCGGCGTCTCCGGCGGTACGAGTGGCGGTGGGTGGTCGGGCGAACGTTCGGCTGGCTGCACGGCTACCGGCGGGTGGTCACCCGGTTCGAGAAGTGGGCCGATCGGGATGACGGGTTCATTCACCTGGCGTGTGCCTTCATAGCACTCGACAAGCTCGTGAAATAGCTTCTAGACCGCTACCGAACCGTCAATACGGCCTAATTGTTTGAAGCCGTATAACCTGTCTCACCGGCGGTCGGCCTGACAACCGCCGGCGGGCTAGAGCATTCTACACGATACTGTAGCAGGCTTGCCAGCATCTTCGGATCCAGCGTTGGCACTTGCGAAGGCCGAGGTGGGCGAGGCTCCGGGTAATC
>JANPKP010000080.1:0-12990 GCA_031426095.1 Gemmataceae bacterium
GTCGGCGGCGGCGAGGATTTCCTCGGTGACGGTGGCCAGGGCCTCGTCCCGCTCCTCGGCCTCGGCCTCGTCGATGACGCTGATGCCCTCCCGCTCGAGGAGTTCGAGGACGTCCTGGAGGCGGTCGGAGTCGGACACGCCCTCCGGGAGCGCCTGGTTGACCTCGTCGTAGGTCAGCGACCCGGACTGCTTGCCGCGCTCCAGGAGCGCCCGGAGCGTGTCGTCGTTCTTCCAGTCCATGCCGACTCTCCCTCGCGGGGCGGTCCCGGGGCACCGGCCCCGGGGCGTGTAAGACTCTCGCGGTGTCGCACTCGTAGTTCTGAGTGCCGGACGCCGGGGCTCAACCCCGGTACCCGGCACGATCCGTCAGCCCGCCGTCCGGGCCCCGCTCTTCTGGAGCCGGCGGAGGTAGTCGACCGCCTCCAGGTGGTTGTCGGCCGCCGCCGGCATCGACTGCCGCACGGCCTGCTTCTCGGCCTCGAGCCGCAGCCGCTCGAAGTCGGCCAGCACCTTCTCCAGCTTCTCCGGCCGCTCGGTGTACCCGTGCCCGAGTTCGGCCTGGTCCATCATCGCAGTCACCAAGTCCTCGCGGTCGAGGAGGCGGACCCGCATCGTGTCCAGGTCGGGCACCTGCCCGGCGGCGGCCGCCGCGTACATCTCCGTGATGATCCGCCGAATGCCCGTGTGTTCGATGATTTCAGCAGGAAGTCGGCCGGCCGCAAGCCCAACGAGTTCGGGTTCGACGATCAGGAGCCGCAGGAGCGTCACTTCCAGGGTGTACGTCGGCGAGCTTTTCGCCGCCGGCGGGGCGGCCGGCCGGGTGCCCCGCGATTCAACCCCGCCCGGGGCACCGGGGTTCGCCCGGTCGGCGGCCTGCTCGCCGGCCACCTTCTTCCGCCGCTCGTCCTTCAGCTCCGCGAGCCGGGCCAGCACCGTCTGCTGCCGCACGCCGAGGCGGTGCGAGAGGCGGGTGACGATCAGCTCCTGCTTCATCTGGGCCGCCTGGCTCGGGCGGGCGGGGGCCGTGGCCATGATGCCGAGGATGCCGTCGATCACCCGGCGGGTCGCCTCGACCGACGGGGAGGCGTCCCGCTCCAACAGGGCGTTCAGCTTGAAGTCGAGGGCGTCGACCGCCCCGGCCAGAACCTTCTTGAACGTCTCGACGCCGCCCGGCTGGCTGAGCAAGTCGCACGGGTCGAGGCCGTCGGGTAGGGTGGCGACGGCCAACTCCACGTCCTCGCGGACGAACAGTTCGAGCGCCCGGTCCACCCCCGTACTACCGCCGGCATCGGCATCATACACGAGGACCACTTTGGGGACATACCGGCGGATCTGCGCGACGTGCCGGGCGTTGAGCGCCGTGCCCATCGTGGCCACCACCTGCGGCACCCCGCACTGGTGGGCCATCATCACGTCGGTGTACCCCTCGACCACCGCGAGGTAGCCGACCGTCGCCCCCGCCTGCCGGGCGAGGTCGAGGCCGTAGAGCACGTCGCTCTTGCTGAACAGCGGCGTCTCGGCCGAGTTGTAGTACTTCGGGGAGCGGGAGGCGTAGGGCGACTCCGGCATGATGCGGCCGCCGAAGCCGATCGGCCGGGCCTGCACGTCGCGGATCGGGAACATCACACGGTCGCGGAAGCGGTCGTAGAAGCCGCGGCCCTCCTGGCGGGCGGCGATCAGGCCCACTTCGGCGAGCGTGTCGGGCGGCACCCCGTCGGCGTGGGCCAGCCTGGTGATCCAGTCGCCGGCCAGCGGGGCGAAGCCGAGGCCGAACTGGCGGACGGTGGCCCCGGACAGCTTCCGCTCGCCGAGGTACTTGCGGGCCCCCTCGGCCACGGGGTCGTTGAGCAGGCAGTCCTGGTAGCGGCCCTGGGCCCACTTCATCACGTCGAAGAGGCGGGAGCGGGCGAGGTCCTGCGGGGTGAGCGGCTCGGTTTCGAGCTTGATCCCGGCCCGCGTCGCCAGTATGGATCGGGCCTCTTTGAAGTCGACCTTCTCCATGTGCTGGACGAAGGTGATGACGTCCCCGTGGGCCCCGCAGGCCCAGCAGCGGTACCGCTGCCGGCGGGGGTCCACGTCCAGCGACGGGCGGGAGTCGTTGTGGAACGGGCAGAGGCACTTGAAGACGGGGCCGGCCGGCCGGAGGGTGAGGTACCCCCCGACGACCGCGACCACGTCGCTGGCCGCCTTGATCTGTTTCGTCAGCTCCACCGGGTCGAGCGGCACGAGGCACCCTTGCTGCAACCCGCCGCGGTCCGCCGGCCGACCCCTGCGAGTGGGTCGGTGCCCCCGGGCGACGGGGGCGGTCGGCGTGAACGTGCGGCGGTCGTCGGCGGTCCGGGGTCCGCTTACGGCCTTACGGTGGTCGAGTCCCCAAGCCCCCGGGCTTCGGCGGAGTACGGCGGACGCGGGCCGTGGGTGCGGTCCGGTTGCGGGGCAACGCGGGCTGCCGGTGCGTCGTCGCCGTCGGTAAGCGGGGTGGGAAGGCCTCGATCGGTGCCGCGGCTCTTGTCCTGAGCCTGAAGGTCGGAGCGCCAATCCGTTGACGCACGGCGAATTATAACGCCCCCGGCGGAACCGTCAAGTTGGCCCCCGCCCACCGCCTCGACCGGACTGCTGCACTCAAACCTACCTCACGCCCGTCCGCCGGGGGCGGGACACGGGACAAGAGACACGGGACACGGGAAAGACCCGACCCGCGTAACCCGCCTGCCTGTGGCATCTGTCTCCGTCCCGTACTCATGTCCCGCTTCAACCTTCCCCCTTTTCCGCCACCACCTGTTCAGCTACCCTGTCGGGTGGACAGGTTGACCCCGTCTTATAATGGCCCGCACCGGGGCCGCCCCTCCGGTCGAAGTCGAGTCTCCCCGCGACGTGAGGCGGCGCGATGACCGGACCCCTGCTCTTCGGTGGCATACCTTCGGAAGCATTCTTCCTCCAACCGGACGCGCTCGTCGCTTTCGGGATGCTCGGCGGAGCCCTCCTAGTCGGGGCTCTGGCCGTCCACCTCATCGACCGCTGGCGGAAGCGGGATGCGAAGGCTGAACACACGCCGGACGAAGACCTGACCAACTTCCGCGCCATGTTCGAGCGGGGCGAGCTGACCGAGGCCGAGTACGACAAGGTGCGGAAGCGGGCCGCCGAGCGGATGAAGCAGAAGCTCGGCGTGGCCCCGCCGGCGGCCGCCCCGACACTCCCGCCCGAGCCGCCGGCCCCGGAGGCTGGGTAACCGGCCGGTGCCACCCGGCGACGCGGCACCGCCGGCCGAACCCGGGCGGCGGGGAGAACCCGCAGCCCTGCACCGGCCGGCCGCTCCGGGCGTGACTGTTGTCCGAAAGACGCATACCGCCGGACATCGCCCGCGGTATAGTGACCTTCAACCCGGCTCACCCACCGCGGCCGCCGGCATCATCCCGAGCCTCGTTCCATTCCCTGGGGACCGCGAATGCCCACCGACCGCACCACCGGCGACTCCGGCGGACGCAAGCCGCCGACCAGCACGGCCGGCCGGAACCGGAACGCCTACTGCTCGTTCTGCCGGCGGAGCCACCGCGACGTGGGGCCGCTCGTGGAAGGCCCGGGCGACGTGTATATCTGCGGCGAGTGCATCGAGCTGTGCCAGTCGATCATCGACCAGGAGAAGAAGCGGCGGGGCACCGGCAAGGCGGTCGCGTCCAACACCCCCAGCCCGCGGGCCCTCAAGGAAAAACTCGACGCTTACGTGATCGGCCAGCAGCGGGCCAAGAAGGTCCTCTCCGTGGCCGTCCACAACCACTACAAGCGGCTTTCGCTCACCGAGGGGGAGCGGAAGGACGTGGAGGTCGAGAAGAGCAACATCCTCTTCATCGGCCCGACCGGCAGCGGCAAGACGCTCCTGGCCAAGACGCTCGCCAAAATCCTCGACGTGCCGTTCGCCATCGGCGACGCCACCACCCTCACCGAGGCCGGGTACGTCGGCGAGGACGTGGAGAACTTGCTGCTGAAGCTGCTCCACGCGGCCGACTTCGACGTGGAGGCGGCCCAGCGGGGCATCATCTACATCGACGAGATCGACAAGATCGCCAAGACGAGCCAGAACGTCAGCATCACCCGCGACGTGAGCGGGGAAGGGGTGCAGCAGGCGCTCCTCAAGATGCTCGAAGGGACGGTGAGCAACGTGCCCCCGCAGGGCGGGCGGAAGCACCCGGAGCAGCAATACATCCAGGTCGACACGTCGAACATCCTGTTCATCTGCGGGGGGACGTTCGTCGGGCTCGACGAGAACATCGGCCGCCGCCTCGGCCGCAAGGCCATCGGGTTCGGGGCCGTCGAGGTCGGGCACGAGGAGCGGTCGCTCGGCGAGCTGCTCAACCAGGTGACGGCCGACGACCTGATCGAGTTCGGGATGATCCCCGAGTTCGTCGGCCGGCTGCCGGTGCTGGCCCCGCTCGACCCGCTCGACGAGGAGGCGATGATCCGCATCCTGACCGAGCCGAAGAACGCGCTGACGAAGCAGTACTCCAAGCTGTTCGAGATGGAGGGGGCGGAGATCGAGTTCGAGCCGTCGGCCCTCCGCGAGATCGCCAAGCTGGCCAAGGCCCGGGACACCGGGGCCCGCGGCCTGCGGTCGATCGTCGAGGAGATCATGCTCGACGTGATGTACGAGCTGCCCGAGCTGGAGCACAAGGGCAAGCACGTCATCACGCCGGACATCGTGACCGGCAAGCGGAAGCTCTACGACAAGGACAAGAAGCCGGCCGTGAAGGCCGACAAGAAGAGCGCCTGAGCCGCCGCCCGCTCGCCCACCACGCGCACGCCCGGGTCGGACGACTCCCGTCCGGCCCGGCGGCATTTGAGCCGCACCGCCCGCACCCATGACCGACGACCTCGCCGCCGCCCTGGCCCGCCTGTCCGACCGGCTGCGGCCGCACGTCCCGGCCGACCCGGAGTTGCGGGCGGCCGTCGCCGCCGTCGGCCGGGCGCTCGTGGCCTGGGCCGACGGGGTGTTCGAACACCCGGGGGCGGTGGCGATGGTGGAAGCCGCCCCCCGGCAGACTCCCCCACCCGATCCCGAGCCGGTCGCACCGGTCCCCGAACCGGCTCCCGTTCTCGCGGCCCCGGCCTCCGACGGGTGCGAGGCCGGCACGGTCCAGAGGCCGGTGCCCCGGGAGGTCAAGCCCCCGACGACCGCCCCCCGCCCGCTCCCGCCCCCGCCGCCGGCCCCCGCTTTCGAGTCGCCCGAGCCCGAGCGGGAGTTCACGCCCGACCCCCTGCCCACCATCGCCCGCCGCTGCCGGGCCAAGATGGGCGGGTGCGAGCAGGTCAAGCAACGCCTCGTGTCGCCGCTCGCCGCCGACGGCCGCTACCGCGACGCCGGGCCGGCCGAGGGCGACCTGTGGATGCTCTCCCCCGGCGACTACTCGACCGCCCCGAAGGTGTGGGACGACCTCCGCGGGGCGTTCGCCGTCGCCGGTGCCGCCGCCAACCTCCTCGCCGCCCTGCTCGAACTCCCCGAGAAACTCGCGGCCGACCACCGCCGGGTGGTCCTCTACCTCGCGGCCGAGGCCCAGGCGCTCCTGTTCGGGGCCGTGGCCGACGCCCGCCGGGCGTCCGACAACGACCAGGTGCAGCTGTACGTCCACATCCGCGAGGTCGCCCGCGAGCACCGCATCTACATCGACCGCTACCTCCGCCGCGACGACCGGGTGCCGGCCGACGGCTGGCCCGACCTCATGCGGCGGCTCTCCGACCGGGCCCTCCTGCTCGAAGCCGCCCGCCAGCAGACGAAGGCCCGCGACAAGCGGCTCGGCAACCTCCGGTACAAGCTCACGAAGCTCGCCGCCGACCCCGCCGCCGGCGGCGACGAGTGGGCCCGCGTCCTCGAACTGATCGAGGAGGCCGTCGCCGCCGGGCTGCCGCCGAGCAACGCCGAACTCCGCGACCTGCTCCTCCCCGTCCTCGACGCCATCCCGGCCGACCTCCCGCACGGGCCGAACGCCGACCGCGTCCTCCGCGCCGTGGACGAGTACCTGGCCACCCGGCCGGCCCCGGAGTCGGCGGCCGCCCCCGAGCCGCCGTCGGCCGAGGTGGCGGAACTGGCCGCGCTCCTCCGCGGCAAGGAGATGGTGCTGATCGGCGGGGAGAACCGGCCGGGCAGCCACGCCGCGCTCGAAGAGGCGTTCGGGCTCTCCGAGCTGATCTGGATGACGACCCGCCCGCACGAGTCGGTGACGGTCTTCAAGCCGGCCGTGGCCCGGTCCGCGGTGGCGGTGGTGGTGCTGGCCATCCGCTGGTCGAGCCACAGCTACGGCGACGTGCAGGACTACTGCACCGAGTACGGCAAGCCGCTCGTCCGCCTGCCGGCCGGGTACAACCCGAACCAGGTCGCCCACCACGTCCTCAACCAGGCCGGGGCCCGCCTCCGGGCCGGGGCGGCCGTTTAAGATCGGGACGACGAACAACCCCCCTCCCCGGAGCGCCCCATGAGCCGCCGGCCGGCCGTCGCCCTCGCGCTGCTCCTCATCGCCACCCGCACGGCCGCGGCCGACCCGCCGGCCGTTCGCGTCGCCCTCGTCGGCGACTCGACCGTGGCCGACCAGCAGGGGTGGGGGCCGGCGTTCGGCACGCTCTTCGGCCCCGGCGTCGCGGTCACGAACTTCGCCAAGAACGGGGCCACCCTCAAGAGCTTCCGGGCCGCCGGGCTGTGGAAGAAGGCCCTCGATTCCAAGCCGGAATGGGTGCTGATCCAGTTCGGGCACAACGACATGAAGGGCAAAGCCCCGGACGCGGCGGCGGCCTACCGCGACGACCTCGCCCGGTTCGTGGACGAGGCCCGGGCCGCGGGGGCGAAGCCGGTCGTGGTCACGTCGCTCACCCGCCGGCTGTTCGGGGCGGACGGCAAAGTCCACTCGAACCTCGGCGAGTACGTCGGGCTGGCGAAGGGGGTGGCGGCCGACCGGAAGACGCCGCTGATCGACCTCCACGCCCGCAGCGTCGAGCAACTCGACGCCCTGGGGCCGAAGGACGCGGCCGCCTACGACCCGCCCGGGAAGGACGGCGAGCCGGACCGCACCCACCTGTCGCCGAAGGGGGCCGCCGCGACCGCCGCTCTGGTGGCCGGCGAACTCAAGACGGCCGTGCCCGAGTTGGCGAAGCACCTGAAGTGAGCCGTCGAAAGCCCGCCCGCGGCCTCGGGCGGGCTTCGCCCGTCGCCTAGTGGTCATGGCGGTAGAAGTACAGCGTCAGCTTCGGGTGGTCCTTCTTCGCCCGCTTGTACACGTCCTTCGACACCTTCGTGTAGTCCACGTACAGGCTCTTGAGCTTCGGCAGCTTCAACAACTCGGCGAACCCGGCGTCGCCCAGGTTCGTGCCGTTGAGCGTCAGGTTCTCCAGCGCCGGCAGGCCGGCCACGTGCTTCGCCGCCGCGTCGTCGAACGCCGCCTGCCGCAGGTTCAGCTCCTTCAGCTTGGAGAGCCCGGACAGGTGCTTGACCCAATCGGGCGTCATCTTCGAGTCGGACAGCCACAGCTCCTCCAGCGCCGCCATCTTACCGAACGCCCTGAACATCCCCTCGGACAGCTCGCTCCCCTCGACCGCCACGTGCTTGAGCGGCAGCCCGGCGACGGCGTCGAGGCCGGCGGCCGTCACCTTCGACTTCTCCAGCGCCAGGTAGTTCAGGCGGGAGAACGCGGCCGCCGCCTTGAGCGTCTCGTCCGTGACGCCCGTCCGCCCGAGGAACAGGTGGGTGGCGTTCGTGCAGTCGCGGACGGCCTTGAACCCCTCGTCGGTCACCGAACTGCCTTCGAGGTTGATCGACTTCACGTCGGCGGCGGTGGCCGGCTTCGGGCTCTTGGTGCCGGGCGGGGACGGGCCGTAGAGCCACCCCTTGGCCACCAGCGACGCGAACAGGGCGTCGTCGATCAGCTTCTTGTCGAACTCGAACTTGGCCGGCAGGCGGGCGTCCACGACCGCCTTGATGCCGGCCGCGGTGAGCTGCTTGCCGGACCCGAGCTTCAGCTCGTTGAGCTTCGGCAACTTGGCCAGGTTCCGGGCCCCGTCGTCGGTGAAGCCGTCGATGTAGTCGAGCGTCACGGACTCCAGCGTGGGCGACCCGGCGAAGGCGGCGAAGGCCGACCCGTCGAGGGCGAAGAAGCTCAGGTGAAGCGTCTTGAGCTTCGGCAGGGCGGCCAGCTCCTTGACCCCCGCGTCCGTCACCTTCTTGGTGCCGAAGAGGGTGACGAAGTCGAGCGTCTTGCACCCGGCCAGGGCCTTGATCCCGGCGTCGGTCACGACCTCACTCTTGACCGCGACGCCCTCGATCCGGGGCATGGCGGCGATCACCTTGAGGGCCGCGTCGTCGGTGTTCTTGACCTTCATCAGGTCGACCACCTGGGCCGACTTCGACCGGGCGATCATGGCGAAGTCGGCCGGAGTGAGGTCGATGTCCTCGTAGGACTTGGCCTTGTCCTGGGGGGTGAGGAAGACGAGCCGCTTGCCGTCGGCGATCCGCACGTCGGTGATGAGCCACCACCCCTTCGCCTTGACGTGGGCGAGAACCTCGGGGTCTTCGTCCACCGGGGTGGCCCCGAGGGCGGGGCCGGCGGCCTCGGCGTCGGGGGCCGGGCCGGTCATCGAGTAGCCGGCGGCCGCGAGGAGGGCGGCGAGGGAGAACGCGAGGACGCGCATGGGCGGCTCCGGGGAGGGGCGGGGCGGCGGTTAGCCTAGCCCGCCGCCCGCCCCGCGACAACGACCCGCGGGCCGCCGTCACTCGTCGTACTTGAGCAGGAACTTCGGGTTGATCGCCTTGAAGCTCAGGCGGCCGCCCACGTCCTCGTCGTACTCCTCGGCCAGCGGCCGGAGGACCACGCCCTCGCGCTGCACCTTCGGGTTGAGGACGCTCGTCCCCTCGGCGAACGCCACCAACTCGTCCACCGTGTGGTTCAGCACGAGCGTGCCGAGCTGCGGCACCGCTTCGAGCTTCAACTCGGCGAGGACGGCCAGCCCGGCCGCGTGGTCGAGCAGCCGGCGGGCGTCCACGTTCAGGACGTTGAACACCCGGAGCGTGACCGCCGGGAGGGCGTACTTGTTCCCCTGCACGCCCGGCCCGATCACCTCGGCCTGGACCGCCACGTCGAAGCCCAACCGCTCGCGGGCGGCCCGCAACCCCTCTTCCAGCTTCAACGACCTGGCGACGCGGGCCAGCACGTTGCCCTCGTCCGTCTCGTCGAGCCAGAGGTTGCGGCTGCAAATGCCGAACGTGCCCCGGCGGAGGAAGGCGGTGAACGAGGTGCCGTCCAGCTTCTCGGTGACGTAGAACGTCTTGCCGCGGTGGCGTTCGAGGGCCGCTTCGAGCACCTGCACGCGGGTCTCGTCGGTCTTCGGGAGGAAGCCGGGGAAGCCGCCCTTCACCCGCCCGGTCATGCCCGCCGGCGGCGGCGGCTCCCACTTCATGACGCCGAGCACGTCCGTCACGTCGGCCCCTTCCTCCGTGGGGGCACCCGGCGGCAGGACGGAGAGCGGGAAGCAAATGCCCTGCGACACCTGCCCGCGGAGCCGCACCGTCTTGACGCGGAACCCGGCCGGCAGCACTTCGACCCCGGCCTCGTTCAATCGTGCCGGCTTGAAGCTGCCGGCGCGGAGGAACTCGAACTCCGGCCGCACCGGCAGGAGCGAGTCGATCTCACAATAGACGAGGGTGTCGCCGGGCTTGTGGTCGCCCTTCTTGGCGACGACCCACCACCCGAGGACGCGGACCCGCTCGATGGCGTCCGCGTTCGGGATCGGCTCGACGGCGTTGACGGTCTGGATGCTGGCGAGCTTGCGCATGACTGAACCCTCCGGTCGGCTGGGACGGAGACGGGACACCGGGCGGGGGCCGGGGTTCGCGACGGGGACGGGCCGCGGGAGGGCCCGCGTCGGACGGCGGGCGGCCCGAGCCATGATGTAGGCGGCGGAAAATTGTGAAAAAGTGGCCGGAGGTCGTGCAAGATGCGGGGAAGAACGTCCGTACTCCGGAGTCGGACGTGACACACCCCAGAGACGTTTCGGCCGCCCCGTGCATGGCGCGGGGCTGGTGGGTGCGTCACGTCGGCCGCGGCCGACGGGGCAGCCGCGGGACGACGAATCCGAAACCGGCCGCCCCGACGTTTAATCGGGGCGGCAGCCCGACGGATCAAAACACAGGAGAAACCGGCGTGTTCATCATGTCCCGCCCCCTGACCGAGGATTTCGCCCCGTTCATGCACTCCCGCGACGCGGTGGCCCTCATGTTCTCGCAGCGCACGGAAGAGGAGGCGTGGTCCCCATTCGTCGATGACGCGAACGAGTTGACGGTGATGAAGGGCAAGGACTTCAGCCTCGACAACGGGTCGATGCTCCTGCTGGTGGCCAAGGACAAGGACACCATGGTGCGCGGCCTGGCGTTCGCCGGGAACACGGAAGTCCATTGCGAGTGCGGGTCGATCGTCATGTTCCGGGGCAAGTACAGCACCGGCAGCTCGTTCGACTCCGACCCCTCCGTGATGAAGAAGCTCCCGTCGTTCCTGGGGGCGGTCGTCGGCAATTTCAAGACCGGTGGGGTCCACACCCCGAGCACGTTCGTGAGCACCAAGGTGGTGCGCCACAAGAAGAAGCGGCGGGAGCTGGAAGGCAGCGGGTACTACATTTGCCTCGCCCGGCAGGGCTCCTTCAACGCCAAGAACGGCGGGGTCACGTACGTCGGGCGCAAAAACGTCACGTACAAGGCCATCTCGACCCTGCTCAACAACGACAGGGAGGTCAACGTCCAGGGCAAGTTCAACCTCATGTCGACGGATAACAACTTGTACTACAAGCTCATCGACCTGCTCTCGTGGAGGGCGAAGCGGAAGGCCCAGAAGCGTGTCCAAGAGTTCGAGCAGCAACAAGGTTTCAGGGGGTTTTAACCGGGCGGCCCGCGTTCGCGGCGTCGGCGGCGGGGGCGGCCCGACCCGGCGGCCGGGGCTTGACCTCGCGTTCCCGGTGGGGCAAAAGGGTACGGGATGTTCCCCCGTACCCGCCTCCCCCGAGCCCTCGCCATGACCAAGCCCCGCAAGCCGGCCCCGGTGAAGCTCTCCGAGTTGACGCCGGGGCAGCACGCCGACTTCTTCGCCCAGCTCGCCGAGAAGAAGGCCGCCACCACCCGCGACGGGAAGCCGTTCTTCACCTGCAAGTTCCGCGACGCCAAACGCACCGCGTCCGTGCCCGTGTGGGCCGACGGCGGGTGGTTCGAGGCGTGCCGCGACGAGTGGGCCGCCGGGCAGTTCTACAAGGTGCGGGGGACGCTCACCGAGCACGAGAAGTATGGCCCGCAGATCGAGATCGAGCAGATCCGCGAGGCCGGCGACCGGGACCGGGCCGACGGCTTCTCCGAGGCCGACTTCCAGGAACACTCCCGCTTCGACGCGGCCGCCATGCGGGCCGAACTCGACGCCCTCGTCGCGGCCGAGATCGGCGACGCCCCCCTGAAGGCGCTCGTGCAGAAGGTGCTGGCCGACCACGCCGACGCGGTGCGGACGTTCCCAGCCACGGCCCGCCACTTCTACCCGTTCCCCGGCGGCTGGCTCGAACACACCCTCTCGGTCGTCAAGTCGTGCGTCTGGCTCGCGGACAAGTACGCCGCCCACTACCCGGACCTCGCGTTCAGCCGCGACCTCGTGGTCGCCGGGGCGGCCGTCCACGACCTCGGGCGGCTCCTCGGCCTCGACCCCACGCCGCCGGGGCAGGTGCCCGAGTCGAGCCGGGCCGGGCACCTGTTCGGGCCGCACCTCCTCGCCTTCGACGCCCTCGCCGACGCCGCCCGCGGGGTGCAGGACCTCGACCCCGAGACGTTCGAACTGTTGCGGCACGTTGTGGTTACGCACCTCACCCGGCCCGAGTGGGGGTCGCCGAAGCTGCCGGCCATCCCCGAGGTTCTGATCCTCCACCACGCCGACGACCTGGACGCCAAGTTCGAGATGTACGCCCGCTGCCTGAGCCGCGACACGGCCGACGGGCCGTTCACGGAGCGCGACCCGATTCTCGGAAAGCAACTGCTCAAGGCGAGAAGACGCTGACGCTCCCGCTTTACCGGGGGGGGCGGGAGCGGTAACGCGGAAGTGCTGAGTCGGCCACCGGATCGGGCGAAACGCGCGGTTAAAAAGCGGTAAAAAGTGGGAGGGTGGATCACGTCCACTCGATGAGCGACTGCGTCTTGATGACCGTGAGTTCGTCCGGGAAGGTGTGGAAGGCCGAAACCGAGAGGCTGTCCTGGAGCGCCTCGGCGATGACGACGCCGACGGGGGCGACGCCGAGGCGGTTGTGCGTCCGCAGGTGGTAGACGAAGCCCTTCCGCCGGCCGTCGCCGAGGATTTCCTCCTGGAAGGCGAGGAAGAGTTCCGGCGGCAGCGTCTCGACCTGCAGGTTCATCTGGTAACGGAGGCCGGGGAAGAGGTCGCAGCGGGCGTTGCGTTCGCCCCGGAAGCGCTGGGCCAGGCGGCCGCCGGCGGCGGGGAGTTCCTGGTCGCGGGTGGCGGTCACTTCGGCGAGGTGGGTGCGGCCGTCGGACCAGCCGAGGACGTGGCCGGTGCGGGTAATATGGACGGTGACGCGGTACCCGGCCCGGTCCACGCGGCGGACCGCGAGGGTGTCGAAGAACTCGGGGTGGACCGGCCGATCGAAGAGCCGGAAGACCAGCTCGTCGACGCGGGGCCGGAGGTACGGGCCGCTCATCCCACGTCCCTAAGGCGTTCCGTGCGGGTGGACGGGGGATTATACCCCGCGATCCCGCCAGCGGAACGGCAACCCGGCGGGCGGGATGGGGATGGGAACGAAACGAAAGCGGGGGGCCGAAAAGCCCCCCGCTCGGGTGTGTGTCAGGCGGGCGGACCCGCCGTCGCACGGGTACGACTTAGCTCTTCATGGGGGCCGGGGCCACGACCTTCGGCATTTCCTTGGCCGGGGGGGCCATGACCGGGGCCGGGGCGGCCGGGGCCACCTCGACCGGGGTGCCGCTGC
>JANPKP010000081.1:0-1593 GCA_031426095.1 Gemmataceae bacterium
CCCGTCTTCCGCCGCATTCGTGCGGCCGCCGATCAAAAGTCGCGTCAAGCCGGCCGCTTAACCACCCCACCCGACACACGCCCGGCCGCACCGGTGGAAAGCCCGCCGGGCCGTCCCCGGGTCGATGCGGCCGACGGCGGCACCCTCGACCGGTTCAACGTCTCGGCCCCGACCCCGGCGTTCGACGCCACCAGCAGAGTGGGCGTCGCCCTGTTCGCGCCGTGGGTCGCGGCCTTATGTCGGCCCTTCCCCGCCGCGTCAGCCGAGCAGCCGGTCGTACTCGTCGCGGACGGCCTGGTTGCACTCGCAGGCGGCCGCCTCCAGGCCGGCCCGGTCGCGGACGGTGACGTGCCCCCGGCCGATCTCGATCAGCCCGTGCTCCTGGAGGGGCTGGAGGACGAGGGTGACGCTCGCCCGCCGCACCCCGAGCATCAGGGCCACGAACTCGTGCTTGAGGGTCAGCTCGTCGCCCGCCACCCGGTCGTGCGTCATGAGCAGCCACCGGCAGCACCGCTGGCTGACGGAGTGGAGCCCGTTGCACGCGACCGACTGGGCCACCTGGGCGGTGAAGAACGTCTGGTACCGGATCAGCCGCCGCAGCAGCGGGCCGTCCGGGCCGGCCTCCCGGGCCAGGGCGTCGATCCCGACCCGGAGGGCCGCCCCCGGCACTTGAATGATCGTCTGGAGGCTCTGGGAGGTGACGCCGAGGAAGGCGGACGCCGGGGCCACCCCGTCGTTCCCGACGTTCCCCACCTCGATCGCCCGGCCGTCCTCCATGACCGTCAGGCCGGACACGACGGCGGTGGTCGGGAAGTAGGCGAACGCGGCCGGCGTACGGGCGACCTGGAGGACCTCGTCGAGGGCGAGCGTGACCGGCTTCAAGTGGGGCAGCAGGCCGGCCAACGAGTCCGGAGGGAGCCCGTCCAGCAGCCGGTTACCGGTCGGGCCGCGGGCGGCGGCGGCTCGCGCCATGGGGCCCTCGGGGGATATGAACGCGGTGGCCCGCGTGGGCCAGTGGGTATTGTAACCGCCCCCGCCGCCCCGGGCCGGTGGTTCGGAAACTTCCCGCCAATTAGGCCCTTGTGTACGGCTTCGCGCCGGTGTTCTCAGATTTGTCTGGTAGTTTGAAGAAGTCACACCCCTCCAGCCCTTCGGAAAACAATAATGCCCACCAATCCCTCCGACGCCACGCCCGCCCCAGACCCCGACCGGCCGCTCCGTGTGGTCGCGGCCGGGGCCGGCCCGGCGGCGTGCCGGTTCTACGCCGAGGCCCTGACCGCCCTCGGGCACCACGTCACGGTGGCGGAAACGGGCCGGCAGGCCGTCGACCTCTGCCGGGCCGCCCCGCCGGACCTGCTCGTCGTGGACGCCGTCCTGCCCGACGCGGACGGCCTCGGGGTGACGGCCGAGGTGTGCCGGGAGGGGCCGCTGCCGGTCGTCCTCGTCTCCGCCCCGGACGGGCGGGGGTGCCGGGGGCCGGGCGAGGAGCACGTCCACGCCCACCTCCTCACCCCGGTCGGGCCGGCCCACCTGCACGCGGCCCTCGGCCTGGCCGCCCGGTCGTTCGAGCGGCTCCGGGCGGCCCGGGACGAG
>JANPKP010000082.1:0-6639 GCA_031426095.1 Gemmataceae bacterium
TACTGTTGTACGTCAATATTTATGTCTGTGTGCAGAAGTAATACGCTTGAAAATATTATGCCCCGGTGGGGCTACATTGTCATGGGTGCTTGTGGTCCAGGGCCTGACGGCCCTGGCTATTCTCGGACGCCCCGGTGGGGCGGGCCCGAGGCGCGACCGCTCCCCTGGTCATGTTGCATAGCGGCTACGCGGGGCTTCAATCGTACAACCACACCTCGACCGCCTCGCCCGCTTCGACTCGCTCGCGCTCCGTCGGCACCAGCACGAAGCCGTCGGCCGCCACCGCCCCGCTCAGGGCCGACGCCCAGCCGGCGGTCAGTGGATCGACGCGGCCGGCTTCCACCTTCACGCGGACGTAATCGACGCGGCCGGCCGCCGAAGCGAGGGCCGTCGTCAGCACGCCCGTCGCGCTGCGGTGCGGGAAGCCCCACGGCCGGCCGCCGAGGCGGCGGACGACGCGGCCGGCGAACAGGTCGTAGGCGCACAGGCACGACACCGGGTTGCCGGGGAGCAGGAACACGGGCGTCGGGAGGAAGCCGACCCCCACGGGCTTCGCCGGCTTCACCGCCACGCCGTGGATTGCGAGTTCGCCCAGCGATGCGACGGCCCGGGGGGCGTGGTCCTCGCTGCCCACCGACGTGCCGCCGGAGACGAGGACGAGGTCGGCCGTCGCGGCGGCGTCGGCGAGGGCGTCGCGGACGGCCTCGAAGTGGTCGGAGACGCGCCGCACGGGCGGCACCACCCCGCCGTCGCGGGCGGTAAGGGCGGCCAGCATCGGCGAGTTGCTGTCCACGATGCGGAAGCCTTCGGGCAGTGAGCCGGGGGGAAGCAACTCGTCGCCCGTCACCACGATGGCCACCCGCGGCCGACGCACGACCGAGACGGTTCCCACGCCGACCGCCGCGAGAAGGCCCACATCTTGCGGCCGGAGCAGGCGGCCGGCGCTCAGTACCTCGCGGCCGGCGGCCACGTCCTCGCCGGCCCGGCCGACGTTCCGGCCCGCCGCCACCGCTTCGCACACCCGCACCGCGTCGCCGTTCAACTCCGTCCGTTCCACCATCACCACAGCGTCGGCACCCGTGGGGAGGGGAGCCCCGGTCATGATGCGGACGGCCTGCCCGGGTCGCAGTTCCCCCGCGAACGGCCGGCCGGGGAGGGCGTGGCCGACGACGACGAGTTCGCCCGGCGGCCCCGTGTCGGCCGCCCGCACGGCGTACCCGTCCATCGCCGCCCGGTCGAACCCGGGGACGTTCACGTGTGAAGTGACGCCGGCCGCCAGCACCCGCCCGGCGGCGTCGGCCGGCGGCACCGCTTCCGGCGGGAGCGGGCGGGTGTGTTCGTTCAGGAGTGCGAGCACGTCGGCGACGGCGGCCACCGGGCCGAAGCCGCGCATGCGAACGTAGTCGAACGGCGGTGGGGGCATGGGGGCATTCTACCGGCGGCGGTAACCCCGTCCGCGCGACCGGCACGACCGACACGGCCTCGCCACCTTCGCGCACCCGCACGGCCGGCGGGACCGGCACGGTCGGCAAGCGGGGGCGGAATGTGTGCCGGATTTGCTCAAGCGGCGCGTTGTTCCGGGCGGAAGACCGGCCTAGGGTGTACCGTCCGAGGGGCTCAGGCCCCGGCGGCCCGCGGCGTGCGGGTGCCCCGGAAGCAACGCCGGCCGCGGTTCGGCCGGCGGTCCCCACCCGACGCTTCACGGACGACGCCCGACGAGAATGGAGCGGACCCCCGTGTTCACCACCCGACGATTCACCCTCGCGGCCCTCGCCCTCGCCCTCGCCCTGCCGGCGGCCGGCTGCCGCCACAAGCAGTGCTGCAAGAGCGGCAGTTCCAGCCTGTCGTCCCCGTGCTGCGAAAGCGGGACGCTCGCCCCGCCGCCCCCGACCTACGTCCCGGCCCCGACGGCGGGGTACCTGCCGACCGGCATGACGCACTGATGCGTTGAGAAGGTGAAGCCCCAAAGCCCAGGGACGGCTGTCCCTGGGCTCTTTGCACTCGCCCGATTCCCATTTCAGCCTTGACTGTCCCGCGCTTTCGCGCCGTCCACACTTCCGGGCGCATCCCCCCTTCGGATCACAACCGGGCACCCTTTCCCCCGCCGGGGAACGGTTACGGTTTGACGCGCCGCCCGGGGGATTCCGGGTCGCCCCCGTTTGCCCCGCCCCCCAGGCAGCGCATGATTGCCGCATCGGCTCTCGGAACAGCCGCGACCCCCGACCGAGGGGGCGAACGCGCCGGTGACGAGCCTCGCGCACCCTGAGATGACAACGGAGGTCGTTCCATGACCCGTCGAACCGCGTCGCTGCTGGCGCTCGTGGCCGCGTCCCAGCTCGGGACCGGCTGTTGCCTCTTCCCGAACCTCGGCTGGCGGGTCCGCGAGCACCGGGCCGCGTGCCGCACCTGCTCGCCCGCGTTCGCCGGCCCGGCCTATAGCGGCAGCCCGGTCTATAGCGGCGGACCGGCTTACGGCCCGGTCGCCGGCCCCGGCTGCCCGTCGTGCTACGGCCCGGACGGCGGGGGGGTGCCCGTGATGGCCGGCCCGGTGCTCTCGTCCCCGCCGACGGCCTACGTGCCGGGCCCGACCATCACCCCGTCGCACGAAGCGCCGCAACTCATGCAGCCGACGCCGCTCGCCCCGAATCATTCCCGCCTCGCCTTCTCCTCCGCCGAGCTGCCCCGCAGGTAGAGCGGCTCCAGCGCGAACAGCTCGGCCCGCGTCGCCGGCGGGGTCCGCAGCCCGACACGGAACACGCTCTCCGGCCGCGGGTCGCGGTCGGCCGCCGGCACCACTTCCACCCCGGCGGGGAGGGCCGCCTCCACCAGCGGCACACCCGGCCCGCTCACCCACCCGCCGGCCGCGAGCGTGCATACCCACTCGGACGCCGCTTCGATGCGGACGGGGCCGGCCGCCCGCCACGTCGCCCCCGCCTCGCGCTCGTACCTGCGGACGTAGAGCGTGCCTTGAAGCGCGTCGCCGATCACGTCGATCACCGTCGCCCCCGCCGGGGCCTGCTCGGCGACCGCCGCGAAGGTGTCCACCGCCACCAGTTCGCACCCCGTCGCGTAGGCCAGCGCCTTCGCCGACATGAGGCCGACCCGCAGCCCCGTGTAGCCGCCGGGGCCGACGCTCGCCATGACCCCCGCGAGGTCGGCCGGCCGCAGCCCTTCCGCCTTCAGAAGCGTGTCGATGACCGAGGCCAGGTCGCGGGCGTGGCGGCGAGCGGCGTCGAGGGCGGCGACGCGGGCCACGGCCCCGCCGCGGGCCACGGCCACGCTCCCGTTGCGACCGGACGTTTCGAGGACGAGCCGGGCGTCGGTCATGTCACCTCTTAAGGCCCTGTCCGGGGGGCGGGCGGTTCGGCACAATGGGGAAGGCCCCCCACCCCGGTGTTGTATGACCGACGCGGCGACGATGAACATCGACGGCGGCTCCCGCGGGAACCCCGGCCCGGCCGCCTACGCCGTGGTCATCGCCCGCGACGGCCTGCCCCCCGTGGAGGAGGCCGACACCCTCTCGCCCACGACGAACAACGTGGCCGAGTACACCGCCCTCGTCCGCGGCCTGGAGCGGGCGACCGCCGAGGGCGTCCGCCGGCTCCACGTCCTGAGCGACAGCGAGCTCCTCGTGAAGCAGATGAACGGCGAGTACAAGGTAAAGCACGCCGACCTGATCCCCTTGTTCCGGGCGGCGAAAGACCTGACGCGGAAGTTCGACGGGGTGACGCTCGCCCACGTCCGCCGGGAGCTGAACAAGCGGGCCGACCAGTTGTGCAACGAGGCGATGGACGGCCGCCCCCGCCGCCGCGGCGAGCCGCCCCCGCTTGAGGAAGCCCCCGCCCCGCGGGCCGCCCCCAAGCCGAACGAGAGCGCCGCCACCGTCCGCGACGACGCCCTCGCCTGCCTCGCCGCCGCCGCCGACCGCTGGGCCAGCGACGGCCGCAACAGCCTGCCCGTGACGGCCGTGTGGGAGCAACTCTGGTCGCTCCTCGAAGACGGCGGGTTGCTGAAAGCGAAGAAGCGTTAAGGTTGCGCTCGAGAACATCAATCTTGTGGCCCGGGCTTCCAAGCCCGGGGTAGTGCATGACACCGGGCTTGGAAGCCCGGGCCACAAGAATCAGGCGAGAGCGCTGACGCCCCCGGAACCCCCCATGAGCGACACCCTCCCCTTCGCCGCCATCGCCGCCGCCGACCTCGGCCGCGTCGGCGGCAAGGGCCTGAGCCTCGGCCGCATGGCCGCCGCGGGGCTACCGGTGCCGGCCGGGTTCGTCGTCACCACATCGGCTTATCGCCGCGTCCACGCCGCCGGCATCCGCGCCGACGCCCCCCTTTCGCACGCCCTCCTCGAAGCGTACCGAACCCTCGGCGGCGGCCCGGTCGCGGTCCGGTCGTCCGCGACGGCCGAGGACGCGGCGGACGCCAGCTTCGCGGGCCAGCAGGAAACGATCCTCGGCGTCGAGGGCGAGCAACCTCTGATCGACGCCGTCGAGCGCTGCTGGAAGTCGCTCCACACCGAGCGGGCGACCGCGTACCGTGCCCATCAAGGCGTCGAGGAAGCGGGCCTGGCGATGGCCGTCGTCGTGCAGCGGCTCGTGGACGCGGACGTGGCCGGGGTGCTGTTCACCCGCGACCCGCTCGACGCGGCCGGCCAGACGATGCTCGCGGAGGCGTCGTGGGGGCTGGGCGAGGCGGTGGTGAGCGGCCGCGTGACGCCCGACCGCTTCCGCCTCGACCGCGGGACGGGGGCCGTCCTCGACCGCACGCTCGGCCCGAAGGCCGTCCGCGTCACGCCCGCCGGCGAGGAGCACGTGCCGGCCGAACTCCAGCGGCAGTTCTGCCTGAGTGACGAAGCGTTGTCGCAGCTCGCGGACTTGGGGCGGAAGGTGGAAGCCTTCTACGCCGACCCGCGGGACGTGGAGTGGGCGTTCGCCGGCGGCACCTTCCACCTCCTGCAAGCCCGACCGATCACGGTGGCGACGGCCGCCGAGCGCGAGCAATTGCGGCGCGAGGTGATCGCCGAACTCAAGGCGAAGGTCGAACCCGGCGGCACCGTGTGGGCGAAGTACAACCTGAGCGAAGTGTTGCCGCGACCGACGCCGATGACGTGGGCGGTGGTCGGCCGGCTGCTCGCGGCCGACGGCGGGTTCGGGGCCATGTACCGCGACCTCGGGTTCGCCCCGGACCCCGCCCTCGGGTCGCTCTCGGCGTTCGACCTCGTCGCCGGCCGGCCGATGGTCAACCTCGCCCGCCTGCCGCGGATGCAGTCGCCGACGCCCGTCTTCGACTACCCGTTCGCGGACTACAAGGCCGACCCGCGGAAGGCCCTCGACCCCGTCCCGAAGCTCAACCCCCTCCGCGCCGGCGTCCTCCGCGGCCTCTGGCGGTTGCCGCGCACGATGAAGGAACTGGCCCGCTCGGCCGCGGCTACGAAGGCGGCGGAGGCGGGCTTCGCGGAGCGGTTCACAAAGGACGCGGCGGCCTTCGCGGCGGCCGGGCGCGTGGCACTCCTCCACGACCTTTCCACGCTCGACCCCGCCACACTCGCGGCCGACTTCGAGGCGTGGGCCGATCGCACGCTCGTAGCGTTCGCGCGCGAAAGCCTGAAGCCGACGGTGTTCGCCCAGCAGGCGTGGGCCGAACTCGTGGCCCTCCTGACGCCCAAGCTCGGGGCCGAACGCGCCCGCGTGGCGGTGGGGGAATTGAGCCTCGGGAGCCACATCCCGGCCGACAGCAACCTTGCCGCCGGCGTCCGCGAATTGGCGGCGGGCACGCTGACCCGCGAGGCGTTCCTCCAACGATTCGGGCACCGCACGACGAACGAGATGGAGCTGAGTCAGCCGCGGTGGAGCGAGACGCCGGGGGAACTCGACAGACTGATCGGCTGGGCGGGAGCCACGGGGCGAGCGTCCCCGGGGACTTCCCACACTCAATGGGCGACCGTCGCCGACGAGGCGAAGCTGACCGGCCCCCCGCGCGAACAAGGGGCCGCCCTCGTCGCCCGCATCCACACCTTCTTCGGCCTCCGCGAAGCCGCCAAGAATGACCTCTTGCTTGGCTATGCGGTGATCCGCCGGACGCTCCTCGAACTCGACCGCCGCTTCGGCCTCGCCGGCGGAATCTTCTTCCTCACGCCGACCGACCTGCCCGCCCTTCTGAGGGGCGACGACCTCACGGCGAAGATCGCGGCGGCCCGCAAGCGGCGACAGGCGGAACTCGCCCTCGAGGTCCCGCCCGTCCTCTTCGGCGACGACCTCGACGCGGTCGGCCGGCCGCTCCCCGAGCCGGCCGGCGGCGACAAGCTCGACGGCATCCCCCTCTCGGCCGGCGTCGCGGAAGGCCCGGCCCTCGTCCTCACGGAGCCGACGGCCGCCCCGCCGGACGGCGGTTACATCCTCGTCTGCCCCAGCACCGACCCGGCGTGGGTGCCGCTGTTCGTGCGGGCGGCCGGGCTGGTGATGGAGACCGGCGGCGTCCTCTCGCACGGGGCGATCGTGGCCCGCGAGTTCGGCCTCCCTGCGGTCGCCGGCCTCCCGGGCGTGACGCAGCGGCTCAAGACGGGGCAGACCGTCCGCGTCGACGGCGGCCGGGGAGCGGTGACGGTTTTGTAGGGTGGGACAAGTCCGCGCAGTCCCACCG
>JANPKP010000083.1:0-17150 GCA_031426095.1 Gemmataceae bacterium
CGTGCGGCAGCGTGGCGGCGGCGGTGAAGTACGCCCCCAGGTCGAACCGCACGTCGGGCAGGTCGAGGGGCGTGTGCGGGACGCCGGCGAGCCGCCCGGCGTAGGCCTCCCGGGCGGCCGGCTCACCCTCGAACCCCTTGAAGATGACGACGAGGTCGTGCGGCACCCCGGCCGGGTGGCGGCGGTAGGCGGCGACGAACTTCTCGAACGTCTCGATCCCGTGGGCCGGGCGGGCCAGGTACACGGCGGCCAAGTCGGTCATCCCGTCCTCCGGTTCGTTCGGGCCGCCCGCGGCGACCGTGCCCGTACCCCGCCCGCGCCGCCACCCGTATGCTGAGGGGGCCACCCCCCTGCCCTCACCGCGGGACCGCACGGATGCGAAGCTCCAACATCGGCTACCTGCCCCAGGTCGACCACCTCCGGGCCGTCGCCGCCGTCTGGATCGTCCTCTACCACGGCATGCAGCTGCTCGGGTCGCGGCTCGTCGACGGGCGGGCGTTCGGGTTCGACCGCTGGCCCCGGACCGGCAACCCGCTCTTCGCGGTCGCCCTCGAGGGGCACACGGCCGTCGCCCTGTTCATGGTCCTCAGCGGGTTCATCTTCGCCCACGGGGCCCTCGGCCGGTCGGTCGACTACGGCCGGTTCATCGGCAACCGCCTCCTCCGCATCTACCCGCTCTACGTCTCCGTCGTCCTGCTCGCCGTCACGATCCGGTCGGCCGACGGCGGGGCCGTCGTGAACCTGTCGAGCCTCACCATCCTGCTCCTGCCGCTGGCCGACTTCCGCTGGCAGAACACCGACGTGTTCGTGCCCATGTCCTGGGCCATCGCCGTCGAGTTCCAGTTCTACCTGATCTTCCCGTTCCTCATCGGGCCGTTCAGCCGCCGCCCGGTCCGCGTCGCCCTCGGCGTCATCGGGGTCGCCCTGGCGTACCGCGTCCTGGGGGTCGCCAACGGGGCGAACGCCCGGGACATCGGCTACTGGCACCTCGCCGGCCGCATCGACCAGTTCCTCTGCGGCATGCTCGCCGCCGTCGCCTACCGCCGGGCCGAGGGCCGCCGTTGGCTCCCGCCGCTCGTCCTGGTCGCGTCGGGCGTGGCGGCCGTCGTCGCCCTCTACGAGTTCAACCGGCACGGCGGGCTGCCCAGCCTGCACCGCTGGAAAATCTTCTGGCCGACCGTCGAGGGGGCGATCTGGGCCGGCGTCGTGTTCGGGTACGTCCGCGGCCGCGACCGCTGGCCCCGCCCGCTCTCGTCCGCCCTCGCCGCCGTCGGCGAGACCAGCTTCTCGATCTACCTCCTGCACGCCTGGGTCATCTCGGCCATCGAGCCGCGGGCCGGGCGGCTGCTGAAGCTCACCCACCGGCCGTTCGTCGACGGCCTGATCGACGCGGCCCTGATCGTCCTGCCGATCACGCTGGCCCTGTCGTTCCTCACCTTCCACGTCATCGAGCGGCCGTTCCTCGAACGCCGCCGCCGCTACCTCACCGCCCCGGAGACGCCGCCGGCGGCCGCCGCGATGAGCGGGGGCGAACCGGCCGTCACCCCGCCAGCCGAACCCCCGGAGAGCCCTCCAGCCGGCCCCGCATCTCCTTGAGGGCGGCGGCGGGCGGGCGAATGGGGTCGCGGCCGAGCAGCGCGATCAGCTTGTCTCGCGTGAGCTGGATGTGCAGCGGCCGCGGGGCCGGCTGCCGCAGCTCGGCCGTGGTGACGCCCGCGATCCCGGCCGGCGAGAGGTCGAAGGCGGCCGCGATCTGGCGGGCGAAGGCGTCCCGCGTCACGAGTTCGGGGCCGACGACGTGGACCGTGCCCGTCGCCTCCGCTTCGATCAAGTCCCACGCCGCCGCCGCCAGGTCGGGCCCGTAGGTCGGCTGCCCGTGCTGGTCGGCCGGGACGGTGAGCGCTTCCCCGGCCCGGAGCGTGCGGACGGCCCGGTAGACGAAGTTCTTCCCCTGCTCCTCCGGGCCGTACACCCAGCTCGTGCGGAGGATCAGGTGCCGCCCGGGGAGGACCTCCCGCAGCATCGCCTCGGCCAGGACCTTGCTCTTGGCGTACTCGCTGACCGGGCCGCACGGGGCGGCCTCGGCGTAGGGCGTCGGGCCGTCGGGGAAGACGTGCTCGGTGGAGAAGAAGACGACGCGGGCCCCTGCGCCGGCGGCGGCCTCGGCGACGTTCCGCGGGCCGTCCACGTTCGCCGCCCGGCACTCGTGCGGGTGCGTCTCGCAGCGGTCGACGTGCGTCATCGCGGCGGGCACGAACACCACGTCCGGGCGGACGGCGGCGAGCACGTCCCGGACCGCCGCCCGGTCGCTCACGTCGAGCTTCAGCGCCCCCGGCCGGTCGTTCCGGAAGCCGGTGCGGACCACGTCCACGCCCCGCCCCTTGCCGACCGCCGCGAGCTGGCCGCCGACCTGGCCGGACGCCCCGATCACGAGTGCTTTCATCGGTTCCCGAGGCTCCGTTGCGGGTGAGGCCGGCCAACGATTCCGTCACGACTTACGCCACCGCGACCTTCTTCTCCGAACGGGCCAGGTCCTTCGCCGGCCGCTTGACCTCGGGCGGCTCAACCGACGGCTCGTACCGCCGCCCGATGGCCATGTTCGCGTTGAAGTACGGGTCGTGGTCCCAGTACTTCTGCCACCCGGCCATGAACCGCTCGAGTTCGCCCGGCTGGAGGAGGCCCGTGCTGGCCCCCTCGGCCATGCGGGTGACCGACTCGAAGTGGGTGAGCTGGGCGTGCGGGGCGAGCACCACCCGGCGGCCCGTGCGGAGCAGCCGGAAGCAGATTTCCACGTCGTTGTAGCTCACCGGGTAGGTCTCATCGAACCCCCCGATCTCGCGGAAGGCGGCCGCGTCCATGAGGGCGCACGCCCCGGTCACGGCCACGAAGTTCCGCGGGACGACGGCGCTCCCGAAGTACCCGGTGGTGTCGCCCGGGAAGAGGCTCAGGGGGTGGCCGGCGAACCCCGGGCCGTACATGTGGACGCCGGCGTGCTGGACCCGCCCGTCGGGGAACAGGAGCTTCGCCCCGACCGCCCCGACCCCGGGGAGCTGGGCGTACCCGAGCATGGATTCGAGCCAGTCCGGGGTCCGCACCTCGGTGTCGTCGTTGAGGAACAGGAGGTAGTCGCCGGTGGCCACGGCCGCCCCCATGTTCATCTTGGCGGCCACGTTGAACGGCCCCCGCCACGTCACCCGGCGGACGCCCTGGGCGGCGAGGGCGGTCACCACTTCGGACGGGGCGTCGCCGTTGTCC
This sequence comes from Gemmataceae bacterium, assembly GCA_031426095.1. Lineage (GTDB taxonomy): Bacteria > Planctomycetota > Planctomycetia > Gemmatales > Gemmataceae > JANPKP01. The sequence goes on from JANPKP010000083.1 coordinate 3,256, forward strand.
ACCACGACCACTTCGTAGTTCGTGTACGTGGACCGCTCGCGGATGCTCGCCAGGCAGTTGAGGACGAGGGTGACGTGCCTGCCGTCGAGGAACCGCCCGCGGCAGGCGCTCGGGATGACGATGCTCACCCGCGGCCGGCCCCGGAGCGCCGGCCGCACGAGGTGGGTGCCCGGCAGCGGCCCCGGCTCGACGGCGGCGTCCACCCCGATGGCCCGCAGGTAGTCGGCCTTCGAGCGGGCGTGGGCGGCGGCCCACGCCGGGGTCGCCTCGGCGTCGCCCTCGGCCCGGTCGCGGCGGTGGTAGAGTACGTCCGCGACGTGGGCGAAGCGGTCGGTCCGGGCGGCCACCCGCAGGGCCAGGTCGGCCTCGGCCGCCGGCTCGGCGTCGGCCCGCAGCCCGCCGGCCGCCCGCACCACCCGCGTGCGGTACGCGCACAGCCGGAGGGTGTACGTCAGCGACAGGAAGTACTCGGGCGACCAGTCCGGCTTGAAGAACGGGTCGTGGCGGCCGCCGTCGGCATCGACCCGGTCCTCGTCGCCGTAGACGACGTCGGCCAGCGGGTCGGCCGCGATTGCCCGGGCGACGGCCGACAGGGCGTGTTCGGCCAGGAGGTCGTGGGGGTCGAGGATCGCCACGTAGTCGCCGGCGGCCACGGCCAGGGCGGCGTTCGCGGCGGCCGCCGGGCCGGCGGTGGCGGCCGCGGGGCACACCTTCACGCGGGCGTCGCCGGCGTGCCAGCCCCGCAGGGCCTCGCGGACGCGGGGCGACGACTCGTCGACCGCGACGCACAGCTCCCACCGCCCGTAGGTCTGCCGGAGGACCGACTCGACGGCCCCCTTCAGGACGGGCAGCGGGGCGTCGCCGGCGGCCAGGAGGACGGACACGAGCGGGGGCCGGGCCATCGCCTCGCCCTCCCGCCGCAGGGCCCGCCGCTTCCCGGGCGTGAGCCGGCGGTGCCACTGCCAGACGGCGTAAGGGTCTTCGGGGGGGACGGCTCCGGCCTCGGCTTCGCCCTCGTCGTCCGGGGCGGCGTCCCCGTCGAGCGGCAGTTCCTCGTCGTCCTCGGCCGGCTCCGGCTTGCGACCGCGGACTACCGCCAAGGCCGCCTTCGCGGGCCGGAGGGCGAGGCCGACGGCCGCCTTCAGCCACCCCTTGACGGCCCGCCCGGCCATCAGGGCGGCGGGCTCGCGGGTGAAGCGGAAGGTCTCGACCACGACGGGGGCGAACGGGTTGCGGATCTCGAGCCGGACCTGCGTCACGCACTCGTAGACCGGGAACCGCCAGCGGGGGCGGACGCCCGGCTCGAGGTGGAAGTTCTCCCGCTCGAAGAGGGTCACCGGGCCGTCGGCCGTCTGGCCCGTGAGGGCCACGTCGCACCGCTGCTCGCCGTAGATCGTGCAGGCCAGGGTGTACGTACCCGGGGCCAGCACGCGGTCGGTCGCGAGCGACGCCCGCGGCCCCGTCACCCACAGCCCGGCGGCCGTCGGCACGGCCCCCGGCTGGGGGGCGAAGTCGGGCAGGTCGAGGGACTGGTCCCTGCGGTACCAGCAGGCCCGGGCGAGCCGCCGGAGGGCCGACCCGGCCTCGGCCCGGGCGGTCAGCTCGCCGAGCCGGTGGCGGACCTCCCGCCGCTCCTGGGTCGTGCGGTTCAGGACCTCGGCGACGACCGCCGCCAGCAGCTGCGGCGGCGACCCGTTGAGCATGCCGTCGCCGGCCGCGGCCGCGTCGAGGGCCGGGCCGCCGTCGACCCCGTCGAGGGCGTGGGGGTCGGCCCCGGGCAGGAGGCAGGCGTACACCTTGCGGTAGCAGCTCCCCGTCGGGTGCGAGGCGGCCGCGTTCACGCACTCGTTGACGAGCCCGAACATCTCCTCCGGCTCGACCCCCCGCTCGTGGATCGTGTCGGCCAGGAGGGTGAGCGGGAACCAGACCGGGAGCGGCGTCGTGTTGAACACCTTGTGGGTGCCGGCGAGCGGGCGGAGGGCGGCCTCCACGTCCTCCCGCGGGGGCAGCCACCGCCCGGCCCGCGGGCCGACGGTGTGGTGGGCCGCGTGGTGGCGGGCGCAGTAGGCGTCGGCCACCTGCCGCTCGGCCGCCTCGACCTCCGGCCGCCCGTCCGGGCAGCTCAGGACGAGACCGGCCGCGGCGACCCGGCCGCACTCGCGGACGAACCACTCCCGCCGGCAGGGGGAAACGTACTGGAGGAGTTCGAGGGACACGACCACGTCGAACGCCCCGTCGGCGAACGGCAGGCGGTCGGGCCGGGGGGGGCCGACGAAGTCGTCCCCCTCGGCCGCCCGGCCGGGCCGCCCGGGGGGCCAGGGGGTGCGGGTGACGCGGACCCGGGCCGGGTCGAGGAGGTCGTCCCAGCAGTCCTGGATGCGGCTGCTCACGTCCAACACCGCGAGCGGCCGGGGGCGGGCGGCGGGGCCGGCGAACCGGTCGAGCAGGCGGACGACCAGCGCCTGGCAGTGGAGCTGGTCGAACGGCAGGGTCCGCAGGGCCGCGGCGGCCGTCGGGCGGTGCGATGTCATCCCCATCCACTCCGTTGTCGGGGGGCGAGAGGCGTGTCCGGGGCGGGGCACCGCGGGCGGGGTGGCGTCACCCCGGCGGCGCGGACGCGCGGAGTCTTCAGGGGACTGGGGCCGGCCCGACCGGGCCCCGCGTCAGGCCGCCCGGGCCGCCTTCGGCTCGGTGCCGCCGAGGTGGTCGCGGTACCACCCGATGGTTTCGAGGAGGGCCGCGTCGAGCGACCACGACGGGGCCCAGTCGAGCATCCGCCGGGCCTTCACGGCCGTCAGGTACTGGTGCTGGATCTCGTGCCGGGCCGTCGCCTGGACGTCCGGGGCGAGGTCCGACCCCATGAGCCGCGTGACGCTCTTGACGAGGTCGACCACCGAGAGCGGGAGCTCGGTCGAGAAGTTGAAGGCGTGCCCGCACACCTCCGGCTTCCTGGCCATGCACTCGGCCAGGTGGAGGTACGCGGCCGCCCCGTCGCGGACGTAGAAGTAGTCCCGCAGGTTGGTGCCGTCCGACCGCAGGACCGGCCGCTGGCCGCGGAGCAGCGAGCGGACGGTGCCGGGGACGATGCGGTTCCAGTTCAGGTCGCCGCCGCCGTAGAAGTTCCCGCACCGGGTGACGCACACCGGCACCCGGTACGTGTGGTGGTACGTCAGGGCCAGGATGTCCGTGCACGACTTGCTGGCGTCGTACGGGTGCCGCCCTTCGAGCGGGGCGTCCTCGGTGTACGGCAGGGTCGCCTGGTCGCCGTACGCCTTGTCGGACGAGGCGACGACCACCTGGGGGGCGAACCCGCACCGGCGGGCCGCCTCGAGCACGCACCACGTCCCCTTGATGTTCGTCTCGAACGTCGAGAGGGGCGACTTGTTGGCGATCCCGACGATCGTCTGGGCGGCGAGGTGGAAGACCGTCTGGATCTCGTACTCGGCCATCGCCCGCTCCAGGAGCGGGTAGTCCTCGACGCCGCCGCGGACCTGGTCGATGCGGCCGTCGAGCCCGGCCCGGACGAGCTCCGACCCGGACACCTGGTCGCGGACGAGGCCGACGACGTGGGCCCCGCGGTCGAGCAGGGCCCGCACCGTCCACGCCCCGACGAGCCCGGTGCACCCGGTCACGAACACCCGCCGGTCCTGCCAGAATCCGTTCATCCGTGGTCCATCCTTGTGTCGGGTCGGGGGCCGGGCCTGAGGTCGGGTTTACGCCGCGGGCCGGAGCTTGAGGGCCGGGGGGGCCGCCGGGGACTCCCAGTTCGGCGTCTTCCACGGGGCCTTGCCGGCCGCCCACAGGCCGTTCAGGTACTGGTAGTCGCGGCTCGTGTCCATCGGGTGCCAGAAGCCCTCGTGGCGGAAGGCGGCCAGCTCGCCGTCCCGGGCCAGGCGGATGAGCGGCTCCTGCTCCAGCACCGTCGTCGGGCCGCCGTCGAGGCGGTCGAACATGCGGCGGTCGAAGGCGAAGAACCCGCCGTTGATCCACCCGCGGGAGACGGCCGGCTTCTCGTTGAACTCGGTCACCGCCCCGCCGTCGATCTCGATCTCCCCGAACCGGCCCGGCGGGCGGACGGCCGTGACCGTGCCGATGCGGTTCTGCGAGCGGTGGAAGTCGACCAGCCCGCGGACGTCCACGTCCGCGACCCCGTCGCCGTAGGTGAGCAGGAAGGTGTCGCCGGTGATGTACGGCTCGACCCGCTTGATGCGGTGCCCGGTCATCGAGTCGACGCCGGTCTCGACGAGCGTGACCTTCCAGTCCTCGGACGTCTGCCGGGGGTGGACCGTGACGCCGCCGTTGCGGCCGAGCTGGACCGTCAGGTCGTCGTGCTGGAGGCCGTACTCGACGAAGTACTTCTTGACGACCGCGCTCTTGTACCCGAGGCACAGGACGAAGTCGTTGAACCCGTGGGCCGCGTACCCCTTCATGATGTGCCAGAGGATCGGCTGGCCGCCGATCGGGATCATCGGCTTGGGCACGTCCTCGGACACGTCGCGGATGCGCGTGCCGAGCCCGCCGCACAACAAAACGACTTGCATCTGGCCGTCCTCCCTGACGCACCGTGCCGTGACCCGCCCATTCGTGCGTACCGTATAATCTCGCCCGCGGGGGCCTGTCAAGGGCGGCCTCTTGAACGGGCTGGCGAACCCCCGGAAGTGGGGCGGGCGGGCGGGGGCCGTGGGGGGCTTGAGGGCGCATACAAAAAGCCGGCCGGCCGACGGCTCTCCGAACAGTCGGCCGGCGCGGCGGATTCAGTCAGGGCGTCCGGCCGACAGCCTCTCCCCTCTGGCGGCCGACTCACCCTCACTGTGTGCGTTTACACTCCATTTCCCGTGCCAAAGCGGCCCGCATTCCCCATCACCCGGCCGTCTCGCGGCTTACGCATTTCGGCTGTTCTGACTCCAACCAAGGTTGTTGCCCACACGCTGGGCGGTGACGCCCGCGGGTGGGGCGTCGTGGACCGAAGCGCCCTCAGTCGATGTTCTCCGTCTCGCCGCCGGCCCGACTGACGACGGCCGCCACGACCTTGGCGGACAGCCCCGTGTGCATGAAGGTGACGTGCCCGTCGCCCATGAGGACGAACGCCCCGCCGCTGTGGACCGAGTAAATCTCGTTGTTGTTCTCGCAGTTGACGGCGCAGCTCCCGTCGCCCCCGTCGGCCTTCGAGCCGTGGACGGCGAACTCGTTCTCGGAGTCGGCCCACGCCGACCCGGTGACCTTCTGGGCGGCGAAGAGGGTGCCCATCTTGTAGTGGTCGGGCCGGAGCGCGTCCTCGGCCATCATGACCGTGTGCGACGCCCCGTCGAGGACGTCCTTGACCCGCATCTTGGTCACGAACCCCCCGTTCGGCAGGATTTCCGTGACGCGGAAGATGCCGGTCGGCTCGCCCGCCGTGGGGGCGGTCACCCCGGCCAGGGCGGCGTAGGCGGACGAGATGTTGTTGAGCGCCCCGTAGTCCGTGATCCCGAACAGGAACAGGTTCGGGGCGCTGGTGAAGTAGGAGTTCCCCTGCGAGTCCTTGACGACCGCGTAGTCGGCCCTCCGGTCGGGGGTCGAGGGGCACTTGAAGATTTTGATCGTCTGCCCGAACGGGTCGCTGGTGTTCGTCCCGACCGGCGGGAGGAACTTGAGGTTCGACTTGTCGGTGAACGCGACCGTCAGGTTGATGGCGTCGTACACGGCCGACTGCTCGGTGAACGGCAGGAGGTAGGTGAAGCACGAGTGGCCGTACTTCGCCCCCTTGACCTTGCCCGCCTGCGGGGGGTAGTGGCCGTAGTTCCCCTCGTAGTTGTGGACGGCCAGCCCGAGCTGCTTGAAGTTGTTCATGCACTTCGTCTTGGCGGCCGCCTCCCGCACCTTCTGGACGGCCGGCAGCAAGAGGCCGATCAGCACCGCGATGATGGCGATGACGACCAGCAGTTCGATGAGCGTGAACGCGGCCCGGGGGCCCGTCCGGCGTGCCATGCGTATCCCCTCGTCCCAGTGCCGCCGGCCGGCGGAGGTCCGTCGTCAGCCCCGCTCCGCTCGTAGGCCAGCAATGTCTCCATCGTATTGCTCGTCTCTATTCGGGCGAGGGGACTTGACGTTCCTCTCCCAAGCTTCACGAATAACATTGAGATTCACGATTATGAAGTTGTCATGTCGGTGTCGTGTGGGAACCGCGTCGGTCGCGTGAAGGGGCCGCCGTCCGCGGGTGGGGCGTGCCAAACGAGCCTATTTTTAGCCACACACGCCGAATCTTCTCCGAAGTCTCGTGCGGACGAAACGACCCCGCCGGCCACCCGATGGCGGTGAAACGTCCATTCCACGTATCACCACATCTTCACGGCATTTCTACACGATCACGATTGCCGTCTCACGGCGGGTTTGATTAGTTAATCTGTGTAGACACCGCCGAACGCTCGCCCCAACCGCCCCCACCCCCCCCCGCCGCCGGGAGGGACGGGGGTGTCGCCCCCACAGGAAGGGTCCGCCATGCTCCCCGGTTGGCTCCACGGCATCCTCGGCAACCGGCGGCCCCGCCCCAACCGCACCGCCCGGCGGGCCGCCCGGCGGCTCGGCTTCGAGAGCCTGGAGGCCCGCGAGGTGCCGGCCGCCGTCACCTTCCAGCAGGGGGTGGGCGGGTACGCCGGGACGACCGAGGTGCGGCTCGACGGGAACGATCCGACCACCGCCCAGGACGGGGCGGCCGCCGTCGACGGCGTCTACACCCTCGACGGGACCACGGCCGACAGCCTCAACTCGGCCAGCCAGTACGACCTCATCCGCTTCGACGGCCTCTTCGGACCCGGGGCCGGGCAGATCCCGGCCAACGCCCTCATCCGGTCGGCCACCCTCACCTACCACACGGCGTCGGCCACCGAGGTCGGGGGCGCGGCCACCGCCGGGCCGTTCACGGTCAGCCGCGTCCTCGCCCCGTTTACCACGGCCACCACCTGGAACTCGTTCGGCGGGTACCCCCAGACCGGCACCCAGCTCGGGGCCCCCGGCACCGCCTTCCGCGACGCCACCACCGACCGCGGGTTTGCCGTCCCGGCCGACGCCGACGGGGCAGCCGACGTGACGGCCATCGTCCAGGGGTGGGCGGCCGACCCGGCCACCGCCCTAGGGTTCGCCGTCCGCCCGAACGGGACGAGCGACGGGTGGGCGATCCGCACCGTCGGGTACGCCGACCCGGCCTTCCGGCCGTCGCTGACGATCACCTACGACCTCCCGGCCGTCGCCACCGACCCGGTCGTCACCGCCAGCTTCCAGCAGGGGGTGAACGGGTACGGCGGGACCACGTCGGCCTGGCTCCAGGAGGGCGGGACGACCACCGACGGGGCCACCCTGACGGCCCCGACGTTCCTCGACGGCCCGGCCGCCGGGTCGCCGAACGACCAGATGCTCATCAAGTTCGGCGACCTGTTCGGGTCCGGGCCGGGCCAAATCCCCGTCGGCTCGACCGTCCAGAAGGCCGCCTTCGTCCTCACCACTGCCGGGCTGGCCGACTCGACGAACTCCATGTCCACCGGGCCGTACAGCGCGTTCCAGTTGAACGTCCCCTTCACCACGACCACGAAGTACACCGACGCCGACCCGTTCGGCGGGGACGGGCCGACCCTCGGGAACCCGGCCGAGATCACACTCCAGAGCACCCGGGCGAGCTTCGCGTACGACAGCCGGGTGGTGTACGACGTGACCGGGGCGGTGCAGAACTGGCTGGCCAACCCGGCCCAGAACTTCGGCCTCGACATCCAGGCCAACGGCACGGCGGACGGGTGGCAAGTCCACTTCTCGGGGTCGGCCACGGTCGCGTCGCGGCCGCAGTTGCTCGTCTACTACACCCCGCCGGCCGCCCCGGCGGAGCCGGCCGCGAACACCGTCGACATCGCCGCCGGCACCCTCACGTTCACCGGCGGGGCCGGTCTGGCGAACGCCCTCGGCGTGTCGCTCGCCGGCGGCACGTACACCCTCACCGACTCGTCCGGGGCCATCACCCTCACGCAGGCGGCCCTCGACGCCGGGTGGACCGGGAACGGCACCGCCACCGTGAGCGGGTCGTCCGCCACCCTGTCCAAGCTCGTCGTGAGCACGGGCGCGGGGGCCGACACGGTCACCCTTGCCGGGGCCGACGACGGGGTGCTGGTGGACGCCGGCGGGCAGGCCGGGGACGCGATCGCCGTGACCGGCGTGGTGTCGTCAGGCAACCAGGACATCACCCTCCTGAACGCCGGGAGCGTGACCGCGACGGCGGCCGGGCTGCTCGACGCCGGGACGGGCACGGCCACCCTGTCGGCGGCCGCCGTCGGGACTTCGACCGCGGCCGTCCGCACGCGGGCCGGGCGACTGGCGATCACCGCCGCCGGCGGCGGGGCGTTCGTGGCGGAGGCCGACGGGGCCGACCTCGTTGCGGACGTCTCCGGGGCCGGGGCCCTGAGCGTGGTGAACGACGCCGGCGACCTCCAGGTGCCGACGAACGAGGTGGTGCGGACGGCCCAGGGGGCGATCACGCTCGCCAGCGCCGGCAAGCTCGTGGTGAACGGGGCGGTCGGCGTGACCGCCCTCACCGGGGCCGGGGCCGTGACCCTCAACGCCAACACGGACGGGGACGACGCCGACGCCGGGGCCTACGTGCAGGGGGCCCGGGCCGCGCTGGCGAGCGGCGGGAACGTGACGATCAACGTCAACACGGCGTCCGGCGGGGCGGGGAGCGCCACCCTCGGCACGGCCTCCATCGCCGGCACGTTCACGGTCGCGGCGGCCGGCGGGAACATCCTCTGGAGCCCGGACCTCCCGATCCCGGCGGCCACGTCCGAGAACAACCCGCTGGCCGCGTCGGCCCGCACCTTCGTCTTCAGCACGACGGGCAACACCGGCACCATCGGCACCGCGGCCGCCCCCATCCAGATCAGCGGGGCCGGCCTCACGGACGCCGTCTCGGCTTCCACCGGCGACTTCCGGGCCGGGTCGGGCGGCCTCGCCCTGACCGAGTGGGGGCCGGTCGATTTCACCATCACCCGGGCGACCGCGACCGACACCGGCGACGTGCGGATCACGGCCGCCGACGCCCAGACGGCGAACAACCTGATCGTGTCCGGGCCGGTGTCCACCGGGACCGGGGCCGTCGTCCTTTCGACCGACGACGGCCTGACCCTCACGTCCACCGCGGTCGTCGGCGGGACGTCGTTCGGCGGCACCATCACCCTGGCCGCCAACCTCGACGGGGCCGGCGAGGCCCGGCTAACGATGGCCGCCGCGGCGACGGTCCGCACCACCAACGCCACGGCTGCGGCCGTCTCCCTCACGGTGATCGGCACCGACGGGACGCCGTCCGACGCGGCCCTCGGCGGCATCGACCTGGCGACCGTGATCGTCGGCGACGGCGGCACGATCACGGTGAACGCGGCGGCCGCGGGCGGGAAGCGGGGGAACATCACCCAGGCGGCCGGCGGGCTGCTCGACGCCGGGGCCTCCGGCCGCGTCGTCCTCAACGCCTCGGCCGCCGTCCAGCAGGCGACCATCCTCGACGCCGACGGCGTCACGGTCATCCCGAACCCGACCGCCGGGCAGCTCGCCCCGGCCGCCGGCATCGGCACCGCGTCCGCCCCGGTGCTGACGAGGGCCGGCGTCGTCACCGTCACCTCCACGAACGGGCCGGTCTTCGTCGCCGAGGCCGACGGGGCGAGCGTGACGGCCGCCGTCACCGGGCTCGGCGACCTCGCCGTGGCCAGCACGGCCGGCGTCCTCACCGTGGCCGGGGCGACCGCGACCGACGGCGGAACCCTGACGCTCACCGCGAGCGGGACCGGCGGCGGGGTGGTCGTGAACGCCGCCCTCGGCGACGCCAACACCGGGGCCATCACCGTCGACGCCGGCACGGGCGACGTGACGTTCAACACCGCCCTCACCGTCCCGGCCGGGCAGACGGTCACGCTCGTCGACGGGAACGGGGCCGAGCTGGGGGTGACGACGACCGTCGCCGGCACCATCGTCGCGGCCAACGGCGTGGTCGTCGGTGCGAACGAGACGCTGACCGGCACCGGCACCGTGGGCGGCCCGGTCCAGCTCCTGGCGTCCGGCCGGCTCAGCCCGGCCGCCGGGTCGCTCTCCACCCTCTTCGGGACCGGCAATCTGTCGCTCGCGGCGAACGCCATCACCACACTGAACCTGAACGGCCCGACCGCCGGGGCCGGGACCAACGGCGACGGGACCAACGGGCACGACCAGCTCGTGACGACCGGCACCGTGGACGTGACGGGGTCGGTCCTCCGCCCGGTGATCGGCGGGACGGTGACGCTCAACCAGTCGTTCACCTTGATCGCGAACGACGGGACCGACGCGGTCGTCGGCCAGTTCGCCGGCGGGGCCACGGTGCGGGCGTTCAACAACCCGCTCATCGCGTTCACCGTGGGCTACGACGGCGGCGACGGGAACGACGTGGTCCTCACGGTCAGCAGCATCGACACCGCGAGCGGCCTGCTCGACGTGGCCGGCGGGCAGGTCCAGTACTTCTCGAACACCGGAATCAACAACGCCGTCACCGTCACCCGCTCGGGCGGCAACTACACGATCACCGAGGGGTCGGGCGGGGCGATCTCGCTGACGGCCGGGGCCGTGGCCGCCGGGTGGACGGGCGGCGGCACGAACGCCGTGACCGGGACGGCGGCCGGCGTCACCGACCTCGTCCTCGGGCTCAACGACGGGGCCGACACCGTCAACGGGGTGGACGCCGGGGCGGCCAACCTCCTGCTCACCGGCAACGGCGGGGTGACGGTGGCCGGGGCGGTCACGACCGCCGGGTCGTTCGCCCTCGACGAGTTCACCACCCTGGCCGTGACCGGCTCCGTGTCGGCCGGCACGGGCGTCGCCGTCACCGGGCTCACCCCGCTCACCGTGACCGGCACGGGGTCGGTCGCCACGACCGCCGGGTCCGTCGCCTTCGCCCGCGGCAGCCTCACCCTCGGCGGCGTGTCGCTGTCCGCCCCCGGGGGCGTCACGCTCGCCGGCCAGTCGGACGGCACCGTCACCCTGAACACCTTCGCCGTCACCGCCCCCACGCTGGCCGTGACCGGGTCCGGCACCGTCCAACTCGCCGGCACCGTCACCGCCACCGCCGCCGTGACGGTGTCCGGCGGCGAGAACATCACGAGTACCGCCGCCGGGCTGATTGCGGCCCCGACGGTGAACCTCACCGCGTCCGCCCGGGTCGGGGCGAGCGGGGCCGCGATCAAGACCCAGGCGACGACGATCTCGGCCCGGGGCGGGGACGGCGGGGCCTTCGTGACGGAGGCCGACGGGGCCTCGTTCAGCGGCCGGGCCACCGGGGCCGGGGACGTCGCCTTCACGAGCACGACCGGCACCCTCACCGTGGGCGGGGCGGTGTCGGCCGCGACCGGGAACATCTCACTTTCCAGCGCGGACGACGTGGCCGTGCAGGCGGTCGTCGGCGGGAGCGGGTTCACCGGCACGCTGAGCATCGCGGCCAACACCGACGGGGCCGGGGCCCAGGGCTACAGCCAGACCCTCCCCGGCGACCTCGTGACCGCCAACACCACCGCGGCGGCCATCGGGATCACGGTGAACACGGCCTCCGGCGGGACCGGCGACGCCGTCCTCGGGCGGGCCGTGGCCGGCAACCGGAACAGCCCGGGGGCCGGCGGCGGGACGCTCACGGTGGCGGCCAACGGGGGGAACATCCTGTGGGCGGCCGACGTGCCGGCGGCCAGCGGGGCGACCACGAACAACGGCCTCCAGGCCCGGAACTACTCCTTCGCCACGTCCGGGGCCGGCGGCATCGGCACGGCCGCCCGCCCGATCGCCACCGACGTGCTCGGGGCCAACGGCGTCTACAACGGGTCGCTCGCCAGCCTGGCGGCCGGGACCGGCGGCATCTACCTGACCGACTACGGCGAACGGGACCTGACGATCGCCTCGGCCCTGGCGACCGGCGGGGACATCCGGCTCGTCTCCTTCAACGCGGGCGGGGCCAACCTCTTCTTCGCCGGCCAGGTCTACACGGCGGCCGGGAACATCGCCCTGACGGCCGACGACGACCTGCGGATCACCGGGTCCACGGTCGGCGGCGACAGCCCGACCGGGGGCGGCACCCCGTTCGCCGGCACGATCACCCTGGTCGGCAACGTGGACGGCGGGAACGAGCAGCGGATCATCATGGACGGGACGAGCGTCGTGCGGACGACGAACGCCACGGCCGACGCCGTCAAAATGACCGTCACGGCGACCGACAACAACGCCGCCAACGCGTCCCTCGGCGGGGTCGTGCTCGGCACCGTGACGGTCGGCGACGGCGGCACGGTCACGATCGACGCGGCGGCCACGGCCGGCTCCCACGGGTCGATCAACCAGATTTTCGGCACCGTGGTGAACGCCGGGGCCAACGGCACGGTCGTCCTCAACGCCCGCAACCTGGTCAACGGGTTGAACCCGGCCGTCGGGGCCATCATCGGCAACGACCTGGTCGGGGACGGGACGAACGTCAGCCCCCTGCAGGTGGTCGCCAAGCGGGTGGTCGTCACGGCCGTCAACACCCCCATCATAATCGCCGAGGGTTCGTTCCTCTTCCCGGCCAGCGACGGGCTCGAAGTGGCGGCCGCGCTCACCGGGCTGGGGTCGCTCGCCGCGTCGACCGCCGGCGGCACCCTGGCCGTGGCCGGGGCGACCAACACCGACGGCGGCACCATCACCCTGACGGCCACCGGGAGCGGGGCCGCCCTCGCGGTGAACGCCCCCCTCGGCGACGCCAACACGGGGAACATCACCCTCGACGCCGGCACCGGGGCGGTCGCCTTCGGCAGCACCGGCGACCTCCTCGCCGCGGCCGGGAAGACGGTGGCGGTCACGTCCGGGTCGGCCGTCGCCCTCGGCGGCACGACCACGCTGACGGCCGGCTCGACCCTATCGGCCGCCAACGGGTTCGCCGTCGGCCCGACCGGGACGCTGACCGGGACCGGGGCCGCGACGGTGGCCGGCCCGCTGTCGGTCGCCGGCGGCACCCTCACCCCGGGCGGCACGGGCGTCGGCACCCTCGCCACCGGGTCGCTCGCCCTCGACCAGTCGGGCGGCGTGAACACCACCTTCGCCGCGGACATCAACGGCACCGCGGCCGGGTCGTTCGACCGGGTGAACGTCGCCGGCGGCGTGAACCTCTCGGGCGTCGGGCTGCAAGTCCGGGTGAACAACCCGGTCGTGGTCGGCGACAAGTTCGTCCTCGTCGCCAACGACGGGACCGACCCGATCGTCGGCACGCCCGCCGGCCCGGCCACCCTGATCGCGTCGAACGACCCCCGCTACCGGTTCTCGTTCAGCACCACCGGCGGGGACGGCAACGACCTCGAACTGACCGTCACGACCGTGCTGAGCACCCTCCTCGACGTGACCGCCGGCGGCCGCGTCCAGTACTCGTCGGGCATCGGCATCAACAACAACGTTTCCGTCTCCCAGGCCGGCACCACGCTCAGCGTCACCGACACCAGCACCCTGATCTTCCTCCAGCCGAACGCGGTCGCCGCCGGGTGGACGGGGAACGGCACGAACACCGTCTCCGGGCCGGCCGACACCTACATGTTCAACGGCACGGCCACCCCCGTCACCGGCCTCGACCTGATCCTCGACGACGGCACCGATGTCGTGTCGTCCGTGACCGTCGGGCTGACCACGACCGTCACGTCGAAGGGGACGCTGTCGCTCGCCGGCCCGGTCGACGTGACCGGCTCGTTTACCGTGAGCACCTCGACCGCCGTGACCGTGAACGGGGCCGTGAACGCCACCGGCACGATCGCCACGTCGGGGAGGGTGCTCAGCACGGTCGTGACGGTCAGTTCGAGGTCGTTGCCGTCCCCGCCGGTGGTGCTGAACGAGAACCGGTAGCGGGGGTCGTTCGACGCGATCAG
>JANPKP010000084.1:0-2051 GCA_031426095.1 Gemmataceae bacterium
GGCCGGAGGCCGGCGTGCCCGTCAGACCTCACGGTGCCTGCAACCCGTAGCGGCGTGCCGGCCTCCGGCCTGCCGCGCAGCGGCGGATTGGCGCGTGCCGGGACCGTTCGACGCTCGGCCCCTCACGCCAACCCTTGTATGTTCACAAGGGCGTGGTTGGAAGCGACAATCGCCGGCTCGACCGCCGCGGCGTGCGGAGCGGGCCGGGGCGGTCGAGCCGGCGGCGAGCCCGCCCAACCCCAGGCCCGGCCCGCCGGCCGAGGCCGCGGGAGAGTCGGGGCCGCCGCCGGCCCGTGGCCCCAGCCCGGACAGTCACCCGGGGCGCCGCCCCCCTCCGCGGCGGCGACCCCGCAGCCGCAAGGACGGGCACGCCATGACCGCAGTAACGACCGCCGCCGCCGCCCCGGCCGCCGAGCCCGTGTTCGTCGGGGTCGACGTGGCCAAGGCCAAGCTCGACGTCGCCGTCCTGCCGCCGGGCCGGACGTGGACGCTCGACTACGGCGACGCCGGACTCGCGGCGCTGGTCGCCGAGCTGGCGGCCCTCGGCCCGGCCCTGGTCGTCGTCGAGGCCACCGGCGGGCACGAGCGGCGGCTGGCCGCCGAGCTGCACGCGGCCGGCGTCCCGGTCGCCGTCGTCAACCCGGCCCGGGCCCGCCGGCTCGCCCAGGCCGAGGGCACGCTGGCCAAGAACGACCGGCTCGACGCCCTGAACCTGGCCCGGTTCGCCCGGGTCGTCCGGCCCCGCCCGGCCCGCCCGCCGCGGCCCGGGCAGGCCGACCTCGACGCCCTGGTCGCCCGCCGCCGGCAGCTCGTCGAGATGCTGACGATGGAGGCCGACCGGGCCGGGCAGCCCGGCGGGGGCGGGGCGGCCGCCGCCAGCATCGCCGCCGTCCGGGCCCACCTGGCCGACCAGCGCAAGCAGGTCGACAAGGCGATCGCCGGGCTGCTCCGGAGCGACGACGAGTGGGACGGCAGGGTCGCCCTGCTCCGGAGCGTCCCGGGCGTCGGGCCGGCGACGGCCGCGACGCTGGTGGCCGAGCTGCCGGAGCTGGGCGGCCTGAGCCGGCGGGCGGCGGCCAGCCTGACCGGGCTGGCCCCGTTCGACCGGGACTCCGGGGCGGTCCGGGGCCGGCGGTTCTGCCGGGGCGGGCGGGCGTCGGTCCGGAAGGTGCTGCACATGGCGACGCTGACGGCGACGACGCGGAACCCGGTGATCGCCGCGTTCTTCGGGCGGCTGCGGGCGGCCGGCAAGCCGTTCAAGTGCGCGATGGTCGCCTGCGCCCGCAAGCTGCTGACGATCCTCAACGCGATGGTGAAGGCGAACCGGCACTGGGATCCTCAACTGGCTTGAAGCCCCGAACCGGACTTGACACATGACACAGTCACTCTCCCCCGAGTACGGGGGAGAGGGGACCGGATGCCGCTCGGCATCGCCGCCGGTCACGGACCCGCTGCCAGCTACTCCCGCGGGTCGGTGCTCGCGCTCCCGCGGTTGCCGCGGGGAATCGCCCCGACCTGCCCCGGCCCGCCGGCCTGAAACGGGTCCGCGCCGGGCGGCGGCGGCAGCGGGGCCAATGCCGCCCTACCGATCCCGCCACCGTCCGGCCCGCGGTCGTTGCCGGTGACGCCGTCGAACGCCCGCCTCGGGTCGGCCCGAACGCTCCAAACGCAGTCGGCCCCGCCGCGGTCGCTGATGAAAAAGACGCGGTTGTCCGCCCCCCAGAACGGGGACAGGTTCGTGCCGTTCCCGTCGGTCAGCCGCTGGCGGTTGGTCCCGTCGGCGTCGACCGTCCAGATGTCCTGTTGGCCGTACTGCTTGGCGAGCTTGGCCCGGCGGGCGTCCCGCTCCTTGCCGATGACGGCCGGCTCGACGACGGTCGCGAACGCCAGCCGCCGCCCGTCGGGACTCCAGCACGGCGACACGACGGCCGCGTTCGGGCTCGACACCACCTCGGTCAGCCGCCGGCCTTCGCCCTCGATCAGGTCAAGAGTCCAGAGGCTGAACCAACGCGAGCCGCGCTGGCGACTTTTCTGGAACGCGATCCGGTCGA
>JANPKP010000085.1:0-4376 GCA_031426095.1 Gemmataceae bacterium
CCCCCGCCGCGTCTCCCGCCGCCACCGCCGCCGCGGCCGCCACCGCCGGTGTTGCCGCCACCCCCGCCGGGAGCGAACCCGCCCGCGCCCCCGCCCGGGTTGTAGCCGCCGAAGTTGCCGGTGCCACCCCCGCCGAAGTTACCAAGCCCGCCGCCGGCCCCGAGACCGCCGTTCTGCCCACCGCGGCCGCCCCGCAGTTGCTGCTGCTGGCGTTCGAGCTGGCTCCGCGGGGTGCGGCCCTGGACGGCGTCGATGGCGTCCTGCACGAGGACCGGGTCGATGCCCTTGAGGGGGAGGAGCTTCACAACCTTATTGGTCGACTTGGCCGCCCCGTCGAGCGTCTCCACGAGGGCGAGGATGTCCTGGTAGAGGATGTCCGAGCAGTGGACGATCAGGCTGTTGCTCCGGTCGTCGGTGCCGACCGTGAGGGCCGCCGCCGCAGGGGCCGCCGCCTGCCCGCCGCCCTGGCCCCGCCCGGCCCCGCCCCCGCCGAACGGGAACGGGAGGGCGGCCGCCGCCGGGGCTGCCGTACCGGTCGTGGAGGCCCGGTAGACCTCGCGGACGGTCGCCGCCATCTCGAACGGGGTGACGTTCCTGAGCGGGATGATGTACGTCCGCTGGATGGCCGCCACGTCCTGTTCCGGGCCGGCCTCGATCGGCTCCTTGAGGAGCTTCTTGATGATGGCCAGGTCGAGCGGCGACGCCTTCACCACGATCAGCGAGTTGCTGCTCTTCTCGGCCACGAGCCGCACCCGGCCGGGCGTCGCCCCCCCGACCTGCTGGGCCGCCCCGCCGCCGCCGAGAATGCCGCCGAGCAAACCGGCCGCGCCGCCGCCGAGCAGGTCGGCAATGCCGCCGCCCCCGCCGCGTCGGCCGCCGCCCCCGCCGCCTCCCTGGTTACCACCGCCCGGTTGCTGCTGCTGCGTGGGGCCGTTGAAGATTTCCGTCAGGACGCGGGCGGCCTCCTCGGCGCTGGCGTTCTTCAGGCGGATGACTTCGAAGCGGTCCTGCGGCTTGTTCGCCGCCCCCGGCGGCGGGAGGTAGAGGCGGGCCAGCCGGTTGACCAACTCCAACGCGGCCGGGTCGTCGCTCTGAATGATGAGGCGGTTGCCGTCGACCAGGATGGTAACGGGCTTCCCCTCCTCGGCCTTGCCCGGCTCGGTGATCTGGGCCGACGCGAAGCGGACGCCGCGGCTGCCGCGATCCCCGTCGGGCAGGAGGCTGCTGCCGCCCGGGGTGGGGATGCGGACGGGCGGGGTCATCGGCCGCGGGGCCGGCGGCGCTTCCTTCTTCGGCGGGGCCGAGGGGTCGACCACGCGGACCGGGTTCTTGCCCATGTCTTTCATCAGCCGCTGGAGTTCGTCGGCCAGCACGCCGGCGGTGCCGCCGTCCACGGTGAGGACGCGGGTGTTCCCGCCCACCCCGGCCCCCGGGTCGAAGGCCTGGAGGAACACCTTGACGGACTGAATCTGGTCGGGCGTCCCCTTCACGAGGAGGCCCGGGATCGGGCTGTTGACCGGCTCGACGACGGCCCCGGCCGGGATGAACTTGGCGAGCTTGGTCGCCGTCTCGGTCGGGTCGGCGCTGGAGAGCGGGATCAGCTCCGTCTTCGGCTCGCCGGCGACGCCGCCGTCGCCCCCGCCGCGGAGCATCCGGCCGACTTCCAGGTGCTCGTCCGGGGTGGCGACGACCATGATCTGGCTGCTGGCCGGGACCGACACGATGCGGATCGACGGGAACGTCTGGCTCAACCGCTCCTGGAGCAGCTTGGCCGTCGCGTCGGCCGTGCCGGGCGGGACCGGGTACTGCCGCAGTTCCGGGTTGCCGACCACGAACGGCCGCTCGCCGGGTTGGCCCACGTCGAGCGATTCGAGGGTCGTCTTGGCGAGGCTGATCTTGTCGGCCGGGCCGGTGACGAGGACGACGTTCGTCCGGTCCTCTGTGGTGATGCGGACTGTGCGGAAGCGGCCCCCGCCGCCCGTGGACTGCGAACCGCCGCCCCGCTGGCGGTCGCGGTCCCGCTCGTACTGCCGGGGGTCGAACCCGGGGGGGTAGGGCTGGTAACCGGGCGGGTACTGGCCCGGGACCGCGACCGGGACCGCGGTCGCCGAATCGACCTTCGTGGTGTCGTCGGCGAGGAGCGTGCGGAGCTTCTCGGCCGCCACCCCGGCCCGGATGTACTTGCAGGTGTAGGTGAGCGAGTCGCCCTCCTTCTCGCCCTCCGAATGGTTGACCGTGTCGAGGACGCGGCGGATGTTCCCGGCCTGGTCGGTCAGGACGATCGAGTTCGCCTTCACGAGCGGGATCACGCTCCCGAACGGGGAGAGCATGCTCTTGACCTCGGGGACGGCGTCCTCGACCTGCACCGTCTTGAGCTTGACGATGACCTGGACGACCTCGGACTTGCCGCGCCTGGAAAGGTCGGCCATCTCGATGCGGGGGATGTTGAGTGGGTCGAGCTTCTCGTCGGCCGGCAGGACGGTAAACGACATCTCGCGGCGGATCAGGATAAACTTCTTCACCACCAACTGCTCGTTGAGCAGGTCGACCACCTCGGGGATGGTGAACTTCCGCGTGGGGTCGGTGCGGACGGTGAAGCTGTCCGGCGGCTTAACGGACCCGACCCACACGAGCCCGCTCTCGCGGCTGAACCACTCCAGCACGTCCGGCCACGGCTTGCCGTCGAAACTGAACGACAGCGTCTTCTCGGGCTTGGGGGCCGCCGGCTTCGGGGCCTCGCCCGCCTTGGGGGGCTCGGCCGGGGCCTTCGGCTCGTCGGCCTCGTAGGAGGCGTACACGACCGGGCCGGGCCGCCAGGTGGACGCGGCCCCCGGGTCGGACGGGCGGGGCGGGGTCGGCGATTGGGCGATGACGCGGCCGGCCCCGGCCCACCCGGCCGAGCCCCCGAGCCCGGCGGCCAGCACGGCGGGGAGCCAGCGGCGGAGCTTCCACACGGGTACGGTGCGCGGCAGTGCGGTGCGACGGAGTGCCATTGATTCCCCCCAGGCTCAAGCCCGACGGCGGCGGCCGTTCCCCTGTGGGGCCGCCCCGTCCCCCGACGGGTGGCCCCGCGCCGCTCCGGGCGTATCCGTGAATCGGAGCCGCGTCTTAGCCGCGGGCGAATTCCCACGCAACGCTTTTCCGCCGCCCGCCGGGATTTTTAATCATGCCCATCTTACCGCGGCCGGACGCCCGCGGGTCGGCGGAACGGGACTGGCGAAGGGAGGCAGTCCGGGCCGTTGCATTATCCGCGGGTCGCGGGGCGGGTGACAGAAGAAAGTGGACGAGCGGTCGAAGTCCACCCGCGGTAACGGGTGGGCTTGAGGCATCCTTACACCCCAGGCTCCTCCGGATCGACGGCCGGCGGCAGCGTCGCCGGCGCGGCCACGGGGACGGCCCGGCCGCCCATTCCCGGGGCGGCCGGGTCGGCGTCCTTGAGCGTCTGCCCGACCCGCCACTGGATCACTCGGCCGGCCGCCGGCTGGGGGAGTGCGGCGGCCGCCCCGCCGAACACGGCCGGCAGCCCGGTCGCCGGCTTCTCCTTCGACGGGCCGCCCTTGCCCGCGGCCTCCACGACGGAGAGCGAGCCGCCGTCGATCCCGACCACCTTGTAACTGCGGTACGTGCCGGAGAACTCGTCCGAGATCACGAGCAGGTCGGCCGACCGGGCCTTCCCGCCCGGCTGGCGGCGGCCGGTGCCGGGGGTAAACTTCTCGACCCGGGTGCCGGCCGGGCCGTACTCGATCACGTACGACAGGTTGTTCGCCGCGTCGAACAGGCCGGCCACCCCCGAGCCGTCGTCCCGCCCGGTGGCGTCCGTCAGCCGGATGAACGGGGCGATGTCCTCCTTCGGCGGGGGCGGGGGCGCGGGTGCGGCTACGACGACCGGCGGAGGTGGTGCCGGCGGCCGCGGCTTTTCCGGCGGCGGCAGCGGGCCGTGGAACGGGTCGCGGGCCACCACCACCGTGTAGTCCCGCGGGCGGGCGGCCAGCACCGAAGCGATGGTCGGGGTGGTGAGCCGCAGGCCGTACTCGGGCGACCGGGTTACGGCCTGGAAGCCGGCCCCGCCGCCGATCGCCGCGAACGCCTTCGGCACCGGCAGGGCGGTCCGCCGGTCCTCGGCCCCGTCGAGGATGAGGGCCTCGGTGGTGAGGGTCACGTTCAAGTCCTTGCGGTCGCCCCCCTTCTTGCCGCCCGGGCCGGAAGTCTCGTCCGCCCGCTTGATGGAAACCGCCGTGATCTGCTGGGTGAGGTTCGTCCGGTAGTACGCCTGGAGGAAGTCGACGACCTGCCACAGGTCGGCCTTCTCGAAGGCCACGTCGTACACCACCCGCGTGTACGGCGGCTTCTTGGCGGCGTTAGCGGCGTTCGCGGCC
>JANPKP010000086.1:0-5715 GCA_031426095.1 Gemmataceae bacterium
TTCAAACACGGTCCTCGTTCCGATCCTCTGCATCCGCGTCCCGATCCGCGTCATCCGCGTGCCATCGTTTCTACTTCCGGCCCTGCACGATCACGCGGACGCCTTTCTTGTTCGAACTCACCACGTCCGGCAGGCCGTCGCCGTTGACGTCCGCGACCACGAACTGCGTGCCGATGCCCGAGTCGGCGTCGACCTCGTGGGGGGTGAAGGCGACCACGCCGTCGGGGCCCTTCTTGGCCTCGAACCAGTAGACCTTCGCCGGGGCGCTCGGGTCGGCGTCGCCCTTCGGGCCGTGGGCCCACCAGCGCTTGCCGGTCACGAGGTCGGGCACGCCGTCGCCGTTGACGTCCGCGACGATGAGGGCGTGGGTCTGCGACACGAGTTTGGGGAAGAGGTCGGTCTTCTGGAAGGCGTCGCCCCGCGGGGTCCAGGCCCAGATGCCGTAGTTGTGGGCCGACGAGCCGATCACGCTCCCCTTCCCCGAGCCGTCGAGCGGGTAGACGTACAGGTCGGCGGTGGCGTCCGTCACGGCCCACGGGTGGAAGGCCCAGGGCGTGGTGCCGTCCGCCTTCGCCGGCTGTTCCCACCAGCCGCCGGGGGCGAGCACGTCGGACTTGCCGTCGCCGTTCACGTCGCCGATGCCGAGGCCGTGGTCGAACCGGCTCGTGCCCGGAATCTTCTTCCCCGTCTTGGCCACCGGCTTGCCGTCCTTCACGTCGGGCGGCACCGACGGCTCGCTCACCGGGTGCATGTCCCACTCGGCCGCCGGGTCGGTGGCCTTCGGTGTGAAGTACGCCATCTGCCCCTCGTTGCCGGCCTCGTTCTTCCCCTTCGGCTGCGTGCCCATGAGCAACACCCGCTTGCCGGTGCCGAGGAGGTCCACATATTGCGGCGTCTCGTTGCAGGCCGAGTGCCAGATGACGTGCCTGGCCCAGTGCAGCGGCTTGCCGTCGGACCCGGCGGCCTTGCCCTTGGGGTTCTCCAGCCAGTACGCCGGCTTGCCCGGGAAGCCGACCACGACGAGGTCGGGGAAGCCGTCGGCGTTGAGGTCGTCGGCCCAACAGGCGAACACCTGGCTGTAGTTGTTGGCCCCGTCCTTGTAGTCGCCGACCGGCTGCATCTCGTGCGGCGTCCAGTTCGGGGCCTCGTACCAGAGTTCGCCGACGATCACGTCCGGCTTGCCGTCCTTGTTCACGTCGGCGACGGCCACCCCCTCGGAGCGGAACTTGGCGTCGAGGACGGTCTTCGTCCAGGTGATCTCGGCCGCAACGGCGAGCGGGGGGCGTAAGCCCCCTGATGCGACAACCGCGGCGAGGAGCGCGAGGGAGCGACGCATGGGGAGGGGTCTCCGGGCGGGGTGGGAATCCGGCAATGGGACGCGGACGGCGCGGACCAGGACGCGGATGAGGAGGATCGGACGACAAGGCGGATTGTAGACACAGGGCCGAGCGATGCACGCCCCCCGTCTTTGAACAATCCTGCCTCCTGTCCGATCCTCTTCATCCGCGTCCCGATCCGCGCCGTCCGCGTTCCATCGTCACCATTACCGGATGACCTTGCGGCTGAAGGCCACGATGAACAGGCCGAACAGCAGTGTGCCCATCACCGACTCGACCATGACCGGGACGTTCATCCACCCCTTGGCGATCTCGCGGATGCCGCCCATGCCCGAGGTGAACACCGACACGCTCGTGGTCAGCCCGATCATGACGCGGTTCGAAGCGTCGGTCAGCCCGGCGTCGGGGAACGGCTTCTTCTCGGCGTGGAACTCCTCCACCCCGGCCCCGTACAGCACGGCGAAGCTCAGGATGATGACGAGGGCCATCCGCACGGCCCGCACGGGGTCCGTCCCGTACCCGCACCCGAGGTCGAGGAACAGCCAGTTGCTGAACCGCCGCCACGCCGTCCACGGCCGGCCCCACGACCACGCGGCCCCCTTCCGCTGGTTCACCTTGAAGCGGTAGAAGGCCCAGTCCTCGTGGTCGTACCGGTGGTGCTTCTGGTAGCACTGCTTGAGCAGGCCGTACTCGCTCATCGCCGCCTCGTGCTTCCCCCCTTCCTCGCTCGCCAGCCGGCCCTCGACCTGCTCCGGCCGCACGAGGACGCGGTCGGCCAGGGCGTTGAGGAACGCGAACTTCATGTTCGGCCCCTGGCTGATCGCCTCCAGGTACGCGAAGTCCTTGAGCTTGCTCTTGCCGAGGTCGAGCAGGGCGTCGAACCGCGACCCGTCGGCCTGGAACTTCTTCTCCACGGCCGACCCGCGGAAGAGGAAGTCGCCGCGGAACTCGCTCTTGGTGAGGACGAACCCCTCCTGGGCGTGGCACGAGCGGAAGTCGGCCTCCGCCCCGAACACGCACCCCTTGAAGTCCACCCAGGCGACGAACTTCGCCTCCCAGAACGAGGCCTTGTCCTCGAACCGGCAGTCGGTGAACGCCAGCTTGCCCGTCCAGGTGGTGTGGGCGGCGGTGAACTTCCCCTTCACCGTCACCCGGGTCACGGTCGCCTTGTTCACCGTGCTGCCGCTCAGGTCGAGCCCCTTCTCGCACACCGTCGGCTTGCTGAACGACGGCCGGTCGAGGGTGCAGCCGGCGAACAGCACGTCCGCCTTGAACGTGACGCCGTTGAACTCCGGCTGCGTCAGGACGCAGTGGCGGAAGTGGACCGGCCCGGCGAACTCGCCGCGGAGCTTGAGCCGGCGGACGCGGGCGTTCACGACCGGCTTGCCGGCCGCGAGCAGGTCGAGCACCTCCTGCGGGGTCAGCTCGGCCTTCGGGGCCGGGCCGTCGGCCGCCGGGGCGTCGGGCACGAACAGCGCCGGGTTCTCGGGGTCGGTCATGATTCACACCTCCACAAGGCCCGCCCGTTGACCGGGCGGGCGTTCATCCGATCTCCGCCGTCACCCGCGGGAACACCTCGGCCGCCTCCGCCACCAGGGCCTCGTACTTCCCCGCGTACCGCGTCGAGAAGTGGATGAGGACCAGTTGCTCGACCCGGGCGAGCTTCGCCAGCTCGCCGGCCTGCGGGGCGACCATGTGCTTGTACTGCGCCGCCTGCTTCAGGTGGGCCTTGCTGTAGAAGCTGTCGCAGTAGAGCCGCCACGCCCCCTTCGCCAGCCGGACCAGCGACGGGCGGACGGCGTCCGAGAAGAGCGTGTCCGTGACGTACGCCACCCGCGCCCCCGGCGACTCGGTGAAGTACTGCTCGGCCAGCGTTCCCAGGCGGAAGCTGCCACCATCGACCGTTAGCGTGCTGTCCGGGTTCGCGCCGCCCCGCAGCAGCCGCAGCACCTCGGGCACCCACCCGCCGGGCCGCAACCCGCCGGCCGCGAGCTTGGCCGGGTCGGGGTGGAAGCCGGTCTTCTCGGCCAGGGCGAACGCCAGCACCGGCACCGTGTGGTCGGTCGGCACCGCCTCGACGCACAGGTTCGCGTTCTCGTAGCAGACCGGCCCGTCCCACGGCTCCTCCGTCACCACGGGCTCGGGGAAGCGCTTGGTGCATTCGAGCAGCGCCTTTCGCCGCAGTCCCGGCAGCAGTTCGTGGACCTCGACGGCGATCTTCTGGAACGGGAAGAACGGGTAGTCGTAGCTCGTGATGCGGTCGTACACCTTGCGGATGGTGTTCGCCGGGCCGAAGAGCCGCAGCACCTTATCGCGGTCGATGTTCGCCCGGATCACGCGGTCGAGGCCGATGAAGTGATCGACGTGGTGGTGGGTGACGAACACCGCTTCGAGGTCGCCGAGCTGGGTCATCGTGAGCGCGTGGTTCTCGCCGCCGTCGAACAGGAGGGCGTTATCCCCGCCGGGGTAGTCGAGGTAGAGGACGGGGTCGCCGGTCGACCCGTTGACGAGCTGGACTTCCGAGAACGCCCGCGCGGCCGGCATGGGAGGCTCCTGTGCGAATGGGGTGATATTCGCAGGGCGGGCGGCGGGATTGAAGCGAATTCCGGGTCCGCCTTGACCCGTCCCCCGCCGCCGCGGTATTCGCCGCCGGTTTCCCATACCGGTCCCTCGCGGGGGTTCGCGCATGCTCCTCGGACGTTTCCCGGCCGCCCTCGCGTGCGCGGCCGCCCTCGCCGCCCCGGCCCCGGGCCAGATGGTGACGCTGGCCGAAGCCGTCAAGCCGGGCGACTGCGCAAAGTACGCCGTCGGGCTCACCGTGGCCGGCAAGATGATTCTCACCCAGGACGGCCAGAAGAACGAGCTGAAGCTCGCGGCGGCCGCCCGGCACCAGTTCAGCGAGCGGGTGTTGGCGGTTGACGGCGGGATGGCGAAGAAGACCCTGCGTTCCTACGAGACGGCCGAGGCGAAGGCCGCCGCCGGGCCGAACGAGATCGCCCGCACGCTCGCCGCCGACCGACGCCTGGTCGTCGCCCGGCGGTCGGCCGACGGGCTGTTCTGCTACAGCCCGGCCGGCCCGCTCACCCGCGAGGAGCTGGACACGGTCGCCGAGCACTTCAACCCGCACTGCCTCGCCGGCCTGCTCCCGGGCAAAGCGGTCGCGGTCGGCGACACGTGGAGACTCGACGCCGCCGCCACCCAGGCCGCGGGCCAGTTCGACGAGCTGGCGAAGAACGACCTCGCCGGCAAGCTCGACAAGGTGGAGGGCGGCAAGGCTCAATTCTCCATCACCGGCAGCGCCGAAGGCACCGAGAACGGGGCGAAGGTGAAGCTCGCCGTGTCCGCCGCCGGCACCTTTGATGTCGCTTCCGCCCGCGTCGTCGCCCTCACCTGGAAGCAGGCCGACGAGCGGGGCGACGGGCCGGTGAACCCCGCCTCGCAGGTCGAGGCCACGGTCACGCTCGCCCGCGAAGTGCTGGCCGACGCCCCGAAGGAGCTGGACGACGCTGCCGCCGCGGCGGTGCCGAAGGACGACGCCCCGCTCGGCCCGCTCGCCCACCTGCGGTACGCCGACCCGAAGGGGCGGTACTCGCTCCTGCACCCCCGCGAGTGGCACGTCACCGGGCAGACCGACACGCACCTGATCCTGCGGCTCCTGGAGAAGGGCGAGTTCATCGCCCAGGCCACCGTCACGCAGTGGAAGAAGGCGGCCCCGGGGTCGCACGCGGCCGTCGCCGACTTCAAGCGGACGCTCGCCGACATCCCCGGGTGGGTGCCGAAGGGCGGGCTGGACGACGGCGAGGTGCCGACCGCCCCCGGCCACTGGCTCTACCGCGTCGCCGCCCAGGGGGAGATGGACGGGCTGCCGGTCGTCCAGGCGTTCCACCTGCTGGCCGGCCCCCAGGGGGACCAGCTGGTGGTCACGTTCACGGCCACCCCGGAGAAGCAGAGGGCCGTCGGCACCCGCGACCTGGGGCTGGTGAACGCCATCGACTTCCCCTCCAAAAAGTGATGCGTCGGCAAAGCCCCGGGATGGCCATCCCGGGGCTTTCGCCTGCTCTCTCCCCGCCGCGTTCGGCATTTGTTAAGGTATGGTGGAGGCATTCGGCCGGGGCGGGGGGCGTCATGCGGATCGGGATCGTCAGCGACACCCACGACCGGATCGACGCGGTGTCCGACGCCGTCCGCCTGCTCGTCGAGCACGGGGCCGAACTCGTCCTCCACTGCGGGGACATCGAGAGCCCGGACACGGTCGCCCTGTTCCGCCCGGTCCCCACCCACTTCGTGTTCGGCAACTGGGACCGCGACCGGGCCGGGCTGGCGGCCGCAATCACGGCGGCCGGCGGCGTGTATTACGAGTCGTTCGGGGCGATCGAGC
>JANPKP010000087.1:0-4178 GCA_031426095.1 Gemmataceae bacterium
ACCGGCCCGCGGGCCAGGGCGTCGACCGCCTCCCGGCCGTGGTTCGCCACCACCACCGTGTGCCCGCCCTTCTCCAGCAGGCGGACGGCGACCCGCTGGTTGACGATGTTGTCCTCGGCCAGGAGGACGCGGAGGGGGCGGACGGCGGTCGTGTCGGGCATGGCGGGGGCCACCGGGTTCGGGGTCGGCGGGGCGGAGGCCGTGGGGGCCGACGGCAGGGCGGCGGCGATGGCCAGTTGGAGTTCGGCCGGCTTGATCGGCTTCACGAGGTAGGCAGCCAGCCCGAGTGACCGGCAGCGGGCGGCGTCGCCCTGCCCGTCGGCCGACGTGAGCATCATCACCGCGACCCCGGCCAGGTCGGGCTCGGCGGCGACAGCCCGGGCCACCATGAAGCCGTCCATGTCCGGCATCATGGCGTCGAGGAGGATGAGCGGGTACGGCTCCCCGGCGGCCGCCGCTCGGCGGAGTTCCAGGAGGGCGGCCGGGCCGGACTCGACGCACGTCGGCCGGGCGTCCCACAGGCGGAGCGTCTCGCCCAGCACCCGCCGGTTGGTGGCGTTGTCGTCCACCACCAGGACCGCCATGCCGGCGACGTTAGCCGGCAGCCGGACGGCGGCCCGCTCGACCGACCCGCTCGCCTTCGCCAGGCAGACCTCGAAGTGGAACGCGCTCCCCTTCCCCGGCTCGCTCTCGACCCACACCTTGCCGCCCATGAGGGCGACGAGCCGGGCCGAGATGGTGAGCCCGAGGCCGGTGCCGCCGTACCGCCGCGTGGTGGACCCGTCGGCCTGTGTGAACGGGTCGAAGATGGTGGCCACCTTCTCGGCCGGGATGCCGATGCCGGTGTCGAGGACGGAGAAGCGGACGCGGTACCCGTCGGCCGTGTCGGCCAGCCGCTCGGCCCGGACGACGACCTCGCCCTTCTCTGTGAACTTGACCGCGTTGCCGACGAGATTCGTGATGACCTGC
The DNA here is from genome assembly GCA_031426095.1 of Gemmataceae bacterium. Lineage (GTDB taxonomy): Bacteria > Planctomycetota > Planctomycetia > Gemmatales > Gemmataceae > JANPKP01. The sequence goes on from JANPKP010000087.1 coordinate 970, forward strand.
CGCAGCCGGCCGGGGTCGCCGACCACGAGGTCGGGCACCCCGGGCGGGATGTCGCAGGCGAGTTCGAGCCCCTTCGTGTGGGCCCGCAGGGCGAGCGACTTGAGGGTGTCACCGACCACGTCGCGGACGAAGAACGGGGTCGGGTCGAGGTCGAGCTTGCCGGCCTCGATCTTCGAGAAGTCGAGGATGTCGTTAATGACCGTCATGAGGGCGTCGGCCGACGCCTTGACCAGCCCGAGCGAGTCCCGCTGCTCCCGCGTCAGGTCGGTTTCGAGGAGCAACTCGGTCATCCCGATCACCCCGTTCATGGGGGTGCGGATTTCGTGGCTCATGTTCGCCAGGAACTCGCTCTTGGCCCGGCTCGCGGCCTCGGCAACCGCCCGGGCCTGCCGCAGCCCGGCCTCGGCCATCATGCGGTCGCTGATGTCCTGAATCTGAGACACCACGTGGTGCGGCTCGCCGGCCGCCCCCCGCACCAGGGAGACGTTCACCTGCACCCAGACCGGGTGCCCCGCCTTGTGCAGGTAGCGCTTCTCCCGCTGGTACGCCCGCGTCAAGCCGGCCGCCATCCGGGCCACGTGCTCGGCGTCGGCCTCGCGGTCGTCCGGGTGGGTGATCTCGGGGAAGGTCTTGGCCAGCAGCTCGGCCTCGGTGTACCCGATCAGGTCACACAGGGAGCGGTTGACCTGCCGGAATGTTCCTTCCGGAGTGAGCATGGCCATGCCCACGGCGGCGTCGTCGAAGGCGCTGCGGAACCGCTCCTCGCTCTGCCGGAGGAGCCCGGCGGCCTCACGCTCGACGGCCGCGTGCGCCTGTTCCAATTCCACCTGCCGGCCGGCGGCGGCTACGATGTCGCGGTCGGCGTGCCGGCACGCGTAGATCAGGAAGACGTCCAGGAAGGCGACCCACCCGGCGTGTTCGGCCCACCGCCACTCGGCCCCGGTCGAGACGCCGTAGGTCGATTCGGGCCACAACATTCCGCGGACGACGTGGTCGAAGGCCGTGACCGCCGTCGCCGTGAGGAGCACCCGCCAGTCGAGGTAGAAGGCCAGGAACGCCAGCGACCCGAAGATGTGGAAGTGCGTCTCGATCCGCCCGCCGGTCAGGTGGATCAGGAGGGCCGATACGAGCATTTGCCCGGCCGCGATGGCGTGCCGGGTGAGGGCCCGCCCGGGCCGCAGGAGGGCGAGCCCGACCGGCAGGCTGAGCGTCAACAGCCCGAGGCCGAGGGCGGCCCAGACGTGCGGGTGCGTCCGGTTTTCGTGCCCGGCCCAGGTCAGCGGCGTCACCCACACGGCGACCACGACGGCGGCCACCCACTCGAACGCGAGCAGCCCGGCGAACAGCCGGTCGGTCCGCCGGTAGACGGCGTCCCGGGCCTGTTCGGCGAGTTCGTCCACCCGGCCGCGGACCTCGTCCGGCAAGTTTGAAGCGTCGCTCATCGCGGACAGGCCCCGTTACCCGTTTCGTCGGAACAACTCTCGGCCGTCAGCAGCGGACAGCCGTAGACCGGAAACTCCCGCACGCCCGGGTCGCGGCCCGCCCAGATCACTTCGACCGCCCGCCGCCCCGGCCCGCCCCCCTGGCGGCCGCGGGCGCGGCTGATGCCGCCGCCGAAGGCCCGCTCGCCGGCCGAGTCGAACAGGACGACGTGGCCCGAGGTCGTGGCCCCCGCCCGGCGGGCCTCGGCCCCGCCCTCGTCGCAAGTCGGCACGACACCGGGCAGGCCCGCGGCCGCGTCCCACAGGGCCGTCTTCTCCCACCCGGTCGGCACCCCCTTCGGTCGGACGAAGACGACCCGGACGGACACCGGCGGGTGCGGCCCGCCGAGCAGGTCGGCGAGTTCGTTCAGGCTCGCGCGGCTGCACGGGCAATGTGGATGGAGGAACATCACCAGCGTCGAGCGTTGCCCCGGCCCGCCGGCGGCCGCGGCGGACTCGCCGGGCGTCGTGTCGTACCGCTCCCAGGCCACGAAGCCGAGCCCGATGAGGCCGAGCCAGAGGAGGGCCAGGAGCCGCAGTGCCGCGTCTCGCCACATGGTGCGTCGGACCCGGGGATCGTGGGCGGGCGGGCCGCCGCCCGCGGAGGGGCGGGCGGCGAAACGAAACTGGATCGGTATGTGCAGACTCTACTTCACGCCCGTCCGGAATGCGGCCGATTGGGCCAATGTGGACGAAAAGGGCGGATTTGACGGGGTTCGACGGGGGAGACCTGTTGCGTGGCCGAGCGATTCGCGTCACAACAGAACGCCCGACAAGCCGCGTCAATCGAAGATGACCGTCTTCCGGTCGTACACGAGGATGCGGTGTTCGGCGTGCCACCGCACGGCCCGCGACAGGACGATCTTTTCGAGGTCGCGGCCCTTTTCCATCAGGTCGTCGAGGGCGTCCCGGTGGGAGACCCGGGCCACGTCCTGCTCGATGATCGGCCCCTCGTCCAGCTCGTCCGTCACGTAGTGGCTCGTCGCCCCGATGAGCTTGACGCCCCGCTCGAACGCCCGGTGGTACGGCCTCGCCCCGCTGAACGCCGGGAGGAACGAGTGGTGGACGTTGATGATCCGCTGCGGGAAATGCGACACGAACTCGGGCGACAGCACCTGCATGTAGCGGGCGAGGACGACGAGGTCGACGGCGTTCGCTGCCAGGAGTTCGAGTTGCTTCCGCTCGGCGTCCGCCTTCCGCGCCGCCTCGACCGGCACGACGTGGAACGGCACCCCGTAGAAGTCGGCCCACCGCTCGGCGTCCGGGTGATTCCCGACGATGAGCGGGATGTCGCAGCGGAGTTCGCCGCTCTGGTGGCGGTAGAGCAGGTCGACGAGGCAGTGGTCGTACTTCGACACGAACAGGGCCACCCGCAGCGGCCGGCCGGAGCGCTCCAGCCGCCAGCGCATCCCGAAGCGGTCGGCGACGGGCTTGAACAAGGTTGCGAAGCCGTCGAGGTCGACGTCGAAGCCGGTCAGGTCCCACTCGACGCGCATGAAGAACAGGTCGCGCTCGGGGTCCTGGTGCTGGTCGGCGTGGAGGATGTTGGCGTTGTGCTTGTAGAGGAACTCGCCGATGGCCGCCACCAGCCCCCGCTGGTCCGGACAGTGGATGAGCAGGATGGCGGTGTTCTTGGTCATGGCCGGCTTCCGGGTGGTGTTCGCGGTCCCGCCCCTGTCGAGCGGGTGGCGTCTTCCCCATGTTACAAACGCCGCGGGGCACCGGGCG
>JANPKP010000088.1:0-5653 GCA_031426095.1 Gemmataceae bacterium
GCGTCGTGCGCGACCGCCGGTCGCTACGCCGAACGTCGGTTAGTCCTCGATCAGCTTCTTGAACTCGACCTGGTAGCACGTCGTGTTGCCGTTGCCCACGAACAGGGCCTTGCCGTCGGGGGCGAACGCCAGCGACTGCACCGGCGAGTCGAACTCGCGGGCCACGACCAGCCGGCCGCTGAGCACGTCCCACACCCGCACCGTCATGTCGTCGCCGCCGCTGAGGAGGTAGCTACCGTCCGGGGTGAAGGCGACGGCGTTCACCCGCTCCTGGTGGCCGGCCAGTTCGAACACGATCTCCTGCGAGTCCACGTCCCACACGATCACCGCGTCGTCAAGCCCCGCCCCGGCGAGGTACTTGCCCGTGGCGTCGAACGCGGCCGCGTACACGCCCACGTCGAGCACGAACTCCTTCTGCTGGGTCGTGAGGTTCCACACGCACACGGCCCCGTCCCGCTCGCCGGTCGAGAGGTAGTCGACCCCGCCGACGGCCACGAGGTTGCCGCCGGGGTGGAAGGCGACGGTTTCGAGCGTGCACCCGTCGGCCGCCTCGATGAGGATGACCTTCGGCTCGGCCTTGTCGCACTGCCAGAGCCACACCAGGCCGTCGGCCGGGCTGGTCTGGGCGAGCAGGTTCGAGTCCGGCCCGAAGGCCAGCGCCCCGATCGGCGGCTTGGTCGCCTCCAGGCTCGCCCGCAGGGTGTTCTCGGTCACGGTCCAGAGCTGCGTGAAGTGGTCGGTGCCGCCGACGGCGAGCCACTTGCCGTCCGGGCTGGCGGCCAGGGAGTACGCCGAGCAGAGGCCGGTCGGGGCCACCTCGTCGCCGGTCGCCGCGTCCCACACCCGGACCGCCGGGCCGGCCGTGCTCGCCAGCCGCGGCTCGGGGCCGGGCACCACGGCCACCGCGTGCCGGCCCTTCGGGTTCGGCCCCGCCACCAGCCGGCCGTCCCGCACGTCCCACACGTGGACGACGCGGTCGGCCCCGGCGCTGGCCAGCTTGTGCCCGTCCGGGCTGAACGCCAGGCAGCGGATTTCGTCGTTGTGCCCGCGCAGCACGTGGGCCACCTTCCCGCCGGTCGGGTCGGCCCACAGGTAGATGTCGAAGTCCGAGTCGGCGCACGCCAGGTACATGCCGTCCGGGCTGAACGCGACCGTGTGGACCTGGTCGGCGTGGCTGTTGAGGAGCATCAGCGGCTCGGCCTGCGGCGGCCGCCAGACGCGGGCCGACGTGTCCCACCCGGCGCTCACGAGCAGCGACCCGTCCGGACTCCAGGCCAGGGCCGGCACGCGGTCGGTGTGGCTCTTGAGTTCGGCCACCAGCTTGTGGGTGAACTCGTCCCACACCTTCACCGCCTTGTCCTCGCCGGCGGTGGCCACGAACTCGCCGCGGGGGGCGAAGGCCACGGCCGACACCGCCCCGGGGTGGGCCTGCACCCGGCCGAGGGCCTTCTGCGTGGCCGCGTCCCAGAACCGCACGGTGCCGTCGTCGTGCCCGCTGGCGAGCGTCCGCCCGTCCGGGCTGAAGGCCACGGCCGTCACCCACGAGTCCTGGGCGATGCGGGCCATCAGGAGGCCGGGGGCCACGTCCCACAGGAGCAGGTCGTCGTTCCCGCTGGCGAGCAGCCGGCCGTCCGGGCTGAACGCCCACACGGTTTCGAGGTCCGAGAGGAAGTGCCGGCCGATGAGCTTGCCGTCGGCCGCCCAGTGGCGGAGCAGGCCGGCCTCGTCGATCGACCAGAGGGTGCCGTCGGGGCCCCAGCAGACGGCGGCGATGTCCCCGTCGGTGTGGAACCGGGGCTCGCCGTACACGCGGGTGACGAGCGGGGACGGCCGCGGGGCCGACGCATCCGGGGCGGCCGTGGGGGCGGGGGTGGACATCAAGGAGGCCCTCGTTCGGTGGCCGGAACGCGGCGGCGGGCTCGCAACTCCTGGCGCTGGTGAGTTTAGAATAGATTCCCGCGGGGTGCGAGCAAAACCCCATTTTCGGGCGGATTATTCGGCAGGAGTAGAAAATGTGTCGGGACGCGAACGGCGCATACAACCGTTGCTGTGGGCAGAAGTGAATCGCGGAGCACGCCCGTGCCCGAGTTCGACTACATCGCCTGGGTCCGCTCCCGGACGCCGGCCGACCCGCGGGTGCTGGTCGGCCCCGGGGACGACTGCGCCGTGCTGGCACCGCCGGCCCGCCCCCTGCTCGTCACCACCGACGTCCTCACCGACGGCACCGACTTCCTCCTCGCCGACACCGACCCGCGTCGGATCGGCCGCAAGGCGATGGCGGTAAACGTCAGCGACCTCGCGGCGATGGCCGGGGTGCCGACGGCGGCCGTCGTGGGGCTCGTACTCCCGCACGGGGCGACTCGGGGGCTGGCGGAGGAACTGTACGCCGGAATGCGGGAGGTGGCCGACAAATTCGGTGTGGCGATCGCCGGCGGCGACACGAACGGGTGGGCCGGGGCGCTTGTGCTAGCGGTGACGGTCTTCGGGGAGGCGACCGCCCGCGGCCCGGTCTTACGCGGCGGCGCGAGGCCCGGCGACTGGCTCTTCGTCACCGGCCCCGTCGGCGGCAGCCTCCTCGGCCACCACCTCGACTTCACGCCGCGGGTGGCCGAAGCCCTGCGGCTTCACGAGGCCGCCGACCTCCACGCCATGATCGACGTCAGCGACGGGCTGGCCGCCGACCTGAACCACGTCCTCGGAGCGAGCCGGTGCGGGGCGGTGCTGGACGCGGCCGCCATCCCCGTCGCGGCGGCCGCCCACGAACGCGCCCGCACGTCGGGCAAGACCGCACTCGAGCACGCCCTCGGCGACGGCGAAGACTTCGAGCTGGTCTTCGCGGTGTCGCCGGCCGACGGGGCGAAGTTGCTCCGCGACCAGCCGGTGCCGGGCGTCACGCTCTCGAAGGTCGGCGAATGCGTGCGGGAAGGGCTGTGGCTGGACGAGGCCGGCACGCGGCGGCCGCTGGAACCGACGGGGTGGGTCCACGCCGTGGGGTGAGGGGCAAAAGAGAATGAACCACAGAGTCACAGAGGACACGGAGCAAAGCCGAACACGAGAGCAGACCAAAACATTGTGGTCGGTTCTTCTCGGTGTTCGCTTCCTCGGTGTCCTCTGTGACTCTGTGGTTCATTCTCTTTTGCCCCCACCCCTCACTTCGGCAGCACCGCGATCGCCCCCGTCTCGCTCACGTAGACCAGGTGGCCGGTCTTGCCGTCCTTGAAGACTTCGATGCCGTACTTCTTGGCCTTGTCGAAGTCCTTCTCGCCGCCGCGGCGGGCCTTCAGGTTCATCGCCCCCACCCACGTCACGGTCGCCTTGCCGGGGGCGATCTGGGCCGGGAACGGGGCCGTCGCGACCGCCCCCGCTTCCGTCAGGTAAACCAACCCGCCGGTGTACGGGTCGGCGAACACCTCCACGCCCACCTTCTTCGTGGCGTCCGTGAAGTCCGCGTCCAGCGCCCCGCGGACGCGGAGCATGAAGCCGTACTGGGCCGCCAGCGGCAGTTCCTTCCCCTTCTCGGGCACCTTGGCCGTCGCGCCCGGGGCCGGGGCGGCGGCGATCGCGCCGGCCTCGGTGACGTAGATCAGCCCGCCGCTGTTCTCGTCGGTGAACACCTCGACGCCGAGCTTCTTGGCCTTGTCGAACAGGTCGTCGTCGCCGCCGCGGACCTTCGGCTCGAAGGCGTGCCGCCACTTCGGCCCCTTGTTGGCCGCCGCCGGGCCGGCCGCCGCCGGGGCCGGGGCGAGGGCGATCGCCGTCGATTCGCAGGCGTAGAGCAGTTGCCCGGTGGCCGTGTCCTTGAACGCCTCGACGCCGAACACCTTGGTGCCCGGGGTGAACTCGGCCTCGCCGGCCTTGCGGCTCTTGAGGTCGTGGGCGTAGAGCCACTCGGCCTTCTTCTCCTTGCCCGACGCGGCCGCCGGGACGACGGCCAGGAACCCGCCCTCGGAGACGGCGACGACGGCCCCGTGGGCCTCGTCGCGGAAGAACTCGACGCCGACCTTGGGCGTGTCCTTGTTGAAGTCCTTCTTGCCGCCGGCCCGGACCTGGAGGTCGTGGGCGTGGGTCCAGGCGGGGGCGGCCGGCTTGGGCTGGGCGGACGCGAGGCCGCCGGTCACGGCGGCGAAGACCGCCAGGGCGACGCCGACACGCGGGGTCATGGGAGTGGTCTCGGGGGGTTCGGGGGGCCGACAACGGTGCAGACACGACGACCGACCGGGGCGACGCTAACACCATAGCGGCGGGCCCCGGCCGCGGCCCCCTCCGGGACGGGGGCGGCTGGAACCCGAGAAATTTTCGCTTTCGCCGACGTCCGCCCCTTGTTAGACTCATCTACCTCTAACCCGTTGCCGACGTTACCGTCGTCCCCATCCCGACCGAGACACCGCGGGACCGCCTCCCATGACCCTCTCCCTCCGCCGCCGGCGGGCCTTCACGCTCATCGAGCTGTTGGTGGTGATCGCCATCATCGCCATCCTCATCGGGCTGCTCCTCCCGGCCGTCCAGAAGGTCCGGGCGGCCGCCACCCGGACGCGGTGTGCGAACAACCTCAAGCAGCTCGCCCTCGGCTGCCACGCCTACGAGAGCGCCCGCGGGACGCTCCCGCCGGCCGTGCAGATGAAAATGACCGGCACCGGGGCGGTGACGAACAGGAACGTGGCGAGGAGCCAGAACTTCGGGCCGAACTGGCTCGTCCTCCTCCTCCCCCAACTCGAGCAGGGGCCGCTGTACGACACGGCCGGACCCAGCGCGGCCGACTACATGAATACCGGCGGGGACGGCTGGCGGGTGGTCCGCACCACCCTCGTCCCCCTCTTCCGCTGCCCGGCCGACGACGCCCCGACGACGCCCCTGACCGGCATCGCCGGGTTCGAGGACGCGGCCCGGGGGAACTACGCCTGCAACGCCTTCGGCATCCACCAGCAGGCCCAATCGCCGGCCCCGGCCACCGGCTCGCCGCTCCCGGCCACCAACGGGTGGACCAGTACGTTCAACGGGGCGAGCCCGCTGAATACGGCCACGAACGGGGCCACGCCACCCGGCACCCCGGGGATCGCGGTCGGGACGCCCGGGGGCGGGGTGATGTGCATCAACTGGGGGGCCAAGATCAACAAGATCGAGGACGGGGCCTCGAGCACCATCATGCTCACCGAGGTGCGGATGGGGTCGGCCCTGGCGTCCACCGACGCCCGGGGGACGTGGGCCCTCGGCTTCCCCGGGGCGAGCGTCGTCGCCGGCCACGCGAGCTGGGACTGCCAAACGCCCGACACCAAGAGCGGGAACGGCGACGACGTCGGGGCCGGGTCGGTCAACGCCCCCCAACAGGGCATGGGGGCGAACCCCCAGTCGGACGGGGCGTTCAACCAGGCCCAGGCCCGCAGCCGGCACGGCCAGACGGTGCAGGTGGCGTTCGCCGACGGGTCGGTCCGCTTCATCTCGACTTCCATCAGCCAGGCCAACTGGTGGTTCATGAACGCCCGCGACGACGGCCAAATCTCGACCGAGTGACGGCGGACGTAACGGCGGTCCCAATACGGAAGCCCGGGGCGAGCGGCCCCGGGCTTCCGGCGTTTATGGGGGGCCTCTCGGCCGGATGGGGTTGACGCGTTGTCAGGTCACCCGGTCGCCGGGTGGCACGGGCGTCTCGGCCGCG
>JANPKP010000089.1:0-3384 GCA_031426095.1 Gemmataceae bacterium
CGAAGTGGGTCCACGGCAAGCGGGCCGTGGCCGAACCGGACCGGAAGCTCACGGCCGAGGAGTTGCGGCAGCGGGTGTGCGACTACTACGGCTGTCCGACCCACCCCGCATTACCGAATCCTCAGCCGTGAGCCTGCATTAGTCTGCCCGCCGAAGCGAACGAACCGGTTCACGCGGGACATGGTGCTGCGCCTGACGGCCCACCTGGGGCTGGCCCGGCGGCAGCGGCACGGGAGTTCGGCGGGACTGGCCCCGGACGAGTACCGGCCGATGAGCCTGGCGAGGCGTCTGGGCCTCAGCCGGGATACCGTCCGACGCTGGCTGCGAGCCGGGTGGCTGAGCCTGCGGCGGGACGACGGGCATCACGTGATCTGGGCGGACGCCGCGGAACTCCGCCGGCTGCGCGAACTCCACGACCTCCCGCGGACGTGGGCCAACAAGACGCGCCTGGCAAAGCTGAAGAAGCCGAAACCGCGACCGGCGCGGTAAACTCCGATTGGCCCGGTTGCCGGCCGACCGGGCCACCCCACCCCACCTCCACCTTCAGAGGCAGTATGGCTGTGCCATCGAGGACCTTTTCAGTCGGCCAAGTGCGACTGCGGGCTGGACGAGTATGAGGTGCGGAGTTGGGTCGGGTGGCACCGGCACGTCACCCTGTCGATGTTCGCCCTGGCCGTGCTGGCGGTGGTCCGGTCCCGGGCGGCCCGGGCGGGGCCGAGAAAGGGGGCGCGGAGCGGACCCCGCTGACCGTGCCGGAGGTGCGGAAGCTGATCCTGCGGTTGGTGTGGGACCGGCTCAGGGCGGCCGAGCAGGCGCCTGCCTGGTCCGACTGGCGGCGGCGGCACCAGCACCGGGCGCGACACTGCCACTACCGCCGTCGCGGGGCCAGACCGCCGAACTGAGTTACTACGGCTGTAGGCCTAATCCGAACATCGACGCCGTGGGTCATCGTGCTCGCGGAGAACCTCTTCCGCTCGTACCACGGCCAGCAGCGGGGTACACGGCGGTGGTGAAGTGAGCCGGCGGCAAGGTCCCACGGCTGTCACTCCGAAGCCGGCCGACTTCTTCGCGGGAGGCACACACCAACTGCGTCGTAGGCGGAGGTCGACAACCTCCCGCTACGCGCTTACCACGAGAAGACCGGAACGCTGCTCGGCAGCAAAAGCTGGAAGGGGGCTCCAGCCGGTGCTGCACGAGCTGTGGTGGCAGGGTGGAGAGTGATCAAGCTGCCGCCGTCGAGCCATACCCAAGAACACGACCCGGCGAGGGACGGGCCTGCGTCCCGGAAGAGGGGCCTGACAGGTTCCGCTCTGCACCAACAGCCGTGCCCGTGAAGATCAAACCGGAGAAGTCCGTGCACACGTTTCGAACCGCCGGGGTGGTCGCGGTGCTGCTGCTCTCCTGGGGACAGCACGCCCGCGCCGCGGACAGACCCAACATCCTGTTCTGCTTCGCGGACGACTGGGGCCGGTACGCCTCGTGTTACGCGGCCCTCGACGCGAATCCGACCGCGAACAGTGTCATCAGGACGCCCAACGTCGAATCTGTCGCGGGGCGCGGCGTCGTTTTCCGCAACGCGTTCGTCCCGGCCCCTCTTGTACGCCGTGCTGGAGTTCGCTCCTCACCGGGCGGTACTTCTTCAACACCGGCCGCGGGGCGATCCTCAACGGCGCGGTCTGGGACGAAACGATACCCGCGTTCCCGCTCCTGCTCCGCGATTCCGGGTACGACCTCGGCAAGACGGGCAAGGTGTGGAGCCCCGGCACCCCGGCCGACGCCCCGATCGGCAAGCAGCAGTACGCGTACCAGAAGTCCGGGATGAAGTTCAGCAACTTCTCCGAAGCGGTCACGAACGCCGTGAAGGGCGGCAAGTCCGTGGCCCGGGCCCGCGGCGACTTGCTGGCCCAGGTGGACGGCAACATCAACAGCTTCCTCAAGGCCCGCGACGCCAAGAAGCCGTTCTTCTTCTGGTTCGGGCCGACCAACGTTCACCGCAAATGGGTCAAAGGTTCGGGCAAGGCGCTTTGGGGCATCGACCCGGACGGGCTAAAGGGGAAACTCCCCAAATTCCTGCCGGACGTGCCTGAGGTCCGCGAGGACTTCGCCGACTACCTCGGCGAGGCGCAAGCCTACGACGCGTTCATCGGCGTGCTGCTGAAGCGGCTCAAGGACGCGGGTGAGCTCGACAACACCGTCGTGGTGATCAGCGGCGACCACGGGCCGCCAGGGTTCCCCGGGGGCAAGTGCAACCTGTACGACTTCGGCACCGGGGTGGCACTCGTCGCCGCCGGGCCTGGCGTTCCCGGGCCGCGCGTGGTGGACGACCTCGTCAACCTGATGGACCTCGCGCCGACGTTTCTGGAGATCGGCGGGGTGAAGCCGCCGCCGGGGCTGAACGGCAAGTCGCTCTGGGCGGTCCTCTCTTCGAAGAAGGCCGGGCAGGTCGACCCGGACCGCGTTCGGGTGGTGACCGGGCGCGAGCGGCACGTGGGTGACGCCCGGGAGGGGAACAGGCCGTACCCGCAGCGCGCGCTGCGAACGCCCGAGTTCCTGTACGTCCGCAACTTCGAGCCGGACCGCTACCCGCTCGGCGACCAGAAGGGCCTCACCGCGGACCGCGCGCCCGCCGCCAGCGACCTGGAGAACAACACCTACGCCGCGTTCCCGGACATGGACGCCAGCCCGACGAAGGCCTGGCTGGTCTCGCACCGGAATGACAAGGAATGGAAGTGGCACTTCGATTACGCGTTCGCCAAGCGCCCGGCGGAGGAACTGTACGACCTGAAAGCCGACCCGGACCAAGTGAAGAACCTCGACGGCGATAAGGACCACGACGCGACGCGGATAAGGCTCGCCGGTCAGTTGTCGAAGATCCTCACCGACGCCGGCGATCCGCGACTCGTGGAGAAGGACTGCCGGTTCGAGAGGACACCGTTCACCGATTTCGGCCCGCGCAAGAAGTGACCGCACCTCGCCCGGAGGCTCTCCCGTGTGCCGAACTGCCGTACTTGCCGTACTCGCCGCGCTCGCACCCGCGCCGGCCGCGCACGCCGCCGAACCGGCGGCGCGGCGGAACATCGTCTGGATCGTCGTGGATGACATGTCTGCCAACTTCTCCTGTTACAGGGAGAAACTGATCCGGACCCCGCATGTTGAACAACTCGCGAAGGACGGCACGTGTTTCAGCAATGCGTTCGTGACAGCTCCGGTGTGTTCGCCGTGCCGCTCCGCTCTCGTCACCGGGCAGGGCGTACGCATCTTGGGGGCCAATCCCAGCCAGGGTTTACGTCTGCCTACTGCTTTCCCAGGATCAGGTCGATGGCCCAACAGCCTCTGACATGTGGCCCATTGCTCCGGCAGTGATTCACGACCGGCTCGTCGTCG
>JANPKP010000090.1:0-8978 GCA_031426095.1 Gemmataceae bacterium
TTCGAGATGCTCGGCAACTGGAGCTTCGGCGACTACTTCAAACGAGAGGCCATCGCCTGGGCGTGGGAACTCCTCACCGAAGTCTGGAAGCTCGACACCACCCGCCTGCACGTCACCGTGTTCGAGGGCGACCCGGCCAACGGCATCCCCCGCGACGACGAGGCGGCCGGCTTCTGGCGGGCCGTCGGCGTGCCCGACTCGCACATCCACCTCGGCAACAAGAAGGACAACTTCTGGGAGATGGGCAGCACCGGCCCGTGCGGCCCCTGCACCGAAATCCACTACGACCACACGCCCGACAAGACCGGCGGCCCGCTCGTCAACGGCGGCACCGACAAGGTGATCGAAATCTGGAACCTCGTGTTCATCCAGTTCAACCGCAACGAGGACCAGAGTCTCACCCCGCTGCCGGCCAAGCACGTCGACACCGGCATGGGCTTCGAGCGGATCACGAAGGTGATCCAGGGCAAGGGGAGCAACTACGACACCGACGTGTTCACGCCACTCTTCGAGGCCATCCAGCGGGTGACGGGGGCGGATCCATACACGGGCGTCCTCGACGACCTGAAGGACACCGCTTACCGCGTGATCGCGGACCACATCCGCACGCTCACGTTCGCCCTCACCGACGGGGCCGAGGTCGGGAACGAGGGCCGCGACTACGTCCTCAAGCGCATCCTCCGCCGGGCCGAACGCTACGGCGTGCAGGTTCTCGGCACGACGAAGCCGTTCCTCCACGCCCTGGTGCCGACGGTGGTCGAACACTTCGGCGCGGCCTTCCCCGAGTTGAAGCGGAACCCCGAGAAGGTGCGGGAGCAAATCTACGCCGAGGAGGAGGGCTTCCTCCGCACCCTCACCCGCGGCATCAAGCTGTTCGCCCAGATCGCGGACAAGACGCGGGCGGCCGGCGGCACCGTCGTCAGCGGCGAGGACGCCTTTAAACTGCACGACACCTACGGCGTCATCATCGACATCACGCAACAAATGGCCCAGGAGCAAGGTCTGACGGTCGATGTGACAGGGTTCGAGAGGGTCATGGCTGACGCCGTGGAAATCACCCGTGGAACCCAAAAGAAGTTCGTCGTCACTGCCCTCAAGGGCGACGCCCCGAAGACGGACGACGCCCCCAAGTACGGCGTCGCCCAGGTCGAGGCGAAGGTCGTCGGCTGGGTCGCGGACAACGCCGTCGTCACGGCCGGCACGCTGGCGGCGGGCGAGCGGGCGGCGCTGCTGCTCGACCGCACCACGTTCTACGCCGAGCAGGGCGGGCAGGTCGGCGACCGGGGCCTCCTGCGGGCCGCGAACGGGGCCGAGTTCGAGGTCGAGGATACGCAGCGGCTCGGCGACGCGGTGCTCCACGTCGGCGTCCTCCTCGAAGGCGAGTTGAAGGCCGGCGACGCGGTCACGACCGAGCAGTCGACCTTCCGCCGCGTCGACATCATGCGGAACCACACGGCCACGCACCTGCTCAACCTCGCGCTCAAGCAAGTCCTCGGCGGGCACGTCGAGCAGAAGGGGTCGCTCGTGGACGACGGGCGGACGCGGTTCGACTTCAGCCACGACAAGCCGCTCACGGCCGACGAACTGCGGCGGATCGAGGCCCAGGTGAGCCGGGGCATCATCCGCGACATGGTCGTGACGGCCAAGGAGATGCCGCTGGCCGCCGCGAAGGCGCTGCCCGGCGTGCGGGCCGTGTTCGGCGAGAAGTACCCCGACCCGGTGCGGGTGGTCATGATCGGGGCCGACTCGCCCGAGCACGTGACGGCCGACCTCTCGACCGAGTTCTGCGGCGGCACCCACGTCCCCCGCACGGGCACCATCGGCGTCTTCAAGATCGTCGGCCAGGAGGGCGTGGCGAAGGGCGTGCGGCGGATCACGGCCGTCACCGGCCGGGCGGCCGTCGATGAAGTCGGCAAGCGGAACATTGTCCTCGACGACCTCGCGGCCCGCTTCCAGTGCAAGCCGGACGACCTGCCGGCCCGCGTCGACGCCCTCCAGGAGCAGCTGAAAAGGCTGCAAGACCAGCTCAAGAAGGGGGCCGCCGCCGACCTCACGGCCGTGGTGGACAAGCTCATGGACGAGGCCCCGACGGTGAACGGGGCCCGCCTCGTCGTCGGCCAGCTTCCCGCGGTGCCGCTCGACGCCGTCCGCACGCAGGTCGACCGCGTGCGGCAAAAGCTCGGCTCGACGGTGGTCGTGTTCGGCTGGGTCGAGGACGAGGGGAAGGTGCCGCTGATCGCCGGCGTGTCGCCCGACCTGGTGAAGCGCGGGGTGAAGGCCGGCGACATCGTGAAGGCCGCGGCGGCGGTCGTAGGCGGCTCCGGCGGCGGCCGCCCGGACATGGCTCAGGCCGGCGGCAAGGACGCGGGCAAGCTGCCGCAAGCGTTGGAAACGGCCGCGCAGCTGTGTCGAGAATTGTTGGCGAAGTGAGGTCGGAAGCGTTGATCCCCCACTTTACCGGGTGGGGCGGTAGCGGTTTCCCGATCTCGTGGCCCGGCCGCGAGATCGGGACGGACACCCCGCAACGGTGCGGTAAAATTCGGTAACGCTCACACCACGCCGCCCCGCGAAAGCCCTCGCTTGCGCCCCGTCTTCCCGGCTGCCGCGGGTTCCGCGAAGTCGATCATCTGCAACCGCTTCCGCACCCCGTCGGCGTACTGCTCCGAGAGTTCCATGCCGAGGTAACGCCGGCCCAGCTTCTTCGCCACGGCCAGCGTGGTGCCGCTGCCGGCGAACGGGTCGAGGACCGCGTCGCCCGGGTTGCTGGCCACGCGGACGATCCGGTCGAGGATCGCCTCCGGCATCTGGCAGGGGTGCCCGGTCCGCTCCTTGAAGGTGCCGCAGACGCGAGGGACGTACCACGTGTCCGAGTCGGTCGCGAAGTGACCGCCGTCTTCTTGCGGTCGCAGCACCCAGGTGTCGTCCGGGAGTTTGCCGCCGGGGTTGGCCCGGCGATCGGCGTAGGTCGTCTGCCGGGCGGACGGGACGCGAACGGCCTCGGCGTTAAATGTGAACCGCTTGGGGTCGGCGACGTAGTACAGGACGTGGGCGTGGCTGCGGTTGAACTTCTTCTTGCAGTTGACCCCGAAGGTGTAGTGCCAGACGACCCAGTTCCGCAGCGTCAGCCCGAGGGCGTCGAGCCGGACCTTGTACTCGGCCGCGTACTCGTCCCCGATGGCCACGAAGACGGCCCCCGTCGGGCTCAGCACCCGGCGGACGGCCGCCAGCCAGCGGTCGGCCCAGGCGAGGTACTCGGCCTTCCCCTGGCGGTCGTGGTAAACATCGTACTCGTACCCGATGTTGAACGGCGGGTCGGCGAACGCCAGGTCCACGGCCCCGCTCGGCACCCCGGCCAGCCGCTCGACACAATCGCCGGTCCAAACGTCGTCCCAGATCATACGCCCGGCACCCCCGCCCCCACGCCGCGAACGGTCACACCCCGCGATCCTGGCACAACCGGCGCGGCTTGCCAACTGAGGGTGTGCCGAATGTACCGGCCGACAGCAGGTTGGGACTAAAGGGTTAACGATGAATCGGGTTGTGCCGACCGGGCCGTGGAACTGGTCTGGCCCCCCCGGGGGGTTCTGGTTAAGGTGCGTCCGCCCGCCGGCCGACGACTAGAGCGGACGTGCCGCTCCCGCACTGGGGTCATGGATGATCCAGCACTTGACGGCGATCTGGAAGTACCGCCACTTCCTCCTCGCCCTGATCCGCCTCGATCTCCGCCTGCGCTACCGCCGGTCCGTGTTCGGGATCGGCTGGTCCCTGCTGAACCCGATCGCCATGACGGTCGTGTTCTGCCTCGTCTTCAGCGGCCTCATGGGCAACGGCAACTGGCGGGCTTATTCGACATACCTGCTAGCCGGGATGGCCGTTTGGGGGTTCCTCCGCGACTCCACCCTGGCGGGGTGTCGGGCGTTGCTGGCCAACGAGTCGTACATCCGGCAAAGCCCCCTGCCATTCGGGCTTTACACCCTGCGGACGGTGGCCGGGCAGGCGATCCACTCGCTCATCGCGATGGCCGTGGTGGTCGTCATGGCCTCGGCCCTGCTGCCCGGCGGGTTGAATATCCTGCAGGGGCCGCCCCTCCCGAGCGGCCTGACCCCGGGCGGGTGGCGGACGTTCGAAATGGTCCCGATCGTGCTCCCGGGCTTGCTCCTGGCGTTCGTCGCGGCGTGGGCCGTGGCGACGATCATGGCGTTCGCCAACGTCTACTTCCAGGACACCCAGCACCTGCTCGACGTGGGTGCCCAGATCATGTTCTTCCTGACCCCGATCATCTACGAGGCGGACCAGCTCCGGAGCCGGGGTATGAACTGGGTCATCGACCTCAACCCGGTCAGCCTGTACCTGGGTCTGATCCGCGACCCCCTCCTGACGGGGCAGGCTCCGTCGCTGACGTTGTTCGCCCAGGGGGCCGGCTTCACCGCCCTCCTCGTCGGACTGGCCTTCGGCGTCGTGGGATGGCTGCAGAAGCGGGTCATCTTCCACCTGTGAGCCGGGTCGGCCGTAGCGGGGTCCGCCCCTTCCTCCCACGGGTCAGACGATGGCGAAGATCGAACTCAACGACGTGGGCCTCACGTTCACGATCCGGCAGAACAAGCACGTGACTCTGAAGGAGTACCTCGTCCGCGGGCTCCTGTTCAAGTCGGTCGCCCAGCCGGGGCTGTCGGTCCGCGCCCTCAGCGGGCTGACCCTGCGGGTGGCCGACGGCGACCGACTCGGTGTGATCGGACACAACGGGGCCGGCAAGAGCACGCTCCTGAAGCTCCTCGCCGGCATCTACCCCCCCACGGCCGGCGTGTGTGCGGTCGAGGGCCGGGTCTGTTCGCTCTTCGACATCACCCTCGGGTTCGAGCCCGAGGCGAGCGGGTGGGAGAACATCACGTACCGGGCTTACCTCCAGGGCGAGAGCCCGGCGAGCCTGAAGAGGAAGATGGCCGGGATCGCCGAGTTCAGCGAACTGGGCGACTTCCTCGACGTCCCCGTCCGCTACTACTCGGCCGGGATGATGATGCGGCTGGCGTTCTCGATCGCCACGGCCATCGAGCCGGAAATCCTCCTGATCGACGAGGTGCTTTCGACCGGCGACCTGTCGTTCCACAACAAGGCCAAGGCCCGCATGGCCGAAATGATGAGCACGGCCCGGATGATGGTGCTGGTCGCCCACGACCTGGACACCGTGCGGTCGGTGTGCAACCGGGCCGTCTGGCTCCAGCACGGGAGTATCGCCCGGGAGGGGACGCCCGACGAGGTCGTGGACGCCTACGTCCGCAGCGTGAACGGCGGCCGCGACCCCTCCCCGCACGTCGGCGGGGTGACGGCGGCGACCGCCCTGGCGGCGGCCTGACGGCGGCCAGAGCGGGGCAACCGCCAAAGTGTTGCACAAGATTGCCCCTCCGCGTGGAGGCCCCGCGCCAACGGCCGTGGACGAACCCCTGTTCTCGATCCTGATCGTCAACTTCAACGGCCGGCGGCACCTCCCGCCGTGCCTGACGGCCCTCGAACGTCAAACGCTCCCCCGCCACCGTTTCGAGGTCGTGGTCGTGGACAACGGCTCCGCCGACGGGTCACTCGACCTCGTCCGCGAGTCGTTCCCCTGGGTGCGAACGGTCGCGCTGGGCGGGAACGCGGGCTTCACCGGGGGCAACAACGCCGGGCTCCCCTTCCTCCGCGGCCGGTCCGTGGTTCTGCTCAACAACGACACGGTGCCCGACCCCCACTGGCTGGCGGAACTCCCCGCCGATGCCCCGGCGGTGTCGAAGCTCGTGTTGGAGGCCGATCCCGGGGTGGTAAATAGCGCCGGCCTGCAACTGCTCCGCGACGGGCGGGGCTTCGACCGCGGCTTCCGGGCCGCAGACGACGGGCGGTTCGAGGCGGCCGCGAACGTCTTCGCCGGCTGCGGGGCGGCGGTCGTGTTCGACCGGAAGGCCGTCGGCACGGCCCTCTTCGACCCGAGGTTGTTCCTCTACTACGAAGACCTCGACGCGGCATGGCGGGCCGGGCTCGCGGGCCGGACCACGACCTACGCCCCGCGGTCGCTCGTCCGCCACGTCCTCGGCGGCACGGCCGGCGACGAGACGCCGCTATTCCGCTTCCAGATCGAACGGAACCGGACGCTCACTGCCCTGCGGAACGGCGACCCCTTCCTGGCGGTCTGGACGGCCGTGGGGCAGGTCGCCCGCTTCGGCCGGTCGGTGTTGCGGGCGATTGCCGGGCGGGAACGGTGGCGGCTCGTCGGGGCGTCGGCCGACGCCCTCCTGGCAGTGATTCGTCATGCCCCGGCCGTCGCGGTCGAACGGTTCGTGGTGCGGTCCCGGCCGAACCGGGCGAGCGGAGGGGCGTGATGCGGGTGCTGTTCAACGGCGTCTCGGCCCTCAAGCCCAAAACGGGGGTCGGCCACACGACCGCC
Organism: Gemmataceae bacterium; assembly: GCA_031426095.1. Lineage (GTDB taxonomy): Bacteria > Planctomycetota > Planctomycetia > Gemmatales > Gemmataceae > JANPKP01. Next base: position 6,413 of record JANPKP010000090.1, read on the forward strand.
AACCTCCACAAGACGCTCGTCCATCTGCGACCGCACGACACCTTTTGGCTCTACCCCGGGGCGTGGCTGGGGGCGGTGGCGGCGAGGGCGTTGCGCCCCAGACCTCAGAAGAATCCCGCCCCGGCTAGTCGGCCGCGTTTACGGGCCGTTCGCGGGGCGGTGAAGGCGGTCGCAAAGGGGGCGTACCGCACGCACTTTCAGACGGCGGCCCGCTGGGGCGGGTTCGACCTCTACCACGAACCGAACTTCGTCGCGGTCGGTACGCCGCTGCCGACGGTCGTCACCGTTCACGACCTGTCGGTGCTTCTCCACCCGCAATGGCACCCGGCCGACCGCGTCCGCTTTCACGAACACCACTTCCGCCGCGGCATCGGCAAGGCGGCCCACGTCGTCGTCGTGTCCGAAAGCGTCCGCCGCGAGTGCGTGACCGTCCTGGGGCTCGATCCGGCCCGGGTGACGGCAGTCCCCAACGGCATCGGCTCCGAGTTCCGCCCGCAACCGCCTGCCGTGGTCGAGGCGTTGCGGCGGCGGCGGGGGCTGCCCGAACGCTATCTGCTGTCGGTCGGCACCATCGAGCCGCGGAAGAACCTCGTGACGCTGATGCGGGCGTACTGCGACCTCCCGCCGGGGGTGCGGGCCGGTTGTCCGCTCGTCGTAGGCGGCGGCTGGGGTTGGCGGTCGGACGCGGAACGGGCCTTCTACGAAACCGAGGGTCGGCACAAGGGCGTGATTCACATCGGCTACGTCTCCGACGCCGACCTGCCGGCCCTCTACGCCGGGGCAACCGCCCTGCTCTACCCGTCGCACTACGAGGGGTTCGGCCTGCCGCCGGTCGAAATGCTCGCCGCCGGCGGGTGCGTGGTCGCGTCCACGGCGACGGCCGTGCGCGAGGTGATGGGCACGCACGCCCACTTCGTGGAACCGCTCGACGCGGCCGGGTGGCGGGAGGCGATGCGGCGGGTCATTACGGAGCCCGACTTTGCCGACCAACTGCGGCGCGGTGGGGTCGAACATGCCGGCCGGTTCACCTGGGAGCGTGCCGCCGCGTCCACGTTCGCCGCTTACGAGCGGGTTCTCGGCGTCGCACGTCCCACCCCGGCACCGGCCCCGTCAGCCCGCGCCGCCGCGTAGGACGTAGGCGGCCGACACCGCGTTGAACAGACCGTGGACGACGGCCGGCACGAAGACGCCGCGGGTGCGGACGGCGAGCCAGCCCAAACCCAGCCCGAGGGCGAATAGCGGCACCGGCGACGGCCAGACGTTCGCGTGCACGGCCGCAAATAGGGCCGCCGACGCCCACACCCCGCCCCGCGTTCGTGGGTAACGCCACCTCCACCCGAACGCCAACCAAACGCCTCCAAGCACTGCCGCGAAGACCGCAGGCACGAACCGCCCGGCGGCCCCCTCCGACGGCCCGGCCAACACGAGTGAGACCGCCAACGCCCCCGCCAACGTAAGGGCTACCCGGTACGGCCGGCGGACCGCCCATGGCAGTACGACCCCGCGGAAGACTGTCTCCTCGACCCACGGGGCGACCACGCAGACGTTGAGGATGAACAACACGCGGTCGAGGACGAGACCGCCGGGCTCGAACGCCGTGAGCGGGTGGTCGATGGCCGGCGGTCCGACCTGCGAAGCGAGAGCCAGCGCGGCGAAGTGAACGGCGAATACGGCCGGCATCAGCACCAGCCACGCCCGGCCGGCGAGCCCGATTCGGTCGGGCAGGGTGCGGCGACCGCCCCCCGCCGGTGGAATCCAATCCGGGTAAAGTACGAGTCGGGACGCCCACGCCGCCCCGAGAAGGAGCGGCACGGCGACGACGTTCGCCCACAGCATCCGGACCGTGGCATAGTTCGCCCGCGTCGCCCGGCTGACGGCCGCTCCCGCCCCGCCGGCGACCGCGGCTTCGGAGCCGAGTTCGGGGCCGGGGCCCGTGGGGGGAGGCGGCATCGGGACACCGTAAACCGCATCACAGAAGCCGACCCGCGAAAGAACCTGGTCGGCGAGTGACGGGGCGACGGCCATCGCCAGGATCAGGGCGACGACCTCGAACCCGGTCCACGGCACCGGCCACGACCGTGGGCGAAATGCCGCCGGTTCCCGCGGCCGCCGGGCGAACGAGAGAAGGGCCAGCAGAGCGACGACCCCAGCGGCGACGAAGGCCCCGTTTTCGAGCAGTCTGGCGGCGTCCTTCCACGGGTCGGGGGTCACGGGCGGGCGTCCTCGCGGGGCGGGCTGGTTCCGGGCGGCCCGCGATCTAGGATAGCCCCGGGCGGATCGCCGCCCACCACCCCGCAGCGGAACCCGTCTTCATGGCAACGATCCTCGACCGGAGCGGAGAAATCTGCGGATTTTCACCTTTATCCCCGCAATTCTAGTGTTTTTTGCCGTCACACTGATCGCACGGACTGCACGGAATCGGCCCCCTAGTGCAGGCTCACGGCTGAGGATTCGGTAATGCGGGGTGGGTCGGACAGCCGTAGTAGTCGCACACCCGCTGCCGCAACTCCTCGGCCGTGAGCTTCCGGTCCGGTTCGGCCACGGCCCGCTTGCCGTGGACCCACTT
>JANPKP010000091.1:0-31557 GCA_031426095.1 Gemmataceae bacterium
CTCGCTCAGCACCCGGGAGGGGGACCACAACCGCGGCACCTTCCTGATGAACACCGGCCGCTCGCCGAACCCACTCAGCGAGTTCCCGTCGATCGGCTCCGTGCTCTCCTACTACCAGGGCATGGACGTGGAGGCGATGAAGAACGCCGACCTCCCGTCGTTCATCTCGGTCGGCGGCAGCCGGGTCGGCCCGGGCTTCCTCGGCATGAAGTACGCCCCGTTCACCGTCCAGAACCCGGGCGCCCCGCCGGAGAACGTCTCGGCCCCGGTCGACGGCGACCGGATGGTCCGCCGGGCCGCCCTGTTCAACCGGATGGAGAGCGGGTTCACGTCCGGGGCCCCGATGGACGCCGCCCGCGCCCACAAGGAGGTCTACGAGAAGGCCCTGAACCTCGTCGTCTCCTCCCGCAAGGAGGTCTTCAGCCTCGACAAGGAGGCCGACGGCAAGCCGATCGACGCCAAGCTGAAGGAAGACTACGGCACCAGCGGCTTCGGCAAGGGCTGCCTCCTGGCCCGCAAGCTGGTCGAGGCCGGCACCGCCTGCGTGGAAGTGAGCCTCGGCGGCTGGGACATGCACAACGGCATCTTCGCCGCGCTGGCCCGCAAGCTCCCGGGTGAACTGGACAAGGGCATGGGCACCCTGATGCGGGACCTGAACGACCGCGGCAAGCTCAAGGACACCGTGGTGGTGTGGATGGGCGACTTCGGGCGGACCCCCCGCATCAACCAGAACGGCGGCCGCGACCACTTCCCGCGGGCCTGGTCGGTGGTGGTCGGCGGCGGCAACATCAAGGGCGGCGTGGCCTACGGCTCGACGAGCGCCGACGGCACCGACGTGGCCGACAAGAAGTGCGACATCCTCGACCTGTACGCCACGATCTACCGCGGCCTCGGGATCGACCCGACCCCGGAGACGAACGCCTCCGTCCGCGACAACCTCGGCCGCCCGTACTACATCGCGGGCGACAAGCCGAACTGGATCAAGGACCTCGTCAGCTAAGGTCGGCGAAGTGAAACGAAACGCGACGGCCGCCGGGGTGGACCCCGGCGGCCGTTTTCGTTCGCTCGGCGTACCCGAAGCGTAAGTTACGGGGTGGCTGATGAGATCGAGGGCGAACGAGGAGCATCAATCTTGTGGCCCCGGCTTCCGAGCCGGGGCTATTCAACTACCCCGGCTTGGAAGCCGGGGCCCCAAGACTCCCGCCCCGCTACGCCGGCCGCGCTGCGTTCGCCACCTCCACCTCTCACGCCCCCGGTTCGCCCGAAGCCGTCTCCCTCACCGCCCGTCCTTCACGCAGCGGAAGCCCGTGTGGTTGCCGTCGCTGTCGAGCGGGTTCTTGTCGCGGGTGCCGGGGAGGTAGCGCTTGCAGTAATCGTCGGCGCACAGGAACGAGCCGCCCCGCCGCACCTTCTGGGGCTGGCCCGACAACGGGTCGAGCGACTCCTTGCCGACCCGCCGCGGGTCGGTCGGCCCCCGCGGATTTTGATCCGGGCTGGAGCCGTAGTAGTCGCGGTCGTACCAGTCGCTGCACCACTCCCAGGCGTTGCCGCTCATGTCGGACAGGCCGTAGCCGTTCGCCGGGAAACTGCCGACCGGGGACGTGCCCTTGAACCCGTCGGCCCCGGTGTCGGCCTCGGGGAAGCGGCCCTGGTAGGTGTTGGCGAAGAACTTGCCGCCCGTCCCCTGGGCCGCCTCGCCCCAGACGAACGGCTGGCGGTCGAGCCCGCCGCGGGCCGCGAACTCCCACTCGGCCTCCGTCGGCAGCCGCTTCCCGGCCCACTTGGCGTACGCGGTCGCGTCCTCCCAGGTGATGTGGATGGCCGGGTGGTTCTCCCGCCCCTTGAGGTCGCTCCCGGCCCCCTCGGGGTGCTTCCAGTCGGCCCCCTTCACGTACTCCCACCACACCGGCTGACTTTCGAGCGCCGGCCGGCCGAGCTTCGTCGGCTTGAACACGGCCGACCCGGCCACGAGGTTCTCGGGCTTGGCGTCGGGGTACTGCTCCTTCGTCGGCACCCGCTCGGCCACCGTCTTGTACCCCGTCGCGGTGGCGAACTTCTCCCACGCCGCGTTCGTCACCTCCGTCTTGTCCATCCAGAAGCCGGACACCCCGACGCGGTGGCGGGGGGCGTCCCCGTCCGCGCTCGTGGGGTCGCCCATCCAGAAGGTGCCGCCCGGAATCCAGGCCATGCCCTCGGGGCCGGGGCCGGCGGGGGCCGGCGTCGGCGTGAGGTCGGCGGCCGCGACGCCGAAGGCGAGGATCGGGAGGAGTGCGACGGCGGTGCGGGTTCGATTCATGGCGAAACTCGAGAGGGAGGAACGGCCGTGGAGGGGAACCCTTCCCAATACCGACGTTGGTGATAAACCAAGTTCTGAAGTTAAGGTGGACGATGTGATTGTATCGCGCGTCGCATCGCGGGGGCGGGCGAAAGTCCGCCCGGCGTCACGGGCCGACTTTGAATGCGCTTGACCCCGAAACCACCCCCAACCCCACCCGGCCCATGAGCATTACCGCCCAGAACGTCTCCAAGCGGTTCGGCCGGTTCGTCGCCCTCGACGACGTCTCGGTCGAGTGCCCGGCCGGGGAACTCGTCGCCCTCCTCGGCCCGTCGGGGTCGGGCAAGACGACGCTCCTGCGGATCATCGCCGGGCTGGAGACGGCCGACAGCGGCAGCGTCCGCTATCTGGACGACGACATCACGAGCCAGTCGGCCCGCGACCGCAACGTCGGCTTCGTGTTCCAGCACTACGCCCTGTTCCGCCACCTGAGCGTGTTCGAGAACGTCGCCTTCGGCCTCCGCGTCCGCAAGGTGCCGGAGGCGAAGGTGCGGGACCGCGTGCGGGAACTCCTCCGCCTCGTCCGCCTGGAGGAGAAGGCGCACCTCTTCCCGTCCGAACTCTCGGGCGGCCAGCGGCAGCGGATCGCGCTGGTGCGGGCGCTCGCCCCCGAGCCGAAGGTGATGCTGCTGGACGAGCCGTTCGGGGCCCTCGACGCCAAGGTGCGGGCCGAGTTGCGGGAGTGGCTGCGGCGGTTCCACGAGGAGGTCCACGTCACCAGCATCTTCGTGACGCACGACCAGGAGGAAGCCTTCGAGGTGTCCGACAAGGTGGTGGTGCTGAACAAGGGGCGGGTGGAGCAGGCCGGGAGCCCGATCGAGGTGTTCGAGCACCCGGCCAACGCCTTCGTCATGGACTTCCTGGGGAACGTGAACACGATCCCGGTGCGGCTCGAAAACGGGCGGGCGCTGCTCGGCGACAGCGGGCACGTCGAGCTGCCGTCGAACCTCGTGTCGGACAAGGGGAACGGCAAGTCGCACGCCTACATCCGGCCGCACGAGTTCGAGCTGAGCCGGGCGGCCGACGGGGCCCACTGCCTGAGCGGCAAGGTGGTCCACATCAACCCGGCGGGGTCGGTGGTGAAGGCCCGCGTGATGGTCGAGGACTTCGGCCTGATGGTGAACGTCGACCTCAGCCCGGAGACGTACCGGACGCTCGGCCTGCGGGCCGGGGAGCCGATCTTCGTCTGCCCGAAGACGGCCCGGGTGTTCGCGCCGGACTACACGATCTGACGGCCGACCGCCCGCTCCACCACCCGACACGAACGCACGCGGCCGCCGGGGCGCTTCCTCCCCGGCGGCCGCGTCGCGTTCCACCCGCCGGCGGCTCAGTAGTCGGTCGGCTGCACTTCGCCGCCGGCCCGGCTGACGAGGGCCGCGAACGTCGTCAGGGTCACGCTGGTGGCGACGAACTTGACCGACCCGTCGCCGAACAGGGTGCTGACCCCGCCGGTGTGGAACGAGTACGCCTCGGCCGTCCCGTCCGTCCCGAACGGCCCGCTGTTGTAGGTCGGGTAGTCGAACCCGTTGGTGCAGCCGACGGCGCACCCGGCGGCGTCGGTCGCCGGGGCCGTGCCGTCCGGCTTGCTCCCGGTCAGGAAGTAGTCCGACGCCGGCCGGGCCCACCCGCCGCCGTTGACCTTCGTCGAACCGGTGAAGTTGCTCGTCGGCACCGTGCCGACCGCCTTGCCCTTCTGGTACACCTGCGGCCGGCCGGCCGTCTCCACCACCATGACCGTGTTCGAGAGGCCGTCGGTGCAGTCCTTGTACTTGATCGGGGCCGGGGGGCTTTTCTCCAGTAGCCCCGGGATCACCTTCCCGGTCGGGTTGATCGCCGTGTTCACGGTGTAGATGCCGGCCGAGGCGGCGTAGTCCGAGACGGGGAACACGGTGCCGCCGGCCGGCCCGACGGTCTGGCTCGTCCCGCTGCCGGCCTGCGCCTGCGGGTCGCCGTCGAGGATGCTCTGGTTCGGCGAGGACGGGCACTGGAGGAGTTTGACCGCCTGCTTGGTGATCGTGAGGTTGGCGTTGGAGCTCCAACTGTTGGTGACGTCGTAGTTCTTCAGGAGGTTGTCCTGCTCCATGTAGGGGAGCATGCCGATGGTCCAACTCAGCCGCGGGGCGTTGGCGATCGACGGCCGGGTGCTGTGCGGGAGGATGCCCAGGGCCGTCTCGTGGTTGGCGACGGCCAGCCCGAGTTGCTTGAGCGTGTTCTGGCACTTGGTCCGGGCCGCCGCGTCTCGCACCTTCTGCACGGCCGGGAGGAGCAGGCCGATGAGGATGGCGATGATGGCGATGACCACGAGCAGTTCGATGAGCGTAAAGGCCCGGCGGCGCCGGACGAGGGACGGGCGGGGGCGAGTCGTCATGGCGAACCTTTCCACAGCGTCTGAGGTACTCAAACCCGATCAGCGAAGTAAAGCTTATGATCGACTATGTTGATTGTCAAGATTATGTTTTCGCCTTCCTTCCCGCTCCCTTCACATTCGACAATGCGGGTCATGACGTGGACGACGACTGGGTGATCGCGTTCACGGCGCTTCGAAGCCTGCCCCTGTCCGTTCACGCGGTCGGGTCGTAACGTAAGCGGTCACGGCAATCTCTCGCCGGCCCACGCGCGTTTCTGAGGATTAGTCATGGCCCACCGCATGTCGACCGCCCGCCGGATGGACCGGGACCGGGACATCTTCGCCAAGGTCCGCACCGTCAACGGCGAGTTCAAGCGGAAGGCGACCGCCGCCCGCGCCACGCGGATGGGCAAGCTCATCGAGAAGGGGGCGTTCCCGTACACCCCGGCCATTCAGAGCTGGGTGGCCGTGCAGCTCGGCAAGCCGTTCACGCAGGTGACCGAAGACGAGGTCAAGGGGCTGCTGAAGAAGGCGTGATCACGCCCCGTCTGCCGGGGATTTCGGGGCGTGGGCGTCGCAGTAGGCGAACACGCGCGGGAAGACCGGCAGCCGCCGCCAAAGCTTGTGCCAGCCCCGGCCGCGGACCGCGGCCGGGCGGTCGCAGAAGCTGCACCGCAGGGCCGTGCCGTCGGGCAGCATGATCGCCGTCTCGTGGCGCATCTCGTCGTGGTCGATCACGTCGTTCCGGGTGTAACCCCGGCGGTCGAGTTCGCCCTCCATCAGGTCCAGGGCGGCCGGCTCCATCCCCTCGCGGTAGACGGTCACGCGGTCGAGCAGGTCTTCGCTCTCGGCGGCGCGCACGAACGCGGCCACCCGGCGGATGTCGAACTCCATGCCCCCTCCGAAGCCCCGGCCGGCGAACGGGCCGGAATGTGGAACTGCCGGCCGGGGAAGGGCGTCCAACCCGGTACACGCCGCCGCGGTCGAGCACTCTCCCGTCCCGAAAAAGTGTAGACCCGCGGGTGGCGCGTGGTCTAGACTAAACTTCCCGCTCTCCCGGCCCCGACGATTCGGGCCCCGGGTTCCGCCGGATTCTGGGGGTACACCGGATGATCCGCCTCACGCTCGGGCGCGTCGCACTCGCGGCCGCGTTCGCCTGGACGGCAACGCCGCCCGCGTCCGCGCAGCAGAACCTCTCGCCGCAGACGCAACAGATCAACAAGTACATCGCCGAGGGGTGGAAGCGGGCCGAGATCAAGAAGCCGGCCGCCGTCGCCGGCGACACCGAGTTCGCCCGCCGGGCGTTCATCGACATCATCGGCCGCATCGCCAACCCGGAAGAAATCCTCGATTTCGAGCGGGACACAGGCTCGAACAAGCGGGTCCGCCTCGTCCACCGGCTGATGAACGACCCGGCCTACACGCCGAAGGTCAACGGCAAGCCCGGCATGGTGATGAAGGACGGGAAGCTCCAGCCGCTAACGCTCGCCTACACCGAAGAGTACGCCACCCACTGGGCGAACCTCTGGTCGGTCTGGCTCATGACCCGTACCGGCAACAAGCTCTACCGCGACCAGATGCAGGCGTGGCTGGAGGTCGAGTTCTTCAAGGAGATGAACCACAAGCAGATGGTGACCCGGCTGATTACCGCCAAGGGCAAGACGGGCGGCGACGACCCCGTCGGGTTCGTCATGCACCACCTCGGCGAGAAGCTGTCGGTCGACGAACTGAAGGAGGGTAAGTTCGGCCTGTTCGACGCCGTTCCAGTCACCAGCCGCGTCACCAAGCTGTTCCTCGGCCTCCAGACGCAGTGCACCCAGTGCCACGACCACCCCTTCAACAAGGAGTGGCTGCAGTCCGACTTCTGGGGCGTGAACGCCTTCTTCCGCCAGACGGTGCGGGACAAAACCCCGACGGGCGGCCCGGTGGCCGGCCAGATGATGGTCGATCCGGTCGTGGTGGAAGTGAAGGACGACGACAACCAGAACGCCCAGGCGATGGTCCTCTACGAGAAGCGGGACGGCAAGCGGATGGCGTCCAAGCCGATCTTCCTCAAGGACGTGGCCCAGGCCGAGAAGGGCGACCCGTCCGACAAGACGCTCGACTCCGTGACCGGCTCGGGCGGCAAGACCCGGCGGCAGTTGCTGGCCGAGTTCGTGGTCAAGCACGACAACTTCGGCAAGGCCTACGTCAACCGCGTCTGGGGCCACCTGTTCGGCCGCGGGCTCAACAAGGACGCCCCGGTGGACGACTTCGGCAGCCACAACGAGGTCATGCACCCGGAACTGCTCAGCTACCTGGCCGAGGAGTTCGCCAAGTACGACTACAACCCCAAGATGCTCATCGAGTGGATCGCCACCAGCGAGGCGTACTCCCTGTCGCACGTCAGCAACCCGGCGTACACCGACCCGAAGTACGACCCCTACTTCGCCCGCATGACGCTCAAGGCCCTGTCGCCCGAAGTGCTGCTCAAGTCGGTCGTGCTGGCGACCGACGCGGACGTGCGGCGGACCCCTGACGAGTACAAGAAGTTCGAGGGCGAGTTCATCAACAAGCTCGTCAAGAACTTCGGCGACGACGAGGGGAACGAGTTGGTGTTCAGCGGCACCGTCGTCCAGGCCCTCCTGATGATGAACGGCAAGGAGATCAACGGGGAGATCGGGTCGGCCAAGGGGAAGCCCGCTAAGGCCGAGTCGGGGATCGTGGCCGGGATCGTGGCCAAGCACGCCCGCGGGGCCGGGGCCAGCCCGCCGGCCATCTACGACGACCTGTTCCTGACGGCCCTCAACCGGCACGTCACCCCGGTCGAGGTGCGGAAGTTCGAGGAGGTCCGCAACGGCCTGGCGACGGTCAAGGTGGGGGCCGCCCCCGCCCCGCCGGCGGCCGGCAACAAGCCGAAGAAGCCGAACCCGAAGGCCCCCGCCGGTGGGGCGACCGCCGCCCCGGGCGCGGCCCCGGCCGACGTGGCGTTCTACCAGGACGTGTTCTGGGCGCTGCTGAACTCCAGCGAGTTCATCCTCAACCACTAAGAGCGATTCGCCCCGCGTGACACCACCGAAGCCCCGGGACGGCCGTCCCGGGGCTTTCTCGTTTCGCCCTCGCACCGGTCGTCACATCCCCTCGGATCGCGCTCTAAGCTTGCCCCAAACGAGACGAGCGTTACCGCTTTGTACCGCATGGGCGGGGGTGGGCTCGCCGCATCCATCGGGCCGGGAGTGACTTCGGTAGACCGCCCCCAAATAAGCGGTAACGCGGGAGCGTTCGCCGAATCCGCCGCGATTCCCGTCTCCGAGCTTGCCCCCGCTCCCGACGAGGCTCCCCGATGCCGCTTCGCTCGCTGGCCCTTTTCGGGTGCCTCCTCGCGGCCGGGTCGGCGTTGGGCCAGCCGCTGGGCACCGGCTTCCGCGACGCCGTGACCGCGAAGTACGACGGGTGGGTGAAGGCCGCGCCCGGCGGGACGCTCACGCCGGCCCGCGTCGCGGCGCTGGTGAACAGCGACAAGCTCACCGGCGACGAGGCCGCGGCCGTGGCCGCCGTGCATCGGTACTTCCGCGACAACCCGGGAGCGACGGCGACGTCGAAGGCGTGGCTGCTGGACGCCGCCGCCCGCCCGGGGGGCTACGGGCGGCGCGACCAGCCCTCGACGCTCCCGCTGTTGGAGGAGCAGTTCCGCCTGGGTCGTGAACATCTCCAGGCGGTGCCGCGGAAGCTGTTCGTGGCCGACGCCCCGCGGCGGGCCGGGATCGAGCAAGGCACCCTCGGCGACTGCTACCTCCTCGCCGCCGTCGGGGCCGCGGTGTCGGCCCGGCCGGCGGCCGTGCGGGAGTTGTTCCGCCCCCTGCCGGGAGGCGGTTACGAGGTCACGTTCCCCGGGGCCGGCAAGGTGACGGTGCCGCCGCCGACCGACGCCCGCCTCGCCCTGGGGTCGTCGGCCGGGGCGCAGGGGTTGTGGCTCAACGTCCTCGAAGAGGCGTTCGCACGGCTACCCGCCGACAGGAAAAAGGCCGACGCGGTCTGCCTGGACGCGATCAGCCGGGGCGGCGACCCGGGGGCGGCCATCGTGGCGCTGACGGGGCACAAGGTGAGCTACTACTGGACGCGGCCGCCGAAGGGGAAGGGGGCCGCGAAGCCCGACGAAATCAAGACGGCGGCCGACCTCCGCCCGCTCCTGAAGGCGGCCCAGGCCGACCGGCGGCTGGTGTGCGTGGGCACGGCGAAGTCGGCCGCGGCCGCCCCCGGGGTCGTGTCGTGTCACGCCCACGCGGTGCTCGGGTTCGACGCGGCGACCGACCGGGTGCGGGTGTGGAACCCGTGGGGCAACAGCTTCGACCCCGAGAGCATGTCCGGCCTCGCCGGCGGGTTCACGGTGGCCGACGGCGAGTTCAGCCTGACGGTCCCGGAGTTCGTCCGCGTCTTCGAGTGCGTGTCGGTCGAGACGGACAGGCCGCTGGGGAAGAAGTGAGCGGAGGTGGCCGGCCGGAAATGAGCCACGGATGAACGCAGATTCGGAACCGGGATTTGTCCCCGATCCGTGGTCATCCGTGGCTCATTCTTCTTGCGCCCCACGTTCGCAGCCAGGTCACCCGTGCCCGCGAATCGAGCTTCGACAGCGGCCGCAGCCGGGCATGGATCGCGCATTCCAGCCGGCCGAACAGCAGCCCGCCGCCGACCGCCGCCGCCCCGGCCAGCACCAGCACTTCGGTTCGCCCGGCCCACCCGGCTCGCGCGGCCGCGTACAGCACCACGCTCATGAGCGGGACGTGCAGCAGGAACAGCCCGTAGGTGTAATCCCCGAGGCGGGCCAGCGGGTGGGGGTCGTTCACCTGCCGGAACTGGACGGCCAGCCACACCGCGGCGGCGGCCGCCACGCCCCAGGCGCACCACATCGCTTCCGGCGAGTCGGCGAACCGGGTGGCGTTGGCCAGCAGCCCGACCACGAGCGCCAGGACCGCCCAGCGCCAGCGCCGGCCGCGGTCCTTCGCCCAATAGGTCATCACGCCGAGCAGGAACGGGACGTTGTAAGCCGACATCGCGATCCGCGACCAGTGGGGGATCGGCGTGGAGGCGTAACCCGGCCACGCGGCCGACGTGACGAGGATGAGTGCGAGCCAGACGGCCGCCAGGGCCGGCACCCCGCGGCGCGGACCGGCCAGGCTCAACAGGGCGATGGCGGCCGACAGGAACACTTCGTACACCAGCGACCACTCGACGCCGAGGTAGTAGATCACACGCCCCGGGCCGGCCGGCCAGAGGGTGACGGTGTGGGCGTTCAGGAAGCCGACGGCCGTGCGCTGGGCGTCGGTGAACAGCCCGAGCTTGATGGCCGCCAGCGTCAGCACGAGGGCGAGCCAGTACCCCGGGTAGAGCCGCAGCGCCCGGGCCAGGAGGAAGCGGCCGGGCGGGGCGGAGCGGACGGCGTGGGCGAGGACGAAGCCGGACACCGCGAAGAAGAGCGGCACGGGGAAGCCGGCGAGGATCGGGGCGTGGAGCCAGGGCACGTCCACGCCGAGGACGGTGTTGGCGTAAGCCCCGAGGTGGAACAGGGCCACCCCGACGGCCGCCGCCAACCGGAGGAGCTGGATGTTGGGGAACCGCATGCGGGCTTCCGGGACGGCGTGGGGCCGGGCGGCCCTTGTATCACACTGAAGGGTTCGCGGGTCAAGGGGGAAGTGGGGGCCGGCCCGCCCGAGAAAAACAGCCCGATCCGCGCAGGTCGGCCGGCCGGCGACGCGATAGAACAGGGGCTTCGCCCACCCCCGCCCGCGAGGTCACGCCATGCAAATGACCGGTTGTGCCGTCTCCCTGACGGTAGACGACGTGCCCGCGTCGAGTGCCTTCTTCACCCGCCACCTGTGGTTCCGCGAGAACATGGCGGCCGACGGGTTCGCCTCCCTCGGCCGCGACGACACGCCTCTGAGCGTCATCTTCCTGCGGCGGGGGATCGAGGTTCTGCCCGAGGGGTTCCGCGACCAGCGGGCGGCCGGCGTCATCGTCGCGTTCGTGGTGGCCGACCTCGCCGGCGAGGAGCGGCGGCTGCGGGGCGAGGGCGTGGCGATCACGATGCCGCTGCGGGAGGAGCCGTGGGGCGAGCGGCTCTTTCAGGTGACCGACCCGAACGGCGTCGTCGTGCAGTTGGTCGAGTGGGCGGCGGGGGTGCGGGTGGGTGAGTAAAGGGATTGCGAGCCCACCCGTTGCAACGGGTGGCCTTTCGCCCCGGTTCGCGTTACGGGTTCGCGTCCACCGACGTGGCCGTGAGCAGCGGCTTCGACAGGTCGCGGCGTGTGGCGGTCGTGCCGTACAGGTTCACGCGGCGGTTGAGGTGCCGGTCGAGGTCCACCGCCGGGGCGGGGGAGACGTACAGCCGCACCACGCCGGGGGCCGACTCCAGGGCGTAGGCCCGGCGGCCGTCGATGGTCAGGGCCGACTTGACGAGGGTGCCGGCCCCGGCCCAGGAGCCGCGATTGGCCGGATCGTTGTCGCGGGGGTCGGCGGGGGGCGGGAAGTCGGCGCGGGAGGCCGGCGGGCCGCGGTCGTCCGGGCGGCTCCAGGTGATGGGCCGGTCGTCGCGGGTGGACGGGGCCCAGTTGGCGGGCGACGCCCCGGCCAGCCGCTTCTTCTCGCGGAGGGCGTGGACGCGGCTGTAACACTGGTTCGCCGCGTCGTGGTCGCCGCCCGGCTCGTTCATCGCCCGGGCCAGCTCGAAGTAGAGCTTCTCGGCGTCGTCGTTCCGGCCGTCGCGCTCGGCCTGCTCGGCCTTCGCCCAGAGGGGGTGGGTGAAGCCGGCGGGCCGCGGGCCCGGCTCCGGCGGGGCGGCCGGCTTGGCCGCCGTCTCGGCCGCGGCCGCGGTCACGGGCGTGCCGGCGGGGGTGGGGTTCGGCTTGGCGGCCGTGGCCCCGACGACGGTAAAGGTGTCGTTGGCCGCCCGCTGGGCCTGGACGGCGGTCTTCGGGAGGTAGCGGAAGTCGCCGTCCGGGGGCGTGACCGGGAGCCACTTCTTCCCCTGGTGGGCGACCGGCTGGCCGACGGCTTCGAGGATGGTCCCGTCCGGCACCTTGACCCGGCGGATGTCGAGCGGCTGGGGGACGCCGACCTGCCCGGCGGCGAGCGTGACCTCGCCCTCGGATCGCACGCTCACGTTCTGCGGGAGCGGCTTGTCGGGGTCGTACCCTTCGAGGAACTGTGCCGGAATCCAGCTCACCGACCCGCGGAGGGGCTTGACCGCGAGCCACCCGCCGGGCTCGTCGTGGTCGACGACGACGTGGGCCCCGCGCTTCACCGTGTCCGTCTCCGGCATCGCCCCGCTCGGCCCGGCCCGGAGGCGGACCTCGGGGTCGGTGACGGTCGCCAGGTACGGCCCGCCCTGGCCCGGGGCGGCGGCCGCGAGGAGGAGGGCGGCGAACGGGGCGGCGAGGGGTGCGAGGCGCATAACGTCTCCGGGCGCTCGGGCGGACCGCCGCCCGGTGCGGCCGACATACCATCCGGGCGGGGGCGGTCAAGCCCGGTCCCCCTGTTCGCCCGGGTTGCCGGGTCGGAGAATGGTCGCGTAGACTCGGGGGGCTGACGCCGCCCCGCCCGCCAATCCCCGGAGCCCGCCATGACCCCGCCGACACTCGCCGAGCTGGCCAAGATGTTCGACCACTCGCTCCTCCAGCCCGTCCTCACCGACGCCGAGATGGAGGCCGGGTGCAAGCTCGCCGTCGAGTACGACGTCGCCTCGGTGTGCATCAAGCCCTACGCGGTGCCGCTGGCCGCGAAGCTCCTGGCCGGCTCGACGGTCCTCACCTGCACCGTGATCGGTTTCCCGCACGGCGGGCACCTCACGAAGGTGAAGGTGTTCGAGGCCGAGGCCGCGATGGACGACGGGGCCACGGAACTCGACATGGTGGTGAACATCGGCAAGGTGCTCTCCGGCGACTGGGCGTTCGTCGAGCGGGACATCAAGGCGGTGGTGGACGCGGCCCACGCCCGGGGGGCGAAGGTGAAGGTGATCTTCGAGAACGCCCTGCTCAAGGACGAGCAGAAGGTCAAGCTGTGCGAGATCTGCGGGCGGGTGAACGCCGACTGGGTGAAGACCTCGACCGGGTACGCGGAGACGGGGGCGACGATCGCCGACCTGACGCTGATGCGGGCGAACAGCCCGGCCCACGTCCAGGTGAAGGCCGCCGGCGGGGTACGCTCCTACGAGACGCTGATGGCCGCCCGGGCGGCCGGAGTCACCCGCGTGGGGGCGACCGCGACGAAGGCGATCCTGGAGGACGCCAAGCTCAAGCTCGGGCTGTGAGGGCGTTGAAGAGGAGAATGAACCACAGAGTCACAGAGAACACCGAGCAAATGCAAACACAGAGAGGAAAGGAGATTAGGGTTTGAAGACATTCCCCGTCCTCTCGCGTGTCTCTTCCCTCGGTGTCCTCTGTGACTCTGTGGTTAATTCCCGGCTTTCAACAGCCTTAGCCGCACCATGTTGAGGGCGAGCTTGGCCGTGCGGCTCATGACCTCGTCGCGGGTGCCGAGCCAGCCGAACCGCTGCACGTCGCACCCGCCGGGGTGGGCGAGGGCGACGTAGGCGGTGCCGACCGGGTCGGCGGCCGTCCCGCCGCCGGGGCCGGCGTAGCCGGTGGTCGCCACCCCCAGGTCGGTGCCGAACTTCGCCCGCACGCCCTCGGCCATCGCCCGTGCGACCGGCTCGCTGACCGCCCCGTGACTCGCCAGCACGTCGACGGGCACGCCGAGTTGGGCGGCCTTCGCGGCGTCGGTGTACGCCACGATTCCGCCGCGGAACACCTCGCTCGCCCCCGGCACCCGGCAGACGCGGTGGGCGACGAGCCCGCCCGTCAGGCTCTCGGCGGTGGCCAGCGACTTCCCCGTCTCCCGCAAGAGCCGCACGACCACGTCTTGCAACTCTTCGTCCTCGACGCCGAAGACGAGGTCGCCGAGCCGCTCGCGGATGGTCCGTTCCAGCGGCGTGATTTGAGACTGGGCGGCGTCCGGCGTCGGCCCCCGGGCGAGGATTCGCAGCGACACCGTGGCGTCGCTGGCGGTGATGCCGACCTCGGGGACGTGGCCGCGGACGGTCAGGTCGGCGACCCGCTCCTCGACCTGCGACTCGCCGGTCCCGAAGGTGTTGACCTTCCGCTGCACCAGCACCCCGCCGCCGAGGCCGAGGGCGAGCAGCCGCGGCTTCACCTGCTCCTGGAACATGCGGTACATCTCGGACGGCACCCCCGGCATCGCGGCAACCACGGCCGCGCCGACCGGGAGCCACACCCCGGGAGCGGTGCCGGCGGCGTTGTAGATGGCCTCCGCGCCGCGGGGGAAGAGGGCCTGCACGCGGTTGCGGTCGGGCATCACCCGGCGGCGTTTGGCGAACATCTCCTGAATGTGGGCGAGCGAGACGGGGTCTTCGACGAGGTCGACCCCGGCGACCCGGGCCAGGGCTTCGCGGGTGAGGTCGTCCTGCGTCGGGCCGAGGCCGCCGGTGATGAGGACGAGGGTCGCCCGGTTGACGGCGACGCGGAGGGCGGCGACGTTGTCCGCGAGGTCGTCGGCGACGGTGGTGTGGAAGCCGACCGGGACGCCGATTTCCGCCAGCCGCCGGCTGAGCCACTGGCCGTTCGTGTCGAGGTTCTGGCCGCTCGTGATCTCGCTGCCGATGGAGACGACTTCCGCTTTCATGGTGGCCCCGCTCCCCGTCCGTGGTCGGATTGCATTCCGGCGGCAATGTCGGTATCCCGCCGGCACGATGAAGCCATCATATGCCATCGCGCTGGCCGTGTTCCTGGGGGCGACCGCGACGCCCGCCCGGGGCCAACTCCCGCCCCGGCTGCCGGCCGTGCCGCCGCCCGACCCGACGCCGCCGAGTCAATTGCTGCCGCCGCCCACGCCGCTGCCGGCCCCGCCGGTTCGGAAGGCGGACGGGCAGGTGGCCGTTCTCGCCGACGGCCGGCTGGTCGAGGGGGCGATTACCGTCAGCCCGGCGGCGGTGGTCGTCCGCAAAGGGTCGATCGAGACAACATACCCGGCCGGCGACGTGAAGTTCGTCGGGCCGACGCGGGACGACGCCTACCGCTACAAGCGGGGCACCGTGGCCGACGGCGACGCGGCCGGCCGGCTGGCGGTGGCCAAGTGGTGCTCGTTCAACGGCATGAGGGAGAACGCCCTCGCCGAGGCCCGCGGCGTGCTCCAGATCGACCCGGCGAACGCGGCCGCCGACGCGATGGCCCGGACGCTCGAAGAGTCGCTGCGGAAGTTCCCGCCGGCCGGGGCCGCGGCCGCCCCGCCGGAAATCCCCCCGAGCCAGTCGGCCCGCCCCCCGGTGGGGTTGCCCGCCGTCGACCCCGAGCCGGGCATCGACCTCGAAGCGGCGGCCACGTTCCGGACCCGCGTCCAACCGGTGCTGGTGAACCTGTGCGCCGACTGCCACGCCCGGGGCGACATCACGACGTTCAAGCTCGTCCGCGTCGAGGGCCGCGACGCCCCGCAGGCCGCGACGCGGGCCAACCTGCGGGCCGCGCTGGCCCACGTCCGCAGGGGCGACCCGGCCGCCAGCCCGCTCCTCGCGCTTTCCCTAGCGGCCCACGGCGGGCAGAAGCTCCCGGCTTTCGTCACCCCCCAGGCCCCCGCGTACCGGGCGCTCGCCGAATGGGCGTCGTCGGTCGCCGGCCCGGCAACGGCGGCCCCGCTCGCGCCGCCGTCGGTGACGTTCACGCCCGCGGCTCCACTCCCTCCGCCCGAGGTGAATCCGTTGCCGCCGGTCGCGCCGCCGACGCCCAGTGGGCTGCCGGCCCTGCCGCCGGTCGAACCGGACGTGAGGCCGACCCCACCGCCCGTCCGGCCCACTGTCACTCCCACAGTGCCGTTCACGCCGCAGAAGTTGCCGGTCGTGCCCCCGCCGCCGGGCGTGTCGGGCCGGCCGGCCCCCGCCCCGACCGCAGGCGTGGTGCCGGCGAAGTTAGAAGAGCGCTTCGGGCAGGACGTGAAGCCGCCGGAACCGACCGGCCCGAGCCCGACGAACGCCGGTGCCCCGGTGGACGAGTTCGACCCGTCGGTGTTCAACCGGGCCGTCCACCCCGAGCGAACGGGCGGTGCGAAGTGAACCGACGAATGTGGGCCGTGACGCTCCTCGCCGCCGTTGCCGTCGGCGTCGCCGCGTGGGGCCGGGCCGCCCCGCCGCCGGCCGCCGGTGCCCCGCCGTCCGCCGTGAGGGCGTATGCGTTCCGCTTGAAGCCGGGCCAGGACTTGAAGAAGGAACTGTTGGCGTTCGCCCGCCGAGAGGGGCTGAAGGCTCCCGCCGTCCTCACCTGCGTCGGCAGCCTGACGGACGTAGCCCTGCGGTACGCGAATCAGCCGGGGCCGGCCGTCCGCAAGGGGCACTTCGAAATCGTCTCCCTCGTCGGCACCCTCGACCCGGCCGGCGGCCACCTCCACTTGTGCGTGGCCGACAAGGACGGCGTGGCGTTCGGCGGCCACCTGCTCGACGGCTGCGTGGTCTACACCACCGCCGAGGTCGTCGTGGGTGAACTCACGGAGTTGGAGTTCCGCCGCGAGGTCGACCCGACGTTCGGGTACAACGAGCTGGCCGTGTACCGGCGTGCGGGGAAGTGAGCGAGCCGGTCGTGTTGGTGCCATGTCCGTGTGGCACCGGCAAGAGGCCGGTGCCACACGGACATCGATCGAGCCGCCAAGTCATCGGCATATTAAAGCGAGTCGTGCAACTGCTGCAACTCCGCGACGGTTCTCAACCGCTTCAACGCCCGCACTTGAATCTGGCGGATGCGCTCCTTGCTGACGCCGAAGTCGTCGCCGATCTCCTGCAACGACCGCACCCCCTCGCCGTCGAGCCCGAAGCGCCGGATCACCACTTCCCGCTCGCGGTCTTTAAGGAACCGAAGGCCGCCGTGAACAACGTCTCGGAGTTCGTCGCTGCCGTGCGCGAGTCCGCCGTCGGCCGATTCCTCTCGACAAGCGGGTTCGTGCCGCCCGCGTGGGAGTGTGGCGAAGTGGGTGAGCCGTGCCGCCTCGTCCCGCGTCAGCCGTTGGCCCTTCTGGAAGCGATGGATGGGTATGCGGATCAGCCGGCCGCCGTTCGCCACCGCCAGTTGCAGCCGGTTGCGGACCCACGGGTAGGCGTAGGTGGTGAACGCCGTGCCCCTCGTCGGGTCGAAGCGCTCGGCCGCCCGGACGAGCCCGGTGACGGCCTCGTGCATCAGGTCGTCGAGCGTAAGACACCGGCGGGCTGAAAGGAAGGCGTGCCGGCGGATGACCCACCGGCACAGCCGCAGGTGGCCGATGACCAGACTGTTGCGGACTGCCACGAGTTCGGCGGACCACTCGGTTGCCGGGCACCCGGCCAACGCCTCCAGTGCGGCCCGCGTGTCGTCGGCCGGCATCGTCGTAGCCCACACGCGGGTTCCCGTGAACAGCGTCGCGGCGACGAGCCGGCCGCGGCCGGTATCCCCTTCCCGCCAGTGAGGCGTCGCCCCCCACCCGTCGGCCCGCAGCGGGTCGCCGTAGTCCCGCAGCCAGCTCACGCGGCTCGGGTCGGCCCTCGGCGGGACGCGCCGCAGGACGTGGCCCCACTCGCCCCGGACGCACGCCGCAGAGGCCACCGCCGCCCTCGTGCCGGCGGCGTTGCCGAGCAGCACCACGGCCGTCGGGGCGCGGGCGAGGGCGGCCCGCACGACGCGGTCGGCGTCCCACCGGGTGTAACGCTCGGCGGCGGCGCGGACCCGCAGCAGGGGGACGTGGTCGCGGGCGGCGAAGAGTTCGGCCGCCTTCACCCCCAATGCGACGCCGGGCGGGAACCAGTCGGCCGGGAGCCGTCGGTGCGATGGCGTGAAGCCGAGCTGGTCCACGAAGAACCGCGACACCGCCTCGAACGGCTCCGGCTTCGATTCGGGTTCGGGCGGTGGCTGATGGGCGGCGAAGCGTCGCGGTTTTAGGAGTTCGCGGAGCAGCGGCCCGGCCACGTCCCACGCGCAGACTTCGGCCGGCGGGATGGCGACCGTGAGTTGCGACGTGCCGGCCGGGGCGAGCGGCGGGCAGCGGATAGCGCCCACGGCCGGCCGGCGGACGAGGTTCTCGCTGACGGCGGGGCGGAGGACTGGCGCGGCGGGCAGGCGGCCGACGCGGGCGGCGGGGACGGGGGCGAGACGGCGGCGGAGGGCGGTCCACATGGCTACCCGCGGGCGGCCCGCGCCTCCTCGTGGATGGCGGTCACGGCCGCCCGCACGCGGTCGAACGGCTCTCCGGGGTTCACAGCGGCCGCCACCATCGAAAGCGCAGAGAGGGCCTTCGCCAGGTCGGAGGGGTCGTCCTTCCACGCCCGCAAGTACACTGGCTCCGGGGTTGCGGCCGGCGTCCCGTCGGCGGCGGGCGGGAACGGGTGCGGGGCGTCGGTCAGTTGGCGGCAGCCGTCGTCGATGGCGGTCGTCACGAGCTGGACGACCGGGCACGCCACCAGCGGTCGCAGGTCGAGCAGTTCCCGTCGGCGGACGACGACGAGCGACGGCGGAACCGAGAGGGCGTCCAGGGCCGGTTTGACGAGCACATGGGTGACGAGGTGGGCCGTGAGCCGGCCGCCCCAGAGGAGCTTCTGCACGCGGCTCGGGCGGGCCGTGTCGGTGAACCGGAACTCGACCGGCTCGGCGTCCGCGGTCACGACGAGGACGGCCGCCCGGAAGGTGTCGCGGTCGAAGCCGCACAGTTCGACGTAGGCGATGCGGTCGGGTGGGGTGGGCACGGGGCGATGCCGAGGCTGGAGGGGCGGCCGTGAGACCGTCGCGGTCGCCGGCCGGTGATTGCGGCTGATGGTAACACGCGGCCGCCCGGGGGCAAGCGCCGCAGCGGCGGATTCGGGCCGGTTGCCTGGGCGAGCGGTAGACTGACCGCGTCCCTCATTCACCCCCGAAGCGCGGGCCGCCGCATGACCCTCCGACCACTCGCCGAGCAGTTGCTCCTCGCCCTCAAGGCCCACGGGGCGGGGGAGGTGTTCGGCATCCCCGGCGACTTCGCCCTGCCGTTCTTCAAGGTCATGGAGGAGAGCCGCGTCCTCCCGCTCTACACCCTGTCGCACGAGCCGGCCGTCGGGTTCGCGGCCGACGCCGCCGGGCGGCTGCGGTCGGGGCTGGGCGTCGCCGCCGTCACCTACGGGGCGGGGGCGTTGAACATGGTGAACGCGGTGGCCGCCGCCTACGCCGAGAAGTCGGCCGTGGTCGTCGTCAGCGGCGGGCCCGGGAAGCGGGAGAGCGGGTCGGGCTTGTTGCTCCACCACCAGGCCCGCACCCTCGACTCGCAGTACCAGATCTACCGCGAGGTTACGTGCGCCCAGACCCGGCTCGACGACGCGGCCCGCGCCCCGGCCGAGATCGCACGGGTGCTGCGGGCGTGCCTCACACACTCGCAGCCGGTCTACATCGAACTGCCTCGCGACATGGTGAACGAGCCGTGCGGGCCGGTGACGCCGGCCCCCGGCCCGGCGGTGGACCGCGACGCGCTCGGGGCCTGCGTGGACGAGATTCTGGAGCGGCTCGCGGGCGCGGCCCGGCCGGTGGTGATGGCCGGCGTCGAGGTCCGCCGCTTCGGGCTGGAGGACCGCGTGGCGTCCCTCACGAGCCGGCTCGGGGTGCCGGTCGTCACGAGCCTGCTCGGGCGGGGGCTGCTCGCCGGCACGTCGGCCCCGCTCGTCGGCACGTACCTCGGCGTGGCCGGCGACCCCGCGGTCACGGAACTGGTGGAAGGGTCGGACGGCTTGCTGCTGCTCGGCGTGATCGTGTCGGACACCAACTTCGGGGTGTCGGTCCGCCAGATAGACCGGCGTAGGACGGTCCAGGCCCTCGACGGCCGCGTGACCATCAACTTCCACACCTACCCGGACATCCCGCTCGCCGCCCTCGTGGACGCGCTGTTGGTCCGGGTCGGCGAGCGGCCCGATTCCGCCGCCAAGCCGGCCCGCAAGACGTACCCGCACGGGATGCCGGCCGACGACGCACCCATTACGCCCGTGGACATCGCCACCGCCATCAACGACCTGATGGCCGACATCGGTCCCATCCCGATCGCGGCCGACATCGGCGACTGCCTGTTCACCGCGATGGACGTGGAGCCGACCGCGTTCGTGTCGCCGGGGTACTACGCCACGATGGGGTTCGGGGTGCCGGCCGGGCTCGGGCTGCAAGCCGCCGGCGGGAGGCGGCCGCTCATCCTCGTCGGCGACGGGGCGTTCCAGATGACCGGGTGGGAACTCGGCAACTGCCGCAAGTACGGGTGGGACCCGGTGGTGCTGGTGTTCAACAACGCGAGCTGGGAGATGCTCCGGGCGTTCCAGCCGGAGAGCGGCTTCAACAGCCTCGACACGTGGGACTTCGCGGCCCTGGCGAACGCGCTGGGCGGCACCGGCGTCCACGCCCGCACCCGCGGCGAACTGGCGGCGGCGCTCAAGAATGCGTTCGCCACGCAGGGCAAGTTTCAGCTCATCGACGCCCACATTCCGCGTGGCGTGCTGTCGCCGACGCTGGCCCGGTTCGTGGCCGGGGTCAAGCGGATTACCTGACCCGTGGCACACCGCCGGGCGGTCCCGTATCCGTCCCGGCGGCCGATACAATGCCCGCCGGGTCGCCCTCCCTCCCCGGTGCCCCTCTTCGGTTTGTCGAGACGGAGCGATGTCAACGGCCACTTCGTGGGCGGCGAAGGGACTCCGCCCTTCTTCCAAGCCCGCCGCTACCCGGACGAGTCGGTCCTGGTGAACGCCCACCACGCACTCAAGCGGCTCGCCGCCGGCCCCGAGCCGCCGACGCTCGCCGACGTGCCGGCCGTCTCCCCGCTCTCCGAACCGGGACGAGCGGGACCGGGTGAAGCGGCAACAGGTGGTCGAGTACGCCGAGGGCCGCGAATGCCGGTGGCGGGTGCCGGACGCCTTCGAGAGCGAGGAGATGCCCGACGAGGGGGTGCGGGCGGTGCGACCAGTGCCGGCCCGCCGGCGGGTGACGGCCGACGGCCCGTTGGTTGGTAGAATGGCGTTAGCCGTGCCGTACCCCTCCCGCGAGAGCTTTGCCGCAATGCCCGAGACGCTCCTCTCGCCAGGCCCGTCCCCCGTTGCCACCGGCATCCCCGGCCTCGACAGCATCCTCGGCGGCGGGTTTACAGCCAACCGCATGTACCTGATCGAGGGCGACCCCGGCTCGGGCAAGACCACCCTCGCCCTGCGGTTTCTGCTCGAAGGGGCAAGGCTCGGCGAGAAGGGGCTCTACGTCACGCTTTCCGAGACGAAGGAGGAACTCGACGGGGTGGCCGCGTCGCACGGGTGGACCCTCGACGGGTTCACCGTCTGCGAGCTGATCCCGTCCGAGGAGAACCTCCTACCGGAAGCCCAGACGCGGATGTTCCACCCGTCCGAGGTCGAGCTGAGCGAGACGACCCGGGCCGTCCTCAACGAGGTCGAGAAGTCGAAGCCGACGCGGGTGGTGTTCGACTCCCTCTCGGAACTCCGCCTGCTGGCCCAGAACTCGCTCCGCTACCGGCGGCAAATCCTGGCCCTCAAGCAGTTCTTCGCCGGCCGCAACTGTACGGTGCTGCTCCTCGACGACCGGACGGCCGACGGCAAGGACCAGCAACTCCACAGCCTCGCCCACGGGGTGGTGACGCTCGAACAACTCGCCCCCGAGTACGGGGCCGAGCGGCGGCGGCTGCGGGTCATCAAGTTCCGGGGGGCGAAGTTCCAGGGCGGGTACCACGACTTCGTCATCGTCCGCGGCGGGCTCGAGGTGTTCCCCCGGCTGGTCGCCGCCGACCACCACACCGCGTTCGACGCGGGCAAGTTCCTGAGCGGGCTGCCGGCCTTCGACGCGCTCGTCGGCGGCGGGCTCGACCGCGGGACGAGCGTGCTGCTGATGGGGCCGGCCGGGTGCGGGAAGTCGTCACTGGCCGTCCAGTACGCGGTGGCCGCGGCGGCCCGGGGCGAGAAGGCCGCCCTGTTCACCTTCGACGAGTCCCTGCTCACCCTCTACGCCCGGGCGGCCGGCCTGGGCATGGACCTGTGGGGGGACGTCCAGGCCGGCCGCGTTCTGGTCCGGCAGATCGACCCGGCGGAACTCTCGCCCGGCGAGTTCGCCCACGCCGTCCGCCGGTCGGTCGAGAACGACGGGGTCAAAATCGTGGTCATCGACAGCCTCAACGGGTACATGAACGCCATGCCCGAGGAGCGGTTCCTGACGATCCAGCTCCACGAAATCCTCTCGTACCTCGGCCAGCGGGGGGTCGTCACCTTCCTCGTCGTCGCGCAGCACGGGCTGCTCGGGGCGGCCATGAGGTCCCCGGTCGATGCCAGCTACCTGGCCGACACCGTCGTCCTCCTGCGGTACTTCGAGACGGCCGGCCGCCTCCGGCGGGCCATCTCGGTCGTCAAGAAGCGGAGCGGGATGCACGAAACGACCCTGCGGGAGTTCCGCCTCGGGGGCGACGGGTTCTGGGTCGGCGACCCGCTGGACAACTTCCACGGGGTGCTGACCGGCGTCCCGACCCTCCTCTTGCCGGACGCGGGGGCGGAGATCGACCATGGGTGATCATTTGGACGGCGGGCCGGCCGGGGAGCGGGTGCTGGTCCTGGCCCCGACCGCCCGCGACGCCGCGATCTGCCGCGACGTCCTGGCCGAGGCCGGGGTGGTCGCCGAGACCTGCCCGGACGTGGCGGCCGTCTGCCTCGGGATCGACGCCGGGGCCGGGGCCGTCGTCCTCACCGAGGAGGCTCTGACCCGGGGCGAGTTCCCCCTGCTCGTCGAGGCCGTCGGCCGCCAGCCGCCGTGGTCCGACTTCCCCGTCCTCGTCCTCACCCGCTCGGGGGCCGACTCGGAGGTCGCCCTCAAG
Source organism: Gemmataceae bacterium (assembly GCA_031426095.1). Taxonomy (GTDB): domain Bacteria; phylum Planctomycetota; class Planctomycetia; order Gemmatales; family Gemmataceae; genus JANPKP01. The sequence continues at coordinate 22,539 of JANPKP010000091.1, forward strand.
ACGCTGGAGACGCTCGGCAACGTCACCCTCCTCGAACGGCCGGTGCGGGTGCCGGCCATCGTGAGCGCCGTCCGCACGGCCCTCCGGGCCCGCCGCCGCCAGTACCAGATCCGCGACCACCTGGACGAGGTGCGGCGGGTGTCCGACGCCCTCAAGGACGCCGACCGCCGGAAGGACGACTTCCTGGCCATGCTCGCCCACGAGCTGCGGAACCCCCTCGCCCCCGTCCGCACCGGCTTCCACATCCTCAAGAACCCCGCGTTCCCGTCGGACCGGGCGGTCCGCGTCCGCGAGATGATGGAGCGGCAGGTCGATCACATGGTGCGGCTGGTGGACGACCTGCTCGATGTGGGCCGCATCCTCCGCGGCAAGATCGACCTCCAGACCGCCCCGGTCGACCTGGCGACCGTGGTCGGCCGGGCGGTCGAGACGACCCAGCCGGTGATCGACACCCAGGGGCACGAAATCCGGGTGGACCTGCCGCCCGCCCCGGTCCGGGTGGTGGGCGACGCCGACCGGCTCGCCCAGGTGTTCGCCAACCTCCTGAACAACGCCGCCAAGTACACGGAGAAGGGCGGGCACATCCGGGTCGCGGTCGGGCGGGACGGCGGCTCGGCCGTGGTCCGGGTGAGCGACGACGGCGTGGGGATGGCCCCCGAACTCCTCCCCCGGGTGTGGGACCTGTTCACCCAGGCCGAGCGGTCGCTGGACCGCTCCCAGGGCGGCCTCGGGCTCGGGCTGACGCTCGTCCGCCGGCTCGTGGAGATGCACGGCGGCACCGTCGAGGCACGGAGCGAGGGGCTCGGCCGCGGGAGCGAGTTCGTCGTCCGCCTGCCGGCCGTGGAGGAACTCGCGGCCTCGTCGCCGGCGGCGGCCAGGCCCGCCCCCGGCCGCGGCCGGCGGGTGCTGGTGGTGGACGACAACACCGACGCGGCCGACAGCCTGGCCATGCTCCTCGGCCTTGGCGGGCACGACGTGCGGACGGCCTACCACGGGCAGGCGGCGCTGGAGTTGGCCCCGGCCTTCCGCCCGGACGTGGTCGTCCTCGACATCGGCCTGCCCGGCATGAGCGGGTACGAGACGGCCCACTGGCTGCGACTCCAGCCCGACATGGATTCGGTGGTCCTGGTGGCCTTAACCGGCTACGGGCAGGACGAGGACCGGCGGAAGTCGCGGGAGGCCGGGTTCGACCACCACCTCGTGAAGCCGGTCGATCCGGACGCCCTGCGGGCGCTCTTCGAGGGCGGGGTGGTGGCGTCGTAACGTCTTCGCGTAGCCGCGACGCTGAGTCCGCGCAGGGGAACGCGGGCGTGTATCGCGTTTCACCGGCACTCGCCCGGATTTCGCGGCCGCTCCCGCTTTCCCAGGGGGGGGTGGGAGCGGGGGCGAACAAGTCGTTCGCCGACCGCGAGTTCGGGCCGAACGCGCCGTTTAAAAGCGGTAAAAAGTGGTAACGCCAAGATCGGATGACCGGCCCCCGCCGGGGCGGTATACTGTCCCTTCACTCGCTCTCGCACCTACCCCCGCCGCCACGATCGGGTTCCATGATCGCCATGCCCGACATCCTCAGCGGCGGTCCCGCCGGCCCGAAGTGGCTCGTCCGCCACGGGGCCATGCGTCACGTCGGCGAGTTCGGCCCGCCGGCCAGCGGGACCGTCCGGCCGCGGGACGCGGTCGTCCTCCGCACCGAGCGAGGACTGGAGCACGGGACCGCCCTCTGTCCGGCCACGCCGGCCGCCGTGGCCGCCATCCCGGAGCCGACCCGGGGCGAGATCGTCCGGCTGGCCGACGCCCCCGACCGGAGCAAGATCGCCCAGCTCAAAGACCTCCAGGCCCGGGAGTACGCGGCCGGCCAGGCGCTCGTCGTTCAGCACAAGCTGGCCATGCAGATCGTGGACGTGGAGCACCTCTTCGGCGGCGAGCGGGTCGTCTTTTACTTCCTCGCGGAGGGGCGGGTCGACTTCCGCGAACTGGTCAAGAGCATGGCCCGCGAGTTCCACACGCGGATCGAGCTGCGGCAGATCGGCGTGCGGGACGAGGCCAAGCTCCTGGCCGACTACGGGGACTGCGGCAAGCCGGTCTGCTGCAACACCCACATGGTGGTGATGCCGCCGGTGAGCATGAGGATGGCCAAGCTCCAGAAGTCGACCCTCGACCCGACGAAGATCAGCGGCCGGTGCGGGCGGCTCAAGTGCTGCCTCCGCTTCGAGCAGGACGTGTACGAGGGGTTCCTGCGCGAGCTGCCGTCGGTCGGCACCCGGGTCCTGACGGCGAAGGGGCAGGGGCGGGTTCTCGCCCAGGAAGTGCTGGCCCGCCGGCTATTGGTCGAGTTCGAGGACGGCCGCCGGCTGCCGGTCGCCGCCGACGAAGTGCTGACGAAGCTATAGAAAGGATCGAGGACGAAGGATGAGGGATAAAGGCAGACGGGACCTCGGGCGTGGCGGCGATTCGCCCCGGGGTCTTGGCCGATTTTATCCTTCAGCCTTCAGCCATTATCCTTCGCCGAGGTGAAATGGACGCCCGCATCCTCGACCTGATCCGCGACGACGCCCGGTACATGTACGAGGCGTACGAGTTCGTCTGCGACGCCGTCACGTTCACCCAGGAGCGGCTCGGCCGCGGGCGGGCGGCGGAGGACGACGGGGACCACCACGTGAGCGGCGGCGAGCTGCTCCGCGGGGCGTGCGACCTGGCCGTCCGCGAGTTCGGGCTGATGGCCCCGGTCGTGTTCCGCACCTGGGGCCTGCGGCGGACGGACGACTTCGGGGCGGTCGTGTTCAAGCTCATCGAGGCCGGCCGCCTTAGCCGGTCGGACCGCGACGACATCGAGGACTTCCGCGACGTGTTCGACCTGGAGAAGGCCCTGACCGACGGCTACGCGGTCGACCTCGGGGCACCCCGGCGGGGTGAGCGATGACGGGCGCGAAGGTCCGCCTCGCGGTCGCCCTGGCCGCCTTCCTCGGGTGGCTCGGCTACCTGAGTTACGCCGCCCTCACGAAGGACCGGGGGCCGGTGGTGTCGCGGGCCCAGTGGGCGGCGGCCACGTACCGTGTGGTCGGCAAAGTGGCGGCCGGTTCCGACGGTCAGCCCCTCACCGCCGTAACGCTGACGGAGGCGCTCGGCCCGGCCGGCCCCGCCGCGAACGCCACGGTGGAGGTCGTGGACCTGAAGGCCGCCGTCCGCCGACCCGACGAGCCGCCGCAGCCAGACGCCACGGTGTTCTCCGGGCCGGGGGATTACCTCCTGTTGCTCGTGAAGGATGGGGGGAAGTATCGAATCGCAGACCTGCCGCGGTCGCCGGGTGTGGAGGCGGGCGTCGGTCGGCCGCTAATCTACCCGTGGACGCCCGCGGTGGCGGCCCAGGCCGGGGCCCTTCAGCGGGCGGGCAACCCGTGAACCCGGTGGCGGCCGGGGGCGTCCTGGGTATACGAGGCGGAGACTCCCCTTGAAGCGAGAGGGCGGGTTTCCTACGTTGTGCTTTCCCGCACGAGTTCGCCGCTAGCGTAGCTCAGTTGGCAGAGCAGCGGTTTTGTAAACCGCAGGTCGTGGGTTCGATTCCCACCGCTAGCTTCCCGCGGCCGGTCCGGTTGCTATAACAAGCCCCGGCCTGTCGCACCGCGACCGAACGACGGCGGGCCCACCGGGCAGGTGGCAGAGTGGTCAATTGCATCAGACTGTAAATCTGACGGGGCAACCCTACACAGGTTCAAATCCTGTCCTGCCCACTCCTCGAAGAATTGCGGAATGCGGATTTCGGATTGGAAGACGGCGACGGCGGGGCTCGGTCGGACTGTGGTTACTAATCCGCAATCCGATACTCGCATTCCGCAATCGCCCCCCGCGGGTGTAGCTCAACGGTAGAGCACTTGCCTTCCAAGCAAGATGTTGCGGGTTCAAATCCCGTCGCCCGCTCTGGCCGCGTCCGGCCGCCCGCCGTAAGACTCTCAGGGTCGACTCTGCGGCCCCGAGGGGCACGAACCGCTGCTGTAGCTCAGTTGGTAGAGCACTTCCTTGGTAAGGAAGAGGTCTTGGGTTCGAATCCCAACAGCAGCTCTCGGACGTAATCGGAACCCCGTGGCCGCGGGGAGTGTCAGTCCGCCGCGGGCGGGCGGTGCCGGCCTCCGACCCCCGGCACCACCCCGCCCAACACCGTTATCACCGCGAGGGAGCGATGGCTAAGGGGAACTTCGAGCGGAACAAGCCGCACGTCAACGTCGGCACCATCGGGCACATCGACCACGGGAAGACGACCACCACCGCGGCGATCCTGGCCCGCAACGCCCACGTGAACAAGCTCAAGGACTTCAAGTCCTACAGCGAAATCGCCAAGGGCGGGATCGTCCGCGACGCGAACAAGACGGTGACGATCGCCGTCTCGCACGTCGAGTACGAGTCGCCCGACCGCAGCTACGCGGGCAAGGACGCCGTCCCGTTCAAGGACCTGCTCGACTACCCGGGCCTGGACGCGATGACGTTCCCGGCCACCGTGTCGGGCCGTCACTACGCCCACATCGACTGCCCCGGGCACGCCGACTACATCAAGAACATGATCACCGGGGCCGCCCAGATGGACGCGGCCATCCTGGTGGTCGCGGCCGACGACGGCCCGATGCCCCAGACCCGGGAACACATCCTGCTCGCCAAGCAGGTCGGCGTGCCCCGGATCGTGGTGTACATGAACAAGTGCGACAAGGCCGACCCGGAACTGATCCCGCTCGTGGTGATGGAACTCCGCGAACTGCTCAGCAAGTACGAGTTCCCCGGCGACGACATCCCCATCGTGTTCGGCCGGTCGAAGGAGGCCCTCGAGAACCCGACCACCGAGAACGACGGGTCGCGGTCGGTCGACGCCCTCATGTTCGCCCTAGACACTTACGTCCCGCTCCCCGTCCGGGAAGAGGACAAGCCGTTCCTGATGTCGGTCGAAGACGTGTTCTCGATCAAGGGTCGCGGCACCGTGGCCACCGGCCGCATCGAGCGGGGCACCGCCAAGGTCGGAGACGAAGTCGAGATCATCGGCCTGCGGAAGGACAACATCAAGACGGTCCTGACCGGCATCGAGATGTTCAACAAGACCCTCGACAAGGCCATCGCCGGCGACAACGTCGGCGCTCTGCTCCGCGGGATCGAGCGCGAGGGGATCGAGCGGGGGCAGGTCATCGCGAAGCCGGGGAGCATCACCCCGCACTCGAAGTTCGAGGCCAGCATCTACGTTCTGTCGAAGGACGAGGGCGGGCGGCACACCCCGTTCTTCACCGGGTACAAGCCGCAGTTCTACTTCCGGACCACGGACGTGACCGGGAGCATCGCACTGCCGGCCGGCGTCGAGATGTGCATGCCCGGCGACAACGTGAAGGTGGCCGTCGAGCTGATGGAGGGGATGCCGGTCGCCATGGACGACGGCCTCCGCTTCGCCATCCGCGAGGGCGGCCGGACCGTCGGCTCGGGCGTCGTGACGAAGATCACCGACGATGCCCCGGTCGGGAAGAAGTAGTGTGAGTCAGTCGGCAGCGGCAGTTAGCAGGCGGCAGCAAAAACGGGGCGAGCCACGAAAGGGCTTGCGTCCGATTGCCCGGGTGGGTTGACTGCCGCCCGCCTTCTGCCGCTGCCTCCTGTCCACAGGAGCGTAGCTCAATGGTAGAGCATCGGTTTCCAAAACCGGCGGTTGGGGGTTCGAATCCCTCCGCTCCTGCTCCGCAGTGACGGCACGCCAGTCCGCTCGCCGAGGGCCGGCCGCGACACCCGCCGAGTAGGCCGGGGCCGTGCGGCCGGCCCCCTCGCATCCGGACCCCTCGCCCGACGGATCGGAAAGGAAGGACATGGCCACCGCCCTCGAGACCGCCGCCGAACGCCGCACCCCCACCCCGCAGGCCGCCCTCGTGGCCGCCAGCGTCGCCGGGGCCGTGTACGTCGCCGCGGCCCTCGCCGTCGTCTTCTACGCCGTCCCCGACCTGTGGCAGCGGTTCGTCGCCCCCACCTTCGCCTTCAACAGCTTGACCAACTTCGCGGTCCGGGTCGGCCTCCAACTCGTGGCCGCCGTCGGCCTCGTCCGTCTCGGCCAGTCGCTCGCCGGCTCCCACCCGCCGAAGGGGCTCCGCGGCGGCATCTTCTTGGTCATCTCGGCCGCCGTCGCCATCTTCTTCATCGTCCGGGCCGTCGGCTTGACGGTGGACGGTTCGGCCGGCCCGATCATCACCGCCATCGTGGCCCTCGCCCTCGCGTTCGGGGCCGTCAAGTTCTTCACCTCGCCGCGGGCCGCCACCTGGATGGTCGGGCTGGAGGAGAGCGGGCTGCTCCACGCCACGGGGTACAAGCGGTCGCTCGGCCAGAAGGTCCGTCGGCTCACTGTCCTCGGCATCCTGCTGATCGGCGGGAGCGGGGTCTACTCGCTCTACACCCAGGGCGTCCTGCCGGCCGGCGACTGGACGTTGAATTTGCCCTACACCACGGCAACCCTCACGCTCCTGACGGCCGTCCGCTACTCGGTCCCGGTCCTCCTGTTCGGCCTCACCCTGTGGCTGGCCTACCGGATCGTCAACGTGCCGACGTTTGCCGAGTTCCTCATCGCCACCGAGGCGGAGATGAACAAGGTGTCGTGGAGCACCCGCCGGCAACTGGTCCAGGACACGGTCGTCGTCCTCGTGTTCGTGGTCGCGACCACCCTGTTCCTCCTGGCCGTTGACCTGTTCTGGGGTTGGTTACTCAGTGCGATCGGCGTCCTCCCCGAGAAAACCCCCGGCCAGGCCAAGCCGGGCCAGGCCGACGTTGTGAAGTGGTAACCACCCCGGCCGACGGTACCGAGCCCGCCATGAACGACGAGAGCCTCCCGACCCCCGACGCCGACCACCCGACGGGGGACCACCACCCGGCCGCGGACGGGGTCGCCACGCACCCGGTCGCCGTCGCCGACGAGGCGGATGTGGACGAGTCGTTCGAGGACCGGGTGGCCGAGGGACCGGAAGCGGGGGAGGGCGTGGCCGTCGCCGCGGAGGCGAACGCCGAGCCGGAAACGCCGGCCGAGCCGCCCCCCCCCGAGAACCCGAAGAAGTGGTACGTCATCAAGGTGACGAGCAACCGCGAGGAGTCGATCAAGGCGGCCATCGAGCGGCGGGTGAAGATCGAGGGGCTGGAAGAGTACTTCGGCCAGATCGTCATCCCGGTCGAGAAGGTGACGCAGGTCAAGAAGGTCGTCGAGAAGAAGAACGGCGACAAGGTGACGAAGGAGAAGCGCGTCGTCAAGGAGAACAAGAAGTTCCCCGGCTACCTCTTCGCCGAGGTCGAGTTCAACGACCAAATCCTCTACCTGTTCCGCGAGACGAGCGGGGTCGGCGACTTCGTCGGGGCGTCCCTCAACCGCATCCCGACGCCGATGCCCGACCGCGACGTACAATCGGTGCTCCACGGCGTGAGCGGCGACCCGAAGGGCAAAGACGGCAAGGTCAAGGTCAAGCTCGATTTCGAGAAGGGTGACAAGGTCCGCATCCGCGAGGGGGCGTTCGCCAACATGGAGGGCGAGGTCAAGCTCATCACCGAGCCGAAGGACGCCGGCGAGACGCCGAAGGTCACGGTCGTGGTGTCGATCTTCGGCCGCCCGGTGGACGTGGAACTCGACTACTGGCAGGTGGACAAGGTCTAGTTAATATCGCGGACTGCGGATTTTGGATTGCGGATCGAAGACCCGGCTTGATGCCGGCCCGTGGTCATTCACCGTTTTTTTCCTAGAATCCACATTCCGAATTCCGCATTCCGAATTTCCGACCCGGTGAGTCATGGCCAAGCAAGTGACGGCGTACGTGAAACTCCAGTGCCCCGGCGGGACCGCCACCCCGGCTCCCCCGGTCGGCCCGGCCCTGGGTGCCCACGGCGTGAACATCGGCATGTTCGTGAAGCAGTTCAACGACAAGACGGGCACGCCGGAGATGAAGGGGTTGATGCTCCCCGTCGTCATCTCCGTCTACTCCGACCGGAGCTTCGAGTTCAAGATCAAGTCGCCCCCGGCGGCCATCCTGATCAAGCTCGCGGCCAAGATCCCGCACGGCAAGAAGCAGGGGAAGGAAGTCATCCCCGCCGACAGCAAGAAGCAGGGGAAGTACAAGGGCTTCACGCTCACCAAGAAGCAGGTCCAGGACATCGCGACGAAGAAGTTGCAGGACCTGAACGCCCGCGACGTCGATCACGCCGGCCGGATCATCGAGGGGACGGCCCGGAGCATGGGCATCACGGTCGTCGAGGGGTAAAAGGCCCGTCGAAGGATCGGGGCGGCCGCGGGAATCCGTGGGCCGCCCGTTGCCACTCCTCCACCGAATTTCTATACGTATTTGTCTCACCACACCACGCGGCAGTCGCCCCGTGGGAGGGGTTGCACTCACCGCGTCAGCGGAACGAGCCCCCGCCAGGGAGAATCCGACGATGGCAAACGACACCGACCCGAAGCCGGCCGAGGGCGACGCCCCGAAGGCGGCTCCCACCGAAACGACCGCCCCGGTCGCGAGTCCGGCCCCGGCCGCCGGCGGCGCTCCCAAAGCGGCCGCCCCCGCCGAGGAAGGACCGAAGAAAAAGAAGAAGCCGGGCGTGTCCCCGCGGCGGGGCAAGAAACTCCGCAACCACCTCCGCAACATCGAGAAGAAGCTCGGCGAGCAACCGCCGGTGTCGGTCAAGCAGGCCATCGCCCAGCTCAAGCAGTACAAGCGGGCCAAGTTCGACGAGACGGTCGAGGTTCACATGAATCTCGGCATTGACGTGACCCAGTCGGACCAGATGGTCCGCGGGGCGATCCCGATGCCGCACGGCATCGGCAAGGCGACCCGGGTGGTGGTGTTCTGCCAGGGCGAGAACGTCGCCAAGGCGAAGGCCGCCGGGGCCGTGTTCGCCGGGGCCGCGGACCTGGTCGAGAAAATCAGCAAGGAGAACTGGCTCGACTTCGACGTGGCCATCGCCACCCAGGACATGATGGGCCAGGTCTCCCGGCTCGGTAAGATCCTCGGGCCCCGCAACCTGATGCCGACGCCGAAGGCGGGCA
>JANPKP010000092.1:0-2897 GCA_031426095.1 Gemmataceae bacterium
CCGGAACCCCGAAGGGGTGGCAGTCACGTTCGACGTGCGTGACTGCCACCCCTTCGGGGTTCCGCCCATCGGGGGTGGCCCTCAGACCTGGGGTTGACACCCCAGGCTATTAACTGACACCCCGTTGGGGTTGGAAGACACCGGCGGTCCTGCCTCTACTCTTCTCCCCCTCTCCTCTTCTCCCGCCCTGCTTCCCCCCGCCCGGCCGCCCGGGTAGAATGCCCCCACACGCACCGGGGGCCGGCGGTATGAAGTGCCAGCGCTGTCTGAAGCAGGCCACCCTGCACATCACCGAGGTCCTCGGCGACGAGCGGTTCGAGGAACTCCACCTGTGCGAGGAGTGCGCCAAGAAGTACCTGTACGAGCCGCAGCAGAAGAAGAACGCGGCCGCCAGCAAGGACGAGCCGGCCGTCGAGGTGGGGGACGACGACAACCTCGGCGAGAAGGCGTGCGACGCGTGCGGGCTGAAGTTCGTCGAGTTCCGCAACAACGGCCGGCTCGGCTGCCCGCACGACTACGACGCCTTCCGGGAAGACCTCCTGCCGCTCCTGGAGAGCGTCCACGGGGACGTGAAGCACGCCGGCAAGACGCCCCGCCGGCTGCCCAAGGCGAAGGGGGCCCAGCTCGAACTCGCCCAACTGCGGCGGAAGCTCCAGCAGGCCGTCCAGGACGAGGCCTACGAGGACGCCGCCCGGCTCCGGGACAAGATTCGGCAACTGGAAGAGGGCTGAGTCACGGCCCGCCCGCGTAGCCGCGACGCGGAGCCCTCTGAGCGGAGCGCGGGAGACGGACGCATGAAGTGTCAGTTCTGCGACAACCCGGCGAGCGTCCACCTGACGGACATCGTCCAGGGGAAGAAGCGGGAGATGCACCTGTGCGAGGGGTGCGCCCGGGAACACAACCTGATCCCCGACGACGACCCGCCGCAGATCGACCTCAAGGCCCTCCTCCACCTGCTCGCCGCCACGCCGGCGGCGGGGGCGGCCGGCGGGAAGGCCGACCCGGCCGCGTTGACCTGCGGGGCGTGCGGGCTAAAGTACGGGGAGTTCCGCGCCGAGGGGCGGCTCGGGTGCCCGCACGACTACGAGACGTTTCGCCCACTCCTGGAGCCGCTGCTCGAACGCATCCACCGGGCCGGGCGGCACGGCGGGAAGGCGCCCAAGGCCGCCCTCCGCCGGCGGGCGGCCGGCGGGGCGGACGACCTGACCTCGCAGTTGAAGGCCGCCGTCGCGGCCGAGCGGTACGAGGAGGCGGCCCGCCTCCGCGACCGGATCCGACAGAAGGAAGCCACGGATGAACCTGGATAGCCTGCTCCCGAACCTGGGCGAGTGGCTCCGCGGGACCGGCCCGGACTCGGACGTGGTCGTGTCCACCCGCATCCGCCTGGCCCGCAACCTGGCCCCGTACCCGTTCACCAACCGGGCCACCGCCGCGCAAAAGACCGAGATCGTCGCCCGCTTCCAGGCCGCCCTCGCCGCCGCCGACATCGACCCGCCCCTGCGGTACGTCGACGTGGCCGGCCTCTCCCCGCTCGACCGCCAGTTCCTCCTCGAACGCCAGCTCATCAGCCGCGAACTGGCCACCGTCCTCGACGGCCCCCGGGGCGTGGCGTTCGACGAGCGGGAGTCGGTCAGCGTCATGGTCAACGAGGAGGACCACCTGCGGTTGCAGGTGATGCGGAGCGGCTTCTCGCTGGACGAGGCGTGGGCCGAGATCGACCGCGTGGACGACAGCGTCGAGGCCCGCATGGCCTACGCCTTCCACGACCAGTTCGGGTACCTGACGGCGTGCCCCACGAACGTCGGCACCGGGATGCGGGCGAGCGTCATGCTCCACCTCCCGGCGCTGGGCGTCACGAAGCAGATCGACAAGGTGTTCCGGGCGCTCCAGAAGATCAACCTCGCCGTCCGCGGGCTGCACGGGGAGGGGAGCCGGGCGTTCGGCGACCTGTACCAGATCTCCAACCAGGTGACGCTCGGGAAGGCCGAGACGAAGGTGCTCGGCGAGATCAAGGAGGTGATCCAGACGATCCTCCAGTACGAGCGGCAGACGCGGCAGGCGATGATCAAGGAGCGGCTGCTGGCCGAGCAGGACCGCGTGGCCCGGGCCATCGGCACCCTCGGCAGCGCCACCATGATCACGTCCGAGGAGACGATGGAGCTGCTCTCGGCCGTGCGGCTGGGCATCCACCTGCACCTGATCGACGACCTGCCGGCGACCACGGTGAACCAGTTGTTCATCCACACGCAGGCGGCCCACCTCCAGAAGATCATGGGGACGGAACTCGGCGGCGAGGAGCGGAACGCGGCCCGGGCCAAGTACCTCCGCAGCAAGCTCCGCGAACTCGGCACCCCGCCGCGATGAGCCACCCCCCGTCGCCGCCGTCGCGTTTTTCCCGCCACCTCGCCGGCTCCCTCGTTCTCCTCGCGGGCTGGACGGTGGCGCTGCTCGCCCCGCGGCCCGTCCCCGAGGCGGTGTCGAAGGGGCTGAGCCTCGACGCCTACTTCGTCCTGAGCAAGGGCCTGCACGCCGGCGCGTACGCGGCCCTGGCGGTGACGGCCGCGACGCTGCCCGGCCCCCGCCGGCGGGCGGCCGTCGCGCTCGGCGTTGTGGCCGCCCACGCGGTCGCCACGGAGGCGGGGCAGGCGCTCATGGACATCGGCCGCCACGGGTGCGTGCAGGACGTGCTGATCAACTGGGGCGGGGCCCTGGCGGGGTTGCTGGCGCTGCGGTGGTACCGGACGCGGTTCGGGGCGAGGGCGGGGTAACGGGGTTCGGGGTTCGGGGTTCTCGGCCCCAACGGGGCCACCGTTAATCGCCAGGTGTCTGAACCCCTGGTCTGACCGACGCGAAAAGGGAGAACCCCGGAGGGGTGGCAGTCGCGCAAGCCGAGCGCG
>JANPKP010000093.1:0-22360 GCA_031426095.1 Gemmataceae bacterium
ACAGCCCGCCGCCGTCCGACTTGTCACGTGGGACGGCGGCGAAGGCGTGGGCGAGCTGCTCCCGGGTGTCGATGACGACGGTGCCGGGGAACACAGCGTCGGCTTCCGTCGGCGGTCGTCGCTTGGTGCGGGCCATCATCACTCCCCGAACAGCCGGTGTTGAACGGTCCCGTCCCGCCGCACTTCCGGCAACCACGCATCGCCGATCGTCTCCGTCCCGTCCCACTTGTTCGGCCACGTCTCGGCGTCGATCAATTCGCCGATGCGCCGTTCTTCGTCTGGGTCGATCAGCGAATATGGCGGCTTCCCAGACCGCTCGGCACCGCGGCACACCTCGGCCTGGATGTCGAGGATCGTCGCCAGCCCGTGACGCCGGGCGGCGAACGTGATCGGCCCCAACCGGCCCGGGTTCTTCACGGGCGTCCCGTCCTTCCGCCGCTCCATCTCGAAAACCAACCCGCCGCCCGCGTCGCGGCGGAACATCGACTTTCGCAGCCGGTTCGCCGGCTCCTTCAACTCCGCGTACAGGGGCCGCAGACGCTTCAACGGGGCCAAGTAAGCCCACTCGGACCGCCGACACAGCCGGTCAAGGGCCACGTCCCGCGACGCGAGGTTGCACCCGACGCACCCGGTCCGGGCGGCCGACTCGATGAGCTTCGACCCGCCACCGTCCCCGTAGGCGTCGGCCACCATTCCCGTCACGTCGAGGAAGTCGTGATCGACCGATTCGGCGTTGTCGCCGAGAAGCCAGTTCCAGACGTGGCACACCCGCCAATGCAGGATCGGTGCGAGCGTGTCGCACGGGTCGTTCGCCCCGCCCGGGATGAACAACTGGTTGATGTCGTTCGACCCCGACCCGGCCATTGCGAGGTGAATCCGGCCCTGCCCGCACTCGGCCCCGTCGCGGGAGCATGACACCGCGATCCGGTCGTCACGGGCAGCCGACTCGCCGAGGCGGACGCCGGTCAGCATCAGCACTTTCGCACCGGCCTTGAACGCCCGGATGCTCCGCTCCATCGGCTCGATCTTGAGTTGGTCGGTACACCAGCGGAACGTATTGCTCGGCGGGGGGACGCCGCGGCCGAGCATGTAGACGAAGAAGCGGTCATCCATCGCCGGCAACACGCATTCCGCGTCGTGCCCGGCTTCGCCCATCCTGGCCAACATCGCATCGGCGGCGGCCTTGAGCGGGGGAAGCTCCATCCGCGTATCGGCGTACCGGACGGATAGCAATTTCGGGGGCGAGACGCGGCCGGTGTCGATCAGGTAGGCCAGGGCGGTGAGGCACGCCGACGAGTCCTTCCCGCCGGAATAGGCGATCGCCCAATGGTCGTACCGCGGCCCGTACTGGTTGAGCAGATCGGCCGTTTCGTCGAGGGCTTCCCCGAGCGTGCGGCGGGCCGAATCGAACATGGTCTGTGCCATCGTCGCTCACTCGACAAAGAGGGCCGGGGCGACACTCGCCACCCCGGCCGGGGACCGCCTCACCGCACCGCGATCACGGCCGTCCGTAGTGGACCGCGATCCCGTTCTTCGCCGCTTCCAACCGGTTCGCCAGGTCGCGGCCGACCATGCTCGTGGCGTAGTCGATCGCCTCTTCCAGTTGGCCAGGGAGCGGGATCACCCGGAACGTGGCGGTCGCGGCGTCAGCCTCCAACGCACATTCGACGACGGTACGCACGGCACGGAAGCACGGGTTGGCCCACACCGGGATGAGAAGCTTCAAGTATTCCGGCAGCGTGCCCGTCCCCGTCACCTCGGCCGTGAGCGACTTGCCCACACTGAACTTGCCGTTGCTGATCTCGGAATCGCTCGACTGCGATGCGTTGAACTTCACCCGCTTGAGGACGGCCAGGATTTCCCCGGCCGGAGACAGGCACTCGCGGAAGGTGATCCGCAGCGACCGGATCAGGTCCGCTTGCGTCAGCGACGGCTTGTTCTGCCGCCACTGCTGCAACTGAACGAACGGGTCGCTCAGCTTCGTTACGAGGTCGATGGTGTTCCGGCCGGTGTCGTCGAGCCGCAGTACGACGCCTTCCGGCCCGTACCAGATCGACCCGCTCAGCACGCAGCTTTCCGCCATGCCGATGATCGCATCGAGGCTGAACGCCTGGTGCTTGTCCGGCGGCGGTTCGGCCTCCACCCGCTTCACGCCGGCTGCGTCTCGCAGGTAGTAGACGTGGCTCGGCTCGCTGGGGGCGGTGATGATGGTCGGCGTCTCGGCCTTCGCGCCGAGGGCCGTGAGGAACTGGAACGCTTCTTTCAACACGGTCGTCTCCGTTCGTTCGAGGGCGAAAACGCGGCCCGATCACGCCGACCGGGCCGCTTGTGTACTGCACCGCCAGTCGGCCGCTGCTAGTCCTCGGTGCCGTTCGGCAACGCCGGCTGATCCGGGTTCTCCGCACTCGCCGGCGAGAACAGCATCCGCGGCTTCCGCCCTTCCATCCCGATCCGGCCGATGGTCGGCTTCGTCACATACGGCGGGAGCGTCGTTTTCGCCTTCACGGTCGCGGTCACGTTGTCGTCGCCGAGCTTCTTCAACTCGATCTCGACCGTGACCTTCCGGGCCTTGCCGTCCTCCCCGCGGTCCTCGGTGTCCCGCATGGCGGCGTTGATCGCGGCGTTGATGACCGCCTTCCCTTGCCCGTCGGCCAGGACGGCGATGGATTCGAGCGAGAGCGATTCTTGGTGGGGCTTCTGTTCGTGGGGCACGGTCATCCTTTCAGGGGTCGGCCAGGGGGAGGGATCGGGGGTTCGCACGGCACTTCCACGGTGCCCGTCCCGTCGCAGTTTTCACACTCATTCGTCGATGGCTCGTCGTCGCACTCGCAGGCGCGTTCGCTCTCGCCACAGACATCACACATCCGCCCGGTTCCGTCGCAGATGAAGCACGGTCGGGTAATGGCCATCGCGTATCACTCTCGCAATAATTCCGGCAGGAACGTCCGCCGACGGGTCAGCGCCTGCCGCACGCGCTGCCGGTCGAACACGCCACGCGGGCCGATCACCAAACACATCGACCGGGCCCGCGAAATCGCCGTGTACCAGAAGTTGCGGTCCGCGATCATGCTCGCCGCGTCGTCGATGACGCAGATCACGCACGGCCACTCGGACCCCTGCGAGCGATGCACCGTGATCGCCCACGCCGGATCGAAGTCGGCCGACCCGCCGCCGGACGTTGCGAGCTGCGTCCCGCCACCGTCGGCGTCGTCCTCGGACTTCTGAGCCTTGCCGACGGTGATCTTCACCAGCGGGACATCGACCCCGCCGAACCGGGCGATGGTGTGCTTCTCGCCGACCGCCACGACGCGGCCGATCTCGCCGTTCGCCACGTACCATTCGGGGGTGAGACACCCGGCGTACTTGAACGGCCGGTCGATGTAGTACCCGGCGTCGTCGTCCATCCCCGGCCGGCCGAGCTTGCCGACCGGCTCGACGGTTTTCAGCCGCGTATTGCGAGTGCAAATGATCTTGTCGCCGACGCGGAACGGGTTCCCGCGGGCGGCCTTCCCGTCCGGGTTCAACAGCTTCCCGAACCGCTCGTTGAGCTTCTTCCGTGACGTGTCCGACTTGTCGTTCAACGCGGTGATGATCTGCGTTTCCCAGACCGGGTTGAACCGCTTCAACGACGTAATCACGTCCTCGATCACCCCGGCCGTCTCGACCTGGCCGCACTCGATCAGCCGGATGTTCTTCTGGTCGGCCGCCTCCAAGTCGATCCGGTCCGAGAACACCACCGGCGTGCCGGCCTTAATCGCGGCGCAGGCACGGACGATCCCGCCCGCGTTTCGCCGCACCTCGACGAGTTCGCCTTGCGGCAGTCCGGCGGCCAACAGATCGCGGAGCGGAGCGCCATGCCCGACCGGGGGCAACTGGTACGGGTCGCCGACGAACAGCACGTTCGCCCCGTCCGGTAGTGCCTCCAACGTCTCGGCCATCAGCGTCGCGTCGAGCATGGACGATTCGTCGATCACCAGCAGCCGCACGTCTAACGGGTTGTCGAGGTTGCGCACGAACCCCCAGCCGTCCCCGTCGTGCCCGTTGCGGCCGATTTCGAGTAGCTGGTGAATCGTGCTGGACATGATCGCCAGCCCGCGGGCACGCAGCGATTCGCCCGCCCGGACGGACGCTTTCCCCGTCGGTGCCGCGACCGCGGCCGACGACTCGCCGAGGATGGTCAACGCCTGCTTCAACAGGAACGCCAGCGTGTGCGTCTTGCCGGTGCCGGGGCCGCCGATGAAGAACCCCACGGCCCCCGCCGTCGCTAGCTTCGCCTGGCCGGCCTGATGCTCACTCGGCAAGCCGTCGCCCTCGGCCACGCTCGTGAGGATGTCGGTCGGCCAGAGGGATGGGAACCGGGATAGCCGGCGCACGCTGTCCGCTATCCGCTGTTCGGCGTCGGCCCGCTCGCGGGTGGTGACGTACCGGGCTGAGCCGTCCCGCCGCACCCTTGCCCACCCAGCCCGGATGAGGATGCGGAGAGCCTTCACCGGGTCCGCGTTGGGGATCGCGGCTTTGACCGCGGTCACGATGTCGTTCGCGTCGCACCACGTCGAGCCGGTGCGATCTTCCTTCATCGCCGACCACGCGGCGATGGCTTGTCGCTTCATCGCGGACGGCCGGCCGCCCAACTCAAGAAACATCTTGTCGCAGCGCTTGAATCCGGCACCGGGGAGCTTGTTCGTGAGTAGCCGGAACGGGGACTGCCTCACCACCGCCGGGGCCGCGACACCCCACTTCCCGATACAGCGGTCGATGATCTTCCCCGGGAAGCCGCGTCCGGCGAACAGGCCGAACAACTCGACCTTCGTCCGCTCGACGTGGGCGAACTGCTGCAGGTCGTCGCTCGCCTCCATCGCCGCATCGCCCGACAGGATGCCGGCCTCGACGGGTAGATGAGACTCCTCCCGGACGGTCCGCACCGCGTCGGGGCCGTACTTGTCCCACAGCTTGACGGCGGTCGCGTGGCCGATGTTGCGGCACGTCTCCGACAGGTAGCGGACGACGGCCGCCCGGCTGAACGGCTGCCCCCGCGTGAACGAGCCGGCTTTGAACTCCGGACCGTACCGCCCGTCCTGCCAGCGGCCGAGGAACAGGTATTGTTGGCCGCTCACGAACTGATCGGCGTCGGCCGACAGCAGCACGGAAGCGCCGTCGGTCAACTTGAGGATGCAGAACTGGCCTTCGCCGTCCGCGTGAACGACCCGCTCCAATGAGCCGAGGTGTTCCCGCTTCGTGCGATCTTTCGGCGTGAACGTCTGCATCCGCATCACTCATCCCCCTGGCCGGCGTCCTCGATGGCCCGCACCGCGTTATCCCACCCCTCGATTGCCGTCCCGTTCTGCCGGGCGAGTTCGAGCCGCCGCCGCTCGCTCGGCCACCGTTCGAGCGGGATTCCGCGGCGGTACAATCCGCCGTCGCAGTCGGTCGGCGGCGGCTTTCGGTAATCAGGTCGCGTCGGCATCGGTGTCGCTCGTCTCGGTGTCTGTCGCGTCGTCAACGGCCCCCGGCGGGACTCGAACCCGCACCTCCGGATTTGCTCCGGCGCTCTACCGTTGAACCAAAGGGGCCGACCCCTTCCCGGGTGGGTGCGGTCACAGGTCGCTAATGTTCGGCTTCTTCTTGGCGGTGGTGGTCGTCGGCGGTTGGTTGCGATCCGCCGCCATGTCCGCCTGGCTCGACTTGTCCAGCTTCGCCGGCGTGGCACCCGTCGCCGGCTTGCCCCCGGCCGCCATTTCGGCCTTCACCTTCGGGTCCGCCGGGTCGTGAATCCCGTTGAACGCGAGCCGCACCGCGTGGCCCTCGCTCTTGTCCTCGCGGGTGTACTTCTCGTGCGTGATCTCGATGACGCACGGGGTGTCGAGGCAGTCCATGAAGTCGCGCTTGCCCTTCGCCATCGTCAGCTTCCCGTCGTTGCCGCGGACCAGCAGCCCGAGCCGCGAGCCGAACAACGCGAGCCGATCCCGCGTCTTCTGGTTGTCCGTCCGGTACAGGGTGTCCGTGACCTCGGTGCCGTCGAACGGCCCGCCGACGACGATGAAGGTGAGTTCGTACCCCGGCGTGCCCTTCTGTTTGCTCACCGTCTCCTTCGCCCCGTTGAGTTTGGCGTGGTACTTCCCGGGCGGGATGTTCCCCCCGGCCGCCATGCGGGCGTCGAGCGAGTCGGCGTCCACCGCCCCGCCGAGTTCATCCAAGAAAGTCGCTTCGCTGCTCATCGCCGATCCCCCATCGCGTTTGAGAGTTGAGACAGTGCCGCCCTGACGCGACCGCTCTCGGTCGTCCCGGTGATCCACGTCGGCGGATACCCGAGCGACTCGAACGCGACCGCGTACACCACTGCGGAGCCGTGCTGCTGGACCGCCCGCCGCAGTTCGGGCGGCCATTCAATCACGTCGTGGCCACGGCGTCCGGGGTCGGCCCGGTGCCGGCAAAAGGGTCGTGCATCGCCGCGAGTTGGTCGATCAGCCGAGACGCCTGGCGGGTGTTCAGCCCGCGGGCGCTCGTCACCCCGAGCGGGGACAGCACTTCGGACCACGCGGCCCGCCGCTCGTCGTCGTCCTGGCACCCCACCGAGGCGCAGACGGCGGCACGCAGTTCGGCCAGCCGTTCGAGTTGGCCGTCCGTGATGGGCTTCGGCTGGACCGGCTCCGTCGCCGGGCGCGTCGTGGGGTCGGCCAGGGCGGGCGATGTCGTGCCGATGACGACGGGTTGCCCCGCCGCGATGGCAATCGCTGAGTCGGCCGCCACCGTCTCCGACTCAACCACCCGCACACCGGCCCCCGGCGTGTCCATCGCCTCTTCGACGAAGATCAGCCCGCACAGCACGTCGCCGAACTCGTCACGCAGGTTGAACCCGCGGGCGCGGAACATCAGCATCCGTTCCGGGTACTCCGTCCACGGGCCTTCCTTCCGCCACAGCTTGGCCCGCTTCGCGTCCGCCACCGAGAACCGCGACACCCGCGGCTCCTTCGCCCCGGCCCGGTGCGTCCGGCACACCGCCGAGTACTCGTCGCCCTCACCATCGAACGTCTCCGCGAAGTCGATCATCAGCCCACTGGCCCGCACCATCGCGAGCGCCGCGTCGCCGTAGATCGACGGCCGGCCGCCGACAACCTTGATGTTCGCAATCGCCTGCGTGGCCGGCAGCCCGATGTCCCGGCCGACCTCGATGATGGCGGCGACGGCTTCCGGGCGGCCGACGCCTTTGGGCGCGAGCCCGCCCTTGTAGAGCAGTTCCGAGTACGCCCGCAGCGCCTCGACGTAATCGACGGTGAGCGTCCGTTGCGGCGGCCGCTTCGGGGCTTTGGTAATAACCGAGACGGTGCCGGCGGAACGCGGGGGCATGGGGGCACTACCCTTTCTTCGGGAGGGACAACGGGGGCGGGGTGAGCTTGGTTTTCAGGGGCGAGATCATCGCCGCGATGCGCTGCGAAATCCGCGACTCGGTCACGCCGTACAGCCACGCGATCACCTTCATGGTCGCGTCGCCGGCGAAGTAGTCGGCCAGGAAGGCGGCGTCGTTCGGCGTCAGCCCGCTGTCACTGGCCCGCAGCCACGCCACGAACTCGGCCCGCGGCCCGTCGGTCACTTCGGGGTCGAACACCGTCGCGGCGTACTCGTGGTGGTCGTTCCACGGCGTATTCCCGACCCGCCGGACCTCGATTTCCGCACACTCGCCGGCCTTCATTTCCTGCCAGTGCAGCCGGGAGAACGGTGTCACGCAGTCGCGGACGTAATCGAGCATCCCGCCGATCGCCCGCGGCCGCAGGAAAGTCGACAGCTTGTTACCCGTCGTGGGGTCGTACCGCTTACTGACCTCCCACGCCGCGACCCGGCCCTCGTGGGCGATCTCGTCGGCCGACACCCCCGACGTACGGTGCCGCCGGGCCAGCTTTTGGGCCACAATTCGAATTTCCAAATCCAAATCGGCCGGGATGCCGAGGGCGGCGGCGTCCCCACCCGGGCGGGCGTAGAGCGTTCGCGTCTTGTCGTCGTTCGTCGTCGAGGGCATGGCGCGTACCTTCCCCGGCCGCGGCGTCGATCCGCGGGGCGTTGCGGGCGATCGTGTCGTGTCGTGGTCTACAGCCGACCGGCGAGCCGCTTCGCACTGGCGTCGGCCCGCCGCTTCATCGCGGCCGGCGTGTCGTCGGCCGCCGTCGCCGCCGCGTCGGCCGGGGCACACGCGGTCGTGATCCTCGCCACGAACGCGGCCAGGTCGGCGGGCTCGATGCGATACCGGCCGCCGAAGCGGACCGCCCGCAGGTACACCCGCGACTTCGCCCCGCCGACCGGGTTCGCGGCCGGCACACCGATCCCGTCCGTGATCCAGTCGCGGACCGTGATCGGGTTCACGTCGTGGCGGGCGGCGACTTCGGCCGGCGTCAGCCACGTGCGGGCTTCTGTCGTGATCGTCGCGGCCATCGGTCGGCCCTCCCGGCATCGTTTGGCGTTGGTGAACAGTACCACTATCGGAGCTTTTAGGGTAACACTTGTGACCAATCAGGAGCTTTTAGGACTCGCCATCGCACCGGATAAACCGCACGGCCGTTGATCTTTACCCAGACGCAAATGACAATCTCCGCATGGCGAAGACTTCGGCAGTGAACGACGAACCGCCCGCCCGCAAGGTCGCCGTGCGGCCGCCCTTGGCATCCGTCCTCGACGGGCTCGCCGAGGAGTGGGCGACCGACGTGACCGAGATCGTGAACCGCTTCATCCGCGAATCGCTTGAGCGACGCGGCATGTGGCCGGTCCGCGGCCCGGGGCATGCGTTGAGCCCGGAATCGGTCCGGGCTATCGTCGCCCAAACTTTGAAGGACATGGCACTCCTGCAGGAGCCGAGAGCGTGAGCCGCATTCCGTCGGTTCGAATCGCCCTTATTGCCTTCCTGACCTGCGCCCCGTTGGTCGGCCAGGAGAGCCCTACTGAGTCGCGGACCAAGGCCGTCGAAAGCGCGATCGCAGCCTTGAAGTCGATTCAGAAGAAGCAAACGGAGGATGCCATCACCGCCACGAAAGTGGCGATGTTCGACACCCGCGAGCAACTCGCCCGCGCGAAAACCGCCGTCGTGAAGCCAGGCGTGAAGGCCATCGAGTTCCCGAAGGACGCCAAGAAGCCGGCGGTCGTCGGCTCGGCTGCCATGAAGGAGGAAGCGGTTGATGCACTTCAAGCCAAGATCGAGAAGCAGGCGGCCGCCATCGAGCGGATGGGGAAAGTCGGGGTGATCGTCCGCCCCCCAGCGGTTCCGCTCCCGATCGCGGTTAGCGGCTTCGGCCTGCTCGGCGAAGGCACGGTCCGCGTGGCTACGATCCTCGACAAGACGACGGCCGTCGTCGATTGCTCCTACTTCGAATCCGCCACGTCTGGCAAACGAATCGAGAAGCGGGTGATCCTGAGCGGCGTCGACACGTCCGCCCTGGCCGACGGTTCGCCACTCGAACCCGGGGCGGTGATCGTGACCGGCACGCGAAAGGTCGGCAGCACGACGCTGTTCGTGACCGAACCGCTGGACCTGTCGAGCATCAACCCCAAGTAGGCCGCGATGACTCGCCCACTGCTCGTGACGATGATCGCGGCCGCCGCGGCGTGCGCCTTGGCATGCGGGGGCGGGGGCGAGAAGACGCCCGGCGTCAAACACGCCGCCGAGGACGCCGCCCATCCCGCGGCCCATCCCGCGGCCGCCGACAAACCCCACGCCGACCCGCGTGCGGAAGCCGTTCATCGCGAGATCGACCGCCGTATCGAAGCGGCAATGGCCGAACTCGAAGCGAGGATCGCCGACCGCACCAAAAAGGTCGCGGCCCTCGATTCGAAGATCGGCGAGAAGGAATCGAACCTCAAACGGTGGCGTGCGAGCGGCATCATGGTCGGCAACGCGCCGGCCGAAATCGAGAAGTTGAAGGCCGAGCGGGAATCGCTCCGGCGGGACATTGCGGCCGATGAGGCGGTGATCGCCAGTGGCAATCCGCCCATCCGACTCGACGACCTGCCGGGCTCGAACGACAAGCCGGCCGACGCCACCACCACGAACATCCCGGCCCCACAAGCCAGGCCGGCCTACTACACGAGCGAGGCTTGGCGAAGCGACGCCGCGAAGAAGGCATGGGCGACGCGGCGAGCGAGGTACGGGCCGTCCGGTCGTCGATAGTGCCCGCTGTCGCACGCTCATCGTCTCGCCCCGTCGGTGGTGTTCTCCGGTAGAAGCACCTTAACCGCGTGGCGTTCCCGCGGGGTTCACACATCACGCACTTTCGATGCACGGTTTTCGGGAACGGGAAAGTGCGTCTGACGTGAGCTTCGCAAACGAAAACGGCCCGGGGATTACCCCGGGCCACGTCACTTCACCTTCGATCCTCTCACACCAGCATGAGCCGGTAGCCCTCTTCGCCGGCGTCCCATTCGATGGGGTCCGCCTCGGCCGCCAGCTCCCGCACGAGAATCTTCCGCAGCAGCGACACGGCGTTTTGCACCGTCCGCTCACTGGCCCGCCCGTCCTTCAACGCTTCCTTTTTGATCCGCTCGACGGACACCGACTCCCACGGGTGGCGGGCCAGAAGGGCGAGTATCGCGGCCTGCTTCGCGCTCGCGGTGAACACGACGCCTTCATAGCTCACTTCACCGCCGGTGCGAAAGCCCCACCCGTTCGCCGGCGGCCAAGCTGGCATCGCAGGTGCGGCCGCCGGCGGTGCGGCCTCACCACCGTGCGGATTGATGGTGTGCGCCGTCCCGTCATCGAACACGAACAGGACGGCTCTGGGAACCCGGCCGAGCAGACTGCGAGAGTGGATGACGACGCACTCCCAGAAGTATGCTTCGTATTTGGACCAATCCGGGTTCGGCATGGCGGACATCGCTGGGCGCTCGGCGGGTGTACGGAAGGTCGGCCGCCTGCCGAGGGACCGCGATCCGTGCGGCTACCCCCAGCTATACACCCGGGCACTACTTACTTGCGATGTGCGTAGCCGGAATTTTTTACCCCGTCTCCCACGCGATCCGCTCGGCGACCGCCTTCTCTGGCCGGCCGGCGTACACCTGGCGGGCGACCTCTGGCGTGTCGCCGATCGCCTTCGCGGTCGCGTCGTCGCACTCGTACAGCACCTGCACGTCGGTCGCCTTGCGGTGGCGAAGCTGGTGCGGGTGCCACGGCTCGACGCCGGCGGCCTCGCACACGTCGCGCACGTACCGCGCGTACAGCCCGGCCGTGATCGCGGTCCACCGCTTGCCCTTCGGCCCGCGGGGCGGCAGCCTCCACACCCGTTCCCCGGCCGGGGTGGCGTCGAGCCGCGGGCCGAGGATCGCTTGGGCCCTCGGCCCGATCCGTATCTCCCTCGCTTCGCGCTTGCGGATTTGTCGGAAGGTCGTCTTGTGGACCCACAGCCGGTAGCACCACACCCGCCCGCGGCGGTCGACGGCTTCGGGCGTCATCCGACACAGTTCTCCGGGGCGCATCCCCGTGAGCCGATGCACCCGGATCAGGTCGGCCAGGACGGCGGCCCGGTGCGGGTATCGCGGCTCGACGTGCTTGATGACGGTCTCGATGTCCGCGTGTAGCACGGCCTCGACGGGCGGCATGTCGGGCGCTTCCGTCCGACCGGGTTGGAGCCGATCGACCCGTTCGAGCCGGGCGGGCACGTCGGGCGGTACGATGTCTTGCCCGGCCGCCCATCCGAAGCAGCGGGTGATTCGCCACGTGTGCTGATTGATCGTGTTCCTGGCCCACCCCTGTTCGACCATCGACTGAACGCACACCCGCAAGTTGCCCGGCGAGAAGTCGCGGGCCGGGGAGTCGTGGTAGAGGGCGTGCAGGACGCGCATCGCGGCCCGCTGCCCGTACTGCTCCGAGGTGGGTTTGCCGTCCTGCACGTAGTAGCGTTCGACGTGATCCAGATACCGTTCGATCAGTTCGCAGACGAGCAACCCGCGACCCGATGTTGCCGTGGGCGGGGTGGCCGATGCCGCCCACTCCATCTGAAACCGGCGGTAGGCGGTCGCGGCCTCGTCGCTCCCCCACTGGCCCATGTAGCGGGAGTGTTCCCGGCCGCCGACCGTCCACCGGACGACGCCCTGCCCGGTCGCGTGGGGCTTCATCGGCGGGCACGGCTTCGGGGCGGGGGTGGGCTTCTTGTTCGACTTGGCGAACTTGGCGGCGACCGCTTCCGTCAGGGCGCGAGCGACGGGCCAGCCCTGGTGATTGACCCGCGAACGGATCGTCTCCGCGGGGATGCCGGTCCGCCTCTGCCAGCCGGCGAGCGTGTCCGTGATTCCGTCGTGGGTAATCGTGATCGGCGGCTTCTGGGGCATGCCGCAGATGATGCCGGCCAGGGGGCGGGATGGGTAGCCCCGTTGCCCTGATCTTCGCGTCTCACGGGTAGACTACCCGTTTCGGTCTGCGACATTCGCCCGTTTGGACATGCTACAGAAATGAAGAAAGCCCCTGGTTTCCCAGAGGCTTTCCCGCGTCACGCAGTGGAGGTGAGGGGGATCGAACCCCTGACCTCTTGAATGCCATTCAAGCGCTCTCCCAGCTGAGCTACACCCCCTGCCGTGACGACTAACTTAGTGCCCCCCCCGGCGGGTGTCAACCCCCCGCCCCCGGCGGCCCGCCCGGACGGCCCTTGACCCCCGCCGCGGGCCGGGTTATAGCCCCGCCCATTGGAATTCGTCCGGGGGCGGTGCTATGCGCGTGGGGTCGTCGCGGCGGGCGGGGGGCCGGCTCCCGGTCGCCGCCGTGTTCTTCGCCGTGCTGGTCGCGGGGTGCGCCGGCCGCCGCGGGCAGGTCGCCCGCCCGATCACGCCGCCCGTCGGCCCGGTCGGCGACGACCTCCCGTGCCAGAACGCCTACCCGTGCAGCGAGGCCCTCACCGTCCACGGCCTCGCCGCCATCCACGGCAAGCCCGCCGACCCGGTCCCCGGGCTGACCGTCTCCGCCACCCAGCCCGACCGCCCGCTGAGCGTCCTCGTCCTCTCCGGCGGCGGCAAGTACAGCGCCTTCAACGCCGGCCTGCTCGCCGGGTGGACCGAGTCCGGCACCCGGCCGACGTTCGACGTGGTCACCGGCATCAGCAGCGGGGCCCTGTCGTCGATCTTCGCCTTCCTCGGGCCGAAGTACGACGCCCGGCTGTCGTCCATGTACCTGGCCATCACCCGCGACGACCTGTTCCGCGTCAGCCCGGTCCGCAACCTCGTCAACCACCACTGTCTGGCCACCCACGAGCCGCTCCGCGACCGCATCGGCCACGAGGTGAACGACGAGACCCTCGCCGACCTCCGCCGCGCCCACGCCGAGGGCCGCCGGCTGTTCGTGGCCACGGCCGAACTGCTGTCCCAGAAGCTCGTCGTCTGGGACCTGGGGGCGCTCGCCAGCAGCGGCCGCCCGGACGCCGGCGACACCGTCCGCAAGGTGCTCCTGGCCGCCAGCAGCATCCCCGGGTGGACGCCGCCGGTCGAGTTCGACGTGGAGGTGGACGGCAAGCACTACACCGAGTGGCACGCCGACGGCGGGAACTTCACCGAGGCGTTCGTGCAGACGGCCCAGGGCCTGCCGCCGGGGTCGAACGTCTTCGTCATGACGGCCGGCAAGCTCTACCGCGACCCGCTCACGGACTACCCGAAGTTCCTCGGCCTCGTCGGGTCGGCCGTGTCGAACAACCTGGCGTCGCTCTACCGGGCCGACGTGATGAAGATCCACAGCCTCTGTGCCGCGACGGGGGCGAACTTCAAGCTGGTGGCGATCCCCCAGGACTGCCCGGTGACGGTGAGCAGCATGGTGTTCGACCCGGCGGAACTGCGGCGGCTCTACGACCTCGGCAAGGCGATGTCGGTCCGCGGCATCGACTGGCGGACGACCCCGCCGGGGGCCGCGGCCGGGGAGCGGACGCCGGTCCGCACGGGCGTCGGCCCCACCGTCCGCTGACAATTCGACGGCGACCCGAGAGGGCGTCCGCAACGCTTCGTCTGAGTGGCACGGGCGGCTCGCCCGCCCGTGTCTTCGCCCGGCCCCCGTCACGGGCGGGCGAGCCGCCCGTGCCACCCGGCGTGGCGCTCTTCAACACCTTACCGTGCGGACTCCCGACCCGCCGGGCCCCGCAGGGCCCGCACCTCGGCCCACGCGAGGTACGCCAGGAGGAGGGCGAGGGTGGCCGCTCGCCAGCCGATCATCATTCCCCGCTCCCACGACCAGGTGACGCTCGACGCCATGACGTCGAACGCCAGCGGGAACGAGGCGTAGGTCATCACGTCGTTCATCACCAGCAGCCCGAGCAGCGGCCGCGACCGGCGGGCCTCCGGGACGAGCAGCGGCACGAACCACAGCACCCACTGCGGCGAGTAGAAGACCTGGAGGTTGGCGAACACGATCAGCACGACCGCGCACCGCCGCAGGACCGACCCCAGGCCCCGCCGCGGCAGCACGAACAGCCCCACGAGGACGGCCGCCACCGCCCCCAGCCGGCCGGCCGACGAGTCGGCCAGCGAGGCGGGGAGGAGCGGCCCGTAGAACGTCCAGGTTTCCGGGTCGAGCTTGCGGCCGAGCTGGAACTGGAAGGGGGCGCGGACGCCGTCGATCCCGTCGAGGGCGGCCCCCGCGCCGAAGACCACGGCCAGCGGCAGGAGGAAGGCGGCCGCCCACACCACGCCCCGCCTCGCGTCGGTCGTGAGGTGCCGCCAGACGAGCGGGGCGACCACCAGGGGGTAGAGCTTGAGGGCCGTCGCCACCCCGAAGGCGAGGCCCGACGGGCCGACCCGCCCCCGCCCGGCGGCCGCCAGCCCGAGGACCACGAACAGGCTCGGCAGGGTGTCGAACCGGCACTGGACGAAGTACAGGCTCGCCGGCAGCACCAGCAGCCAGACCGGCCCGGCCCAGGTGCCGTCGGGCCCGAGCCCCCGCTTCAGCACGAGCATCATGGCCAGCAGCGCGAGGACGTTCAGGGCCACCACCCCGCGGGCGATCCAGCGGAACGTCCGCCACAGGGCGCGTTCCCGAGGGGTGTGCGGGACGTGGAAGATGAGGTTCGCGTAGTTGGCGTCGAGGACGGCGTTCGGCCACGGCCCGTCGTGCGGGGCGAGGGCCGCGACGGCCCGGAAGAGGAAGAGGGCGGCGTGGGGGTATTCGAGGAAGTACCGGTCGAGGGGCGGTGGGTCGGGGCCGAACTCGACGGCCTGGTCGAACACCTCCGGGGCGACGAGGTCCGGCTCGACGGGGCCGGGGGGGCGGCCGAGGTTGGCGTTGAGCCCCCGGAGGGCGTAGGCCCCCATGTCGGCGTCGTCGTACAGGAGGCGGGTCTTGAACGGCTCGTCGCCCGGCCACCCGAGCTGATCGCCGGGCTGGACGGCGAACACCGCGGCCGCGGCCACGAGCGGCACGAGGAACGGCCACCACTCCCGCAGATAGGCCCGGGTCGTCACGTCGTCGGTCTCCCCGCCGGGTGCGCCCGCACGGGGCGGGCGTGACTCACACCCTACGGACGGCGGCCGGATTTCGTAGGGTGGGGCAAGTCCGCGCACTCCCACCCTCTTCGTGCGGCCTCACGCGGTGGGACTGCGCGGACTTGTCCCACCCTACGAGAACGCCGCCGCCGGCCGTCACGGGCTGACCTTCAGCAGCAGGACGGCGGCCTTGCGGCGGTACGCCGGGTCGGCGCTCTTGAGGACGGGGATGAGTTCGCGGACGAGGGCCGGCGGGGCCGAGAGCATGACGCCGTCGATGGCCTCGTAGGCGGCCGCCGAGCGGGGGTCGGCGGGCTTGAGGGCGGCCACCAGTTCGCGGGCAATGACCTGGCTCTCGCCGGCGAGCGGCGACAGCCAGTTGGCCAGGAGGGCGGCCGCCTTCGGGTCGGTCTCGGCCCGGAACGCCTCGACCATCGCCGGCACGAGTTCCTGGCGGACGCCGGGCGGCGGCTCGGGGGCGGTGGGCACGAGGACGGGCACGGGCACGGGCACGGGGGCCGGCCCGGCCTTGGGGCCGGCGGCCGGGGGCGAATTCGTGGTGACGGGCGGGTCGGCGGCCGCGGCCACCCCGGCGGAAAGCACCACGGCCCACGCGGCTCGGAACATGCGGCTTCTCCCCGGGGGTACGACGGCGGCTGTCCGAACCTTAACCCGCTCCCGCCGCCCCGGGGCCGCCGCCCGCCGCTTCTCATCGCCGGCCCGCCGGCACGACCGCTACACCCGTCACGCCGTGTTCTTGAATCCCGCCGCAAGCGGCGGGCGTTACCTGTTATTACCGCAAAAACGCGATTGGGGTCGCCCGATCCGCCATCCTGCACACGGGATCGGGAAACCGCTACCAGATTTTGCGGTAACGCGGGAGCGTCGGCGGATTCCCGCGGGAATGGCGGCTCCGACCTCGTCGCACCCACGCCCCGCGGTTCCCTGGCGGTCCACGCCGACGGCCCGGCGCAGTACCCGTGTTGACGCGATAGGCTGCGCCGGCGCAGGGTCGGGCGGCGGGGCGGAGCGGGGCAATCGGCCCGAATCCGCTTGCGGAGCATCGGATCGGGGCTTACGATGCCCCGGGTTTGAACGTGATAGGCTGCGCCGGCGCAGGCACGGGCGAATCGGCGGCGCAGGCTAATACCAAGTTCGGCGAAGGATGCGTCTCACCAAGGAGGGTATGTAATGTCACGGAAGAATGTCGCTCTGGTGCTCGCGGCCCTGACTGCGGGCGCGACCGGGTACGCGGTGTTCGCCCAGCAACCACGTAGGGGACCGGAGTGGGACACGTTTAGGCCGGTCAAGGCAGGGAAAACGTGGCAATACTGCACACTGACCGTGGCCAAACTGGACGACAAGGGCGGCGTAGTGGTGGTCGTCGAGGGGGGTGCACTGACTGGGATATGCAACGGCGGCTGGATCGAGGCTGCGGAGAAGCTGGGGCAGAAGATCGGGCCCGACTACCCCCGCAAGAACGATGGGTGGGGGCGACAGCATGCGCTGGACCAGATGGGCGAGATGGGGTGGGAGTTGGTCGGCACTCATGTGGGGGAGTCCGGCCGTACTGTCTGGGTCTTCAAGCGTGAGCGGTGAGGCCGCTGACGCCGAACCAGGTGCTGCAGCAGACCGGGGCCGGATGTAGGCTTTCTGGGATTCATCGTCGCTCGGCGGCCCCGGCTGCTGAGCTGGGTCGTTCGGCCACCGGAGGGGCACCGCGCGGTTGGAGCCATGACAGTAGAAGAGTGGCGTTCCGCCCCGACCGAGGACTTGCTGCTGCACACGTTGGACATCCACCGGGCGCGGTACGGGGCCGAGCCGAACAACTCGTTCGTGTAGCGGCCGCCGCACCCGCGCCGGGCCGCCCCGTCACTCCTCCTTGAACCCGGGCGGACCACCCCGTCTCGGCACGTCTCTACCCCGGCCGTCACCCCGTGTTCTTCAGGCCGGCCGACACGCCGTTGATGCTCTCCAGGACGCCCTTCAGGAGGCCGTCGCGCTCGCCGGTGCCGGCCCGCATCCGCCGCAAGAGGACCATCTGGAGGAAGCTCAGCGGGTCCACGAACGGGTTCCGCCGCTGGATCGACGTTTGCAGGATCGGGGCGTTCTCCAGCAGGGCCTTCTGCCCCGTCATCGAGCAGATCACGGCCGCGGTCAACTGGTACTCGGACGCGACGCGGGTGAACACGGCGTCGGCCAGCGTTTGGTCCTCGATGAGGTCGGCGTACAGGCGGGCGATGGTCATGTCGGCCTTCGCCAGGATCATCTGGGCGTTGTCCACGAGCGTGGCCCAGAAGTGCCACCCCTTGTACATCGCCCGCAGCAGCGGCAGGGCCCCCGGGTCGGCTTGCAGCAGGCCGCCGACGGCGGTGCCGAGGCCGAACCAGCCGGGGAGCGTGTGCCGGCTCTGCATCCAACTGAACACCCACGGGATGGCCCGCAGGTTCTCGATCTTCATGGACCCGCCGCGGCGGGCCGGGCGGGAGCCGATCTTGAGCTGCGACACCTCGGCGATCGGCGTCGCCCCCTGGAAGTAGTCGATGAACCCGGGGGTGTCGTACACGAGCGAGCGGTACTGCTTCCGCGCCCGCTCGGCGATGTCGTCCACCAGCCGCTCCCACCCGGCGTCGACCGCCCCCTCGTCGTCGGCCAGGCTGGCCCGCAGGACGGCGTTGAGCACCTGGTCGAGGTGCCGCTGGGCGATGGCCGGGGTGCCGTACCGGTCGGCGATCATCTCCCCCTGTTCGGTGATCTTGAGGCGGCCGTTGATGGTCCCCCGCGGCTGGGCCAGGATGGCCCGGTTGGCCGGCCCGCCGCCGCGGCCGACCGCCCCCCCGCGGCCGTGGAACACCTGCACCCGCACCCCCGTCCGCTTGCTCAAATCCGCGAGGTCCCGCTGCACCCGGTAGAGCGCCCACGCCGACTGCACGAAGCCGCTCTCCTTGTTGCTGTCCGAGTAGCCGATCATCACTTCCTGCAAGTTGCCGCGGAGCTCCAGGTGCTTGCGGTACGCCGGCAGGGCGATGAGGGCGTCGAGGATGGCCGTCCCCTGCCGCAGCGGGTCGAGCGCCTCGAAGAGCGGCACGATGTTGAGCCGGCTGACCCCCGCGTCCGGCTGGTAGAGGCGGGCTTCGCGGGCGAAGAGGAGGACTTCGAGCAGGTGGGCGGCATCGCCGGTGCCGCTGATGATGTAGGTGTTGATGGCCTCCGGGCACTGGCTTTCCAGCACCGTGGCGATGGAGCGGAACGTCAGAATCACTTCCGTCGTGTCGGCCGAGAACGGCAGGTGGGCCGGCACCAGCGGGCGGTTGTGGGCCAGCTCCTTCGCCAGCACGGCGAACGCCTCGTCCGGGGATAGGGTGTCGTAGTCGGGGCAGACGTTGGCCCACTTCAAGACCTCGGCGACGGCCGAGCGGTGGCGGTCGGCGTGCTGGCGGACGTCGAGCGTGAGCAGGTGCAGGCCGAACACGTCCACGGCCCGGATCAGCTCCTTCACCCGCCCCACGGCCGCGTCCGCCTTGTTCCGCGACAGGTCGTCGGCGATGGCGGCGAGGTCGGCGACCAGCGCCTCCTTCGTGCTGTACACGCCGGCCGGCACCTCGGGCGGGGCGTCGGCCCAGCGGGCGTCGAGGGAGCGGACGTGGTCGAGCGTCTTGCCCAGCCGCGCCGCAATCGCCCGGCACTTCCCGCGGTACGGCTCGCGGCTCATCTGGACGGCGAACTCGGGGAACTCGCCGGCGTCGTGCTCCAGCCCGTCGCGGAAGGCGGCGCTCGGCGTCACGAACCCGGTCGAGTGGCTCAGGTGCTGGCCGAGGGCGGTGACTTCCGCGACGTAGTGCTTGAGCACGGCCTCCTGGTGGACCCGCACCGTCTGGGCCGTGACGGCGTGGGTGACGAACGGGTTGCCGTCGCGGTCGCCGCCGATCCACGACCCGAAGCGGAGCAGCGAGGGCACGTCCCAGGCGTGGTCGGGGTAGACGAGCTTGAGGGCCGCTTCGAGGTCGGCGTAGAGCCGCGGGACTTCGCCGAAGAGGCTGCCGCCGAAGACTTCGAGCCCCTGCCGCACTTCGTCCAGCACCGTCGGCCGCTTCTCCCGCACGGTGTCGGTCATCCAGAACGTCTCGATCTGGTCGGCCAGCGAGGCGACGGCGTTCTCGCGCTCGCGGGGCAGGAGGCTCGTGTATTCGAGCGTGTCGAGCGTCTGCGACACGGCCGTGAGCTTTTCGAGCACGGTGAGCCGGCGGGCCTCGCTCGGGTGGGCGGTGAACACCGGCACCACGAGGGCGTTCCTGAGCAGGTCGTCGATCTCGGCGGCCGTCACGCCCTTGTCCTTGAGCCGCCGGAGGCCGTCCTCGACGCCGTCGGTCATGGCCTTCGGGGCGGTCCGGGTGATGCGGTGGCGGATGGCACGGACGCGGGCGTGCTGCTCGGCCAGGTTGATGAGGTCGAAGTAGACGCTGAACGCCCGGATGAGCGTGCGCAACTGGGGCAGGTCGAGGGCGTCGAGGCGGTCGCGGAGGCGGCGGGCGTCGGCCACCGACGGGTTGGCCCGCAGCCCCAGGGCGGCCGCCTGCACCTCGTGCAGGAGGGCCAGCGTCTCCTCCCCGGCTTGCCGGCGGATGACGCGGCCGAGGAGGTCGTCGAGGAGTTTCACGTCGTCGTCGAGGGTCCGCCGGGGGTCGGCGGCGGCCTTGGCGGCTTCGGGCGGCGCAGCGGTCGGCATGGGACGGTCCCGCACGAGGAGGGGGGCGGCCGGAAGGCGGTCGGTTCGCTCGGGGGAGGGGAGCGGGGTTTACTATAAGCCGCCCGCGGCCGACCGCCCATCGTTCCCGCGGGTGCGCACGCCGCTTCCCTTCGCGGAGTGACGACTGCCCATCGTGTGAGGCCCGCCCTCACCCCGCTGGCCGTATCCCGTGTGCCCGCTTACGCCCGGGCGATTGTCAAGGCGATTGGCCCGGCATCTGCTTATTCCCCCCCTCACCGGGACGGGCCCGGCCACCGTCAACTTCAACGCCGAGGGGGACACCCATGTCGCACACCATCGACAAGATCAAAGACGCCGCGTCGGACGCCGCGGACGCGGTCAAGGAAAAGGCGGCCGACGCGAAGGACGCCGTCAAGAACTGGGCGAACAAGGGTCAGGACAAGACCGACGAGGCCGCCGACGACGCGAATGACGCGGCCGCCGACGCCAAGGCCG
This sequence comes from Gemmataceae bacterium, assembly GCA_031426095.1. Classification (GTDB taxonomy): domain Bacteria; phylum Planctomycetota; class Planctomycetia; order Gemmatales; family Gemmataceae; genus JANPKP01. The sequence goes on from JANPKP010000093.1 coordinate 20,627, forward strand.
GGGCCAAGGACGCCGCCCGCGACGCGGGCCAGGCGGTCAAGGATGCCGGCCAGGCGATCAAAGATAAGACGTATTAACGTGCAGATCGGTAGTCGGCCTCGGCCCCGGATGTTCCCTTCGCGGAGCGCCCGGGGTTAGCCGCGTTTGTCGCGCGAGTATCGCGCCCCCGCCGGCCCTACCCGGAGCACTCTCCCGTGAACGCGGTCCGCCTGCCCGCCCGCTCGGCCACCATCGGCTACGACGACGTCTGCCACTGGACCCCGCTCGTCCTCCTGCACGCCTTCCCGCTCGACCGCGGCCTGTGGGCCCCTCAGGTCGCCGCCCTCGCGGCCGACGCCCGGGTTCTCGCCCCCGACCTCCCCGGGTTCGGCCGGTCGTCCGCCGGCTCCGACCCGCTCACCATCGACGGGATGGCCGACACGGTCGCCGAATTCCTCGACGCCGTCGGGGTGACGGACCCGGTCGTGGTCGGCGGGCTGTCGATGGGCGGGTACGTGGCGATGGCCTTCGCCCGCCGCCACCCGCACCGCCTCGCCGGCCTCGTCCTCGCCGACACGAAGGCCGACCCGGACGACGCCGCGGCGAAGGCCAAGCGGGACGAGACGATCGCACTGGCCCGCGAGAAGGGGGCCGCCGCCGTCCTCGAAGGTATGCTGCCGAAGCTCCTGAGCGACGAGACGCGGGCCAAGCGGCCGGAGGTGGTGCGGTGCGTCCGCGAACTCGGCTCGCGGCAGTCGGCGGCCGGTGTGGCGGCCGCCCTCGCCGCCCTCCGCGACCGGCCCGACGCGAACCCGGGGCTCGCCGCCGTGCGGGTGCCGACGCTCGTGATCGTGGGCGAGCACGACGCGGTCACGCCCCCGACGGCGGCCGCCAAGATCGCGGCGGCCGTCCGCGGCGGCCGGCTCGTGACGATCCCCGGGGCCGGCCATTTGAGCAGCCTGGAGAACCCGGACGCCTTCAACGCGGCGGTGCGGTCGTTCCTGACGCAGGTGTGAGTGAGATGTGATTCGGCGCGGCGAGCGGGGGGCGTGAGCCCCCTGATGGGTATTCAAGCCAACAAGTCGTGCGACGGTATTTGGGGGCTCACGCCCCCGCTCACCCGCCGACCAGTTCCGCCAGCCCCGGCGAGCGGCGCTTCTCGGCGAGCATCCGCGTCATCCGCTTGGCGAACCCGGGGAAGCCGGCCGTGCGGAGCTGGCGGGCCCGGTCGTGGAGCCGCTCCCGCGTCACCGCCTCCCACTGCGGGCAGGCCACCCGGTCGGCGCTGAGGATGGCGTTCAACTCGTCCACGTCGCCGGCCGGGTGGCCGCCGAAGTCGCGGATGAGCTGGGCCAGCTTGTCGGCGTGCTGGCCCTCGGTCCGCCCCCGGGCCGCGACCGCCTCGGCCAGCTTCGCCCGCCCGGCCGCCCGCAGCTTGTCCGCGTACACGGTGTAGGCGTACACCGCCTTCCGCTCCCGCCGGAGGTCGTCGTCCAGCATCTGCAGCATGTCGTCGTGGGTGACGAGCAGCGGCTGCCGGGTGCAGGTGCGGGGCCGGAAGCGGGCGCGGGGGGCGGCCAGGGTGGGCGTCGAGGTTGTCACGGGGCGGGCTCCGGGGTGGTTAAAAAGTTGGCAGCGGCAGTAGGCAGGCGGCAGTGGGAAGGATGCAGGCCGTTGTCTTTGACTTGAAGAGGGCCGGGGTGAGCGTGAAGATTCGCAAGCGGAAGGGGGCCGAGATCGACGCCGCGTGCGGCC
>JANPKP010000094.1:0-27407 GCA_031426095.1 Gemmataceae bacterium
ACCTGGGGGCCGTCGCCGCCGAGGTCGAAGAGAAGGTGCGCGGACTGCCGTTCGAGCCGGGCTATCACCCGCAGTTCCTGGGCGAAGAGGCGGCCCGGCGCGAGTCGAGCCGACGGCTGTACCTGCTCGCCGGTCTGGCCCTGCTGGGCGTGATCCTGGTCATCTACTCGGACTTCAGGTCGTGGCGGCTGACGCTGATCGTCGCCTTCACCCTGCCGTTCGCACTTGTCGGCGGTCTGGCCGGCGTAGGTTTGAGCGGCGGGGTGGTGTCGCTCGGATCGCTGGTCGGGTTCGTGACGGTGCTGGGGATCGCGGCCCGCAACGGCATCATGCTCGTCAGCCACTACCGCCACCTCGAAGACAGCGAGGGCGTGGCGTTCGGGCCGGGGCTGGTGCGGCAGGGGTCGGAGGAGCGGCTGGCCCCGATCCTGATGACGGCCCTGGCGACCGGGCTGGCCCTGCTGCCACTCGTCCTGAGCGGCCAGAAGCCCGGCCACGAAGTCGAGTACCCGCTCGCCGTCGTCATCCTCGGCGGGCTGGTCACCTCGACGCTGCTGAACCTGTTCCTGCTGCCGCCGCTGTACCTCCGGTTCGGACGCCGCACCCCCGCCGAGCGGGAGGTGTGACGGTGACGCTGACCAACCGGCTGACCCTGTTCTCACTCGTCACCCTCGGGGTCGTCCTGGCGGCGTTCTCGGGGACGACCTACGTCCTGGCCCGGACGTACCTGCTGCGGCAGTTGAACGACCGGGCGACGGCCACGCTGGACACGCTCGTCGCCGCCGCCGAGGTCGAGGGGGACGGCCTGGAGTGGGAGCGACGGAACCGCCAGATTCTCCTCCGTGGTGACGGCGAGCCGCCCGCCTGGGCGGTGTACGACGAGAGCGGCCAGCGGCTCGACGGCTCCGACAGCCCGGCCCGCCCGCTTGACGGCTTCGCGGACACCGGCCCGGACGCCGAGCAGAGCCGGGTCAACGTCACTTGGGACGGGGATAACTGGCGGGTGGTCCGACGGACGCTGCGGCACCCACGCCCCGAAACGGTTCGGACGACCCAGACCCGCCCGCGTTACCGCACCCTGGTGTTCGTGACGGCGTGGCCGGTGGCCCCGGTCCACGAACTGCTGCGGACCCTGGCGTGGAGCTTGGGTGGGGTGTCGGTGGCCCTGTGGGTCGTCGCCGGCCTCGGCAGCCGGTGGGTGTGCCGGCGGGCGTTGGCCCCAGTCGCCCGCATGACCGAGTCGGCCAGGAGGATCACTGCCGCCGACCTCGGCGCGCGGCTGCCGGTCCCCGCCGCCCGCGACGAACTCCACGACCTCGCCGGCAGCTTCAACGACCTCCTCACCCGGCTCCAAGACTCGTTCGAGCGGCAGCGGCGGTTCACCGGCGAGGCGTCCCACCAGTTGCGGACCCCTCTGACGGCCATGCTCGGGCAGATGGAGGTGGCCCTACGGCGGGACCGCGACCCGGACGAGTACCGGCGGGTGCTGACCTCGGCGGTGGCCCAGGCCGGGAGGCTGCGGGGGATTGTGGAGTCACTTCTGTTCCTGGCCCGAGCCGACGCCGAGGCCCGACACCCGGACCTCGAACCCGTCAACCTCGCCACTTGGCTGCACGACCACCTGACTGCGGCGTGGTCCGGCCATCCTCGCTTCGCCGACCTCCGCGTCGAGGTGCCGCCCGGCGAACCCGTCACCGTGTACGCCCTGCCCGCACTCCTGGGGAATGTGCTGGACAACCTGTTGGACAACGCCTTCAAGTACAGCGACCCCGGCTCGCCGGTGAGCGTGGTGATCGCTCGGCAGGAAGACGCAATCGTGTTCGCGGTCGAGGACCGAGGACCGGGTATCGCCGCCGAGGACGCGGGCCGTGTTTTCGAGCCGTTCTTTCGTTCGGCAGGGGTCAGGCGTGCGGGTATCGGTGGCGTCGGGCTGGGCCTCGCAATTGCCGCCCGGATCGTCACCGCGTTCGTGGGCCGGATCGGGGTCGAAGATCGTCCCGGCGGCGGCAGTCGATTCTTCGTCAGATTTCCGCTACTGAACCCAGGCTCGGCGGGTTAGAGTATCGGGGGAAATACAGTCCGTAGAGTCATCAGGAGGATCACGATGTTGCTGACAATCAAGCGGGCGGCTGTTCTCACGCTGGCGGTGGCTCTCTGCCTGACCGCCCCGTTCGCGTTCGCGGCGGACGAGAAGGCGAAGGGGAAGGACGGCCAAAACAACCAGAAGGACGACGGGCAGGAGAACCAGAAGGACGACGGCCAACAGAACCAGAACGACGACGGCGACGGGAAGGCCGAGCCGAAGGTCGCCGTGTTGAAGGCGAATCCAGGCAAGGCCGGCGGGGTTCTGGTGGCCGAAAAGAACAATCAGAAGGGCGGGATTCTCAAGGCCGAACTGGTTAGGGGCAAGGGCAACCAGAACAACCAGAAGGACGACGGCCAACAGAACCAGAACGACGACGGGCAGAAGAACCAGAAGAACGATGGTCAACGGAATCGAAACGGCAATGACAAGAAGCCGGCGATGTAGATGGAAGCTATGTGAGGGTCGCCCAGTTGCCCTGCGGGCGATCCTACTTGGCCGAGAACGCCGATAGAAGCCACTGTCGGCGTGTTGCGTTTCCCTTCCCTACCAAGCCTCTAGCAAGTGTAAGCCCCGGCCTCCATGCTGAGTGGTTGTCGGCTTGCCTTCACGTCGGACTCATCACTCTCGACGGGCAGAAATGCGATGACCTCGCCGGGCGGCTTAGCGGCTGTGGCGTGACATCATGCTCGCTGGCTCACCGCCGAGTTGAGTAACCGTCCGGTCCTACCGGCGATGCCCGCGCAGGTCGTCGGCAAGTTGATCGACAACGCCTGCCAGTACAGCGACCCCGCCACCCCTTTCACGGCATCCATCGCTGATGTAAGTGGCGAAGTGACGCTGGCCATCGAGGGGGAAGGCACGACCATCAATAGCTTCGCGTCGGGCCGCAGTCGCTTCAATGCGATCCACGGCTTCGGAGGCACTAGCAACAGCCCGGCGAGCATGGCAAGGAGGTGCAGGTATCAGCCGCGACACCCAGCTTCATGGTTCAGCCGCCGGCGACGTGGAGCAACGCCCCGACCCCCTCGCCACCGTGAGGATGGTCGCCCATGACGATCCCCACGAAGAGTGTGTGGCACGCGGGACGCGCGGCAACCGGACTTACTCCGGGCCGGCTAGTCGGCACGCTGGGCGACAACGGGGTCGTGATCCGTTGCCCCAGCCCGCGCCCAGCCGCCGGACTTGCACATGCAGTTGCCGCGTGGGATGAGCAGCGGCACGGAGGCCAATAGCATCAGGACTCGGGCCAGGATCGACAACGCCGTCTCCGAAGGTGTATCCCTACCGTCCGAAGAGTTTATCAACTTTCGCCGTCCGGGCCAATAGCACCGAACCAGTTGTCGCATCGTCCGTTGCGATGTTGTGAAAATTGAGGCGGACGATTTCGGCTCCGGTGTCACGGCGAGTTTCTGGGCATCGGGTGGGAGCCGCCTATATATCGCGGGCTGCCCACGACTTTGCTGTCCACCGGGCAGTTCTGGCCGTTTCAGGGAGCGTGTTACATCCTCATCAATTGTGAAACTCAACCGCCCGATCCCATGCGAAGTGGGAGGTAATAGCCTGCCGCCCTTCGCCCTTCGACTGTTTCATTATTAGCGTCTTTCGCTTTTCCCCCACCAGGGACACGATCTGAAGTTCGCGGGAAGTACCCACCCCAAAAAATCCCGCCGGGCTGGATTTCATGGCCCCACAGGGGACGGTCGAAACCACGCCGCCGGCGGCGGGGGAGGGCCGACACCCGAATACTCCTCGCAGCCGTCCCGGCCCGGTTCAGGGCGAGCCTGATGCCGGTCACGACCTCCCGGCTGCTGCCGCCAGCGGTCCTCAGCCCGCCTTCGCAGCTTCGCCGAGCGACTGCCGCAAGGCGTCCGCCAGGGTGCGGAGTGCTTTACGAAGGCCGACCGGGGCGTCGTCGGCCCCGTCGTCCAGGCAGAAGGCCAGGACGTACACGTCGATCTTGTACACGTTCTTGAACCGCGAGACGAGGGACGAGGACGGCACCGTCCGGCCCCGCTCGACGTTGCTCAGGTGGACCGCGCTGACGCCGAGGGCGTCGGCGGCTGCCCGCTGAGTAAGCCCCAGGCGTTCGCGGACGTACCGGGCCGTCTGGCCGATGTCGGGCATGGCCCTTCCGATTCCGGGGCGACGACACTTCCCGCTCCACCTTAAAGCACTAGTTTATCCTGGGCAAAGTGGGCGAGTAGTGCCGAAGTTGCCGATTCGACGGACTTTGTGATCCGCCGAGGGGCGGGTTACCCTCCCCCACTCACCGACCGCGTCGTGCGGACGGGCTGCGGGCGTCCGTGGGGGACACGATGAGCAACACCCAGGTGGCTCCCGGCGACATCGTCGCCGGGCTGGAGCCGGACGAACACGTCGAGATCACGAAGGTGACGCCCTTCGGCCCCCGGACGCTGGTCGAGGGCGTCGGCGTGACCTCACGTCGCGTCGTCCGACGACCCCTCGGGGCGGACGAACTCGCCCGGCTGCACAAGGTCCGTGGCAGCAGCCACACCTACGACGGCGACCCGCGTGCCTTCCTGCTCGGCGTCGAAGCCCACCGGATCAAGACCGCGTACCAGTTCGACCCGCTGTTCGCGGTCAACTCGTCGGCGGTGGACGTGCTGCCGCACCAAGTCGAGGCCGTCTACCGCTACCTGCTCCCGCTGCCCCGCATCCGCTTCCTGCTCGCCGACGACACCGGGGCCGGGAAGACGATCATGGCCGGGCTGATCCTCAAGGAACTGCTGTTTCGCGGCACCGTCAGCAAGGTGTTGATCGTCGTCCCCGGCGGGCTGACCCGCCAGTGGGTGGACGAGATGGCCGAGAAGTTCGGGCTGAACTTCCGCCTCATCAACCGGGCCAGCTTCGAGGCCGAACCCGCCCAGTTCGCCCGCACCGACGACGGCCTGTTCGTCACCAGCATCGACTTCATCGCCCGCCACGACGGCTGCCTGAACGCGGCCCGCGAGACGCAGTGGGACTTCATCATCGTGGACGAGGCCCACAAGCTCTCGGCCTACGAGTACGGCGTCAAGGTGGACCGCAGCGAGCGGTATCAGGCCGTCGAAGCCCTCGCCCCCCGCACCGACCACCTGCTCTTCCTGACCGCCACCCCGCACCGGGGCCGGAAGGACACCTTCCGCCGCCTGCTGATGCTGCTGGACGAAGACCTGTTCCAAGAGGACGAACTGGTCACCGCCCGGATCAGCAAGTCGGCTGCCCCGGTCGGCGAGGCGTTCGAGGGCGAAGCAGCCATCGCCAGGGCCAGGAACCGCTTCTTCCTGCGGCGGCTGAAGGAGGAGATGGTCGGCTGGGACTCGCAGCCGCTGTTCCGCCCCCGGTACGCCAAGACGGTCGGGTACGACCTGACGCCCGAGGAACTCGACCTGTACACCGCCGTGACCCAGTACGTCCGGTCCCGGCGGAAGGAAGCCAAGGCCAAGAAGAACCGCAACGTCGAACTGATCCTGATGGTCATGCAGCGGCGGCTCGCGTCGTCGCTGTACGCCATCACCTGCACCCTCCGCAACCGGCTCGCCGCCCTGGACGAAGTCCTCCGCATCCTCCGCGACCCGGCCCGCACCCCCGCCGAGAAGAAGCGGCTGCTCAAGGGCGACACCGACGACATCCCCGGCAACTACCCCGACTACGAGGACTTGGACGAGGCCCAGCGGGACGCCGTCGAGCGGAAGGTGTTCCGGCAGGTTCTCAGCGACAACCCGGAGGAGGTCGAGAAGGAGCGGGGCGAGGTCGGCGAACTGCTCCGCATGGCCGACGCCCTGAACAAGGCCCGGCACGAAGAGGCGAAGTTCACCGAACTGCGGAACCTCCTCGACACGTCCGAGGTGATCCGCCAGGAGGACGAGAAGCTCGTCATCTTCACCGAACACAAGGACACGATGAGCAACCTGACGGAGCGGCTGACGCACCTCGGGTACACCGTCACGACGATCCACGGCGGCATGGACGTGGACGCCCGCAAGGAGGCCCAGCGGGTCTTCCGCACCGAGAAGAAAATCCTCGTCTGCACCGACGCCGCCGGCGAGGGCATCAACCTCCAGTTCTGCCGGTTCCTCATCAACTGGGACATCCCCTGGAACCCGAACCGGCTCGAACAGCGGATGGGCCGGGTCCACCGCTACGGGCAGACGAAAGAGGTCCGCGTCTTCAACCTCGTCGCCTCGAACACCCGCGAGGGGGCGGTCCTCGAACGCATCCTGTCGAAGCTCGACATCATGCGGGAGCAACTCGGCGACGACCGCGTCTACGACGTGGTGGACGAACTCCTCGAACAGGTGCCGCTCCTGTCGCTGATCGAACGGTCCATCGACGCCGCCGGGGCGGACACCGCCGCCGGGGTCGCGGACGAGGCCGAGCGGATGATGGCCGACCCGTCCCTCCGGGCGAAGGCCGATGAACTCGTCAGCCTCCAGAAGAAGCAGTCGCTGGCGAGCAAGCTCAACCTCGCCGACGCCCGGCGGCTGCGGGACGCCTCCGACGAGCGGCGGCTCCAACCGCTGTTCATGCAGAACTTCTTCCTCGCCGCCTGCCGCGAGGCCGGCGGCACCGTCCGCCACGACGAACACTTCCCCGTCTATCACGTCGGCCCGGTGCCGTCCGCCGTGCTGGACGTGGCCCGCACGCTCCGACTGCCCGTCCGCGACAGGTACGACACGCCTTTCGTGTTCGACAAGAACCTCGTCTCGGTCGCCAGCAAGACCCGCGTCCCCGAACACACCAAGCTGCTCGGGTCCGGCCACCCGCTGTTCGAGGCACTGACCGAGTGGGCCATCCGCAAGGCCCGCGATGCGTTCGCCAAGGGGGCCACCCTGTGCGACCCGAACATCGCCGCCCCGCAGCGGCTGTGGCTGGTCCGGTCGGCCATCGAGGACGGGCGGCAGGAGGCCCGCAAGCGGCTGGCCCACCAGCAGATGACCGTCGTCCTGGCCGACCACCACGGGCTGCGGGCCGTCTCCCCGGCCACGCTGCTGAACTTCACCGTGCCGGACGGGCAGACCGCCCCGCCCGAACTGGCCGACACGCCCGCCGAGGAAATCCAGATGTGGGCGTTCGAGGCGGTCACCGACCCGCAGTTGAAGCAGGTGGAGGCCCACCGCCGGGCCGAGTGCGACCTGCGGCGGCAGTACCTCGACACGACGTTCACCGACCTGATCTCCGACCTGTCCATGAAGGTCGAGGGGCTGCAACGGGCCAGCCTGTTCGGGAACGACGACCCGGACGAGCGGGAGAAGCTCGAAAAGCGGCTCCACGACCTGAAGGACCGGAAGCAGCGGCGGCTGGACGAACTCGAACTCATGCTGCGGCTGACGGCCAACCTGCCGGACGTGGTCACGTCGGCCCTGGTGGTGCCGTCGCCGGTGGCCACGATGGACCCGGTCGAGCCGCCGAAGGGGGGCGGGTTCCCGATGCGACGGGACGACGAGGTCGAGCGGATCGCAATGGACGTGGTCGAGCGGTATGAGCGGGCCAGGGGGTGGACCCCGTTCGACGTGTCGCAGGACGGCGAACACTACGACATCCGCAGCGAAGGCCCGGACGCGGCCAAGCGGTTCATCGAGGTGAAGGGGCGGGCGCAGACTGGCGGGGTGGTGCTGACGGCCCCCGAGGTGGACAAGCTGACCCAACTCGGCGACCGCGCGTTCCTGTACATCGTGACGTTCTGCAAGGGCGAGAAGCCGACCCTTCGCGTCATCCAAGACCCGATGGCCAACCTCCACCCGGCGATGCTCTACCGGCAGGTGCAGTATTTCGTGGACGAGGCGGACTGGAAGCAACACGGAGCCGACCATGCCTGTCCCCCGCCTCATTGAGGTCGCCCTGCCGATCCGCGAGATTTCCGCCGAAAGCGTGCGGGACAAGTCGCTGCGGCACGGCCACATCTCGACGCTGCACCTGTGGTTCGCCCGCCGGCCCCTGGCCGCGTCTCGGGCCGTGGTGTTCGCGTCACTGGTGCCGGACCCGGACCACCCGGACTGCCCGGCGGCGTTCCGCGAGGCCGTCGAGCGGCACCTGAAGACCCACGTCCCCGATGTGCTGCGGTCGTACAAGCGGGGCAAAACAGTCCACCTCGACCCTGACCCGTACCGGCCTTACGACAGCCAACCGGACACCCTCCGCAACCGCCTCCTGATGTTCGTCGCCAAGTGGTCGCCGGAATGGCTTGCGTTTGAGGCCGGCAAGCGTAAGGAGGAACCGGACCCCGACAACATGCTGGACGACCGCTCCCTGGTGAAGTGGGAGACGAGTGCGCCGACGTTACACGTCGGGATGAAAAAGGGCCAGCCGGTTCACGCCGCGAATAAGGTCGGGTTGCAGATTCTGTGGATCGCCCGCGAGTTGACCCGCATCGCCAACGGGGGTACGCGGCCCGTCGTTCTGGACCCGTTTTCGGGCGGGGGTGCTATCCCTCTTGAGGCCGGGCGACTCGGTGGCCAGTCGGTCGCCAACGACTACAGCCCAGTTGCTTACCTCGTCCTGCGGGCGACTTGCGAGTACCCGCAGAAGTACGGTAAGCCGGGGGTGCGACCGGCCATTTACGTCTCCAAGCCGAACAGCGGGCTGTTTGAACCTGACGCCCAGGTCGAGGTCGATAACGTACTCGCCGTGGATGTCGAATACTGGGCCAAGGAGATTCTGCAAAAGGCGAAGGTGAAACTCGGACACCTATACCCGGTGGGAGCCGACAAGAAGCCCGTCGTTGGATACCTCTGGTGTCGAAATGCGCCCTGCTCCAACCCCTCCTGCAAGATTGACATCCCATTGCGGACGAACCTGTGGTTGTGCAAGAAGCCCGACAAGAAAGTGGCGCTCACCATCAAGGTGATCGGCAAGGAGGTGACGTTCGGCATCGTTACGGGCAAGCAGATAACATCCACAGACGGAACCATTCACAACCGGGGATCGGCGCGTTGTCCCGTATGCGGCCAAATCACGCCGGTGGACGACATCCGGCAGGCGGGCAAGGCCGGGAAGTTCCGTGAGCGTCTTCTGGCCGTGATTACTGACACTGCGAACGGCAAAGCCTACAGGCTGCCAGAAGAATCCGACTATCGGGGGTTTCGTGAGGCAGAGAAGTTGGCTGCTGCGTACCAGAAGCCGAGCGAGCCGATCCTGCCCGAGATCACTCAAGGCGACGAGGACATTCCAAACTCGACTGGCATTCGGGTACACCTGTATGGGTTCACAACCTGGGGTTCGATACTGAACCACCGTCAGTTCCTGTCGATTCAGACGATGGTCGAGTGTTTCCACGAAGTCTACCCTGTGATTCGTAAACACCACTCGGATCAAGGGTATTCCGAGGCACTTGCCTGCTACTTGGGCATCTGGATCGACCGAATCGCCCAACGTAGTTCCACGATGGGCGTATGGCACACTGGAGGCGAAAAACTTGAACATCCTTTCGGAATGCCTGTGATAAGTTTCTCACAGGACTACCCGGAAGCCAACGTGTTCTCCGAGTCAACCGGCGGGGCGTTGGGCCAGATCGACTGGATTCAGCGGGTTATCGAACATGAGGCCGTGGCCTCGACGGACCCGATCCGCCGGGTCATCGAACGCGAGGCAGTTCCGGCGGGCGTCGAACCGCCGCAGTGCCGTGTGTTCCTCGGCGACGGGGCGAAGTTGCCCCTTGCGGATCGCACGGTGGACAACGTGGTCACCGACCCGCCGTACTTCGACGCCATCTCCTACGCCGACCTGTCGGACTACTTTTACGTCTGGCTCAAGCGGGCGGTGGGGGATGTGTTCCCAGACGCCTTCGCCACCCCGTTGTCGCCGAAGGCGGAAGAAGCGACCGCCCTAAAGCACCGGCACAACGGCGACGGCGATGCGACCAAGCGGCACTTCACCCGCAAGCTGGCCGAATGCTTCGCGGAGGCCCGGCGGGTGGCGAAGCCCGGCGGCGTCATCTCCATCATGTTCGCTCACCAGACGACGGAGGCGTGGACCGCACTCATCAACGCGATCTTCGAGGCCGGGTTGACGGTCACTGCAACCTACCCCATCGACACCGAACTCATCACCGCCTTGAAGTCTTGGCGGTCGTCCCTTGCCACTTCGATCACGGTGACGTGCCGCGAGCGGGTCAAGGGGGGCGGTGCGTTGTTCAAAGACGTGAAGCGGGAGGTGGAAGCGGTCGTGGCCGCGTCAGTGAAACGGTTCTGGGGCTACGGCTTCCGTGGTGCGGACCTGATCGTCGCCTGCTACGGCCCGGCGGTCGGGGCGTTCGGGAAGTACGACTCGGTCGAGAAGCAGGGGCAGGCCGTCACCGTCCCCGAACTTCTCGAACTGGTCCGGCAGGCAGCCATGAAAGCCATCGCGGGCGAGTTCACCGGCGACCGCTTCTCACGTCTCTACTACGCCTGGGCGAACCTGTACGGGGTCGGTGAAGAATCATGGGACGACGCCCGGCTGGTGATCCAAGTCGGCGGCGATCAAGAGGAAGCCCTGGAACTCGCCCAGGACCGTGGCCTGTTCGCTCTCGAAGGCCAGAGGTGTCGGCTGGCAGTCCTCGCCGACCGGGCCGACCGCCCGCACCTGGGCGATGACAAGTCTGACCCGCTGATCGACCAACTTCACCGGGCCATGCTGTACTGGAAGAAGGAGGACCGGGCCGGACTGGTGCAGTACCTCCACGGCCACGAACTCGGCGACAACACCGGTTTTTGGCGGCTGGCCCAAGCCCTGTTCGAGGTCATGCCGCGTGACGCCGAGGACTGGAAGCTGGTGAACGCCCTGCTCGGCGAGCGGAACACCCTGCGGACGGAAATCAAGCGGCGGGACGCCGCCCTCGTCGGCGGTGCGGTCGGACTGTTCGACGGCACCGACGAGTGACGGCACGCCGCCGTGGAACGGCAACGACACGGTCTAAGCACGCGAGGCATAAGAGAGATTGACCATGCCAGCCGCCCTCCCGCAGTGGTACTCCGTCGCCCTCCCGCACAGCGACATCCGCGAGGGGCGGCTGGACGAGGCCGTGTTCGCCGCCAACATCTGGGCCGTCCGCCAGAACAACGCCCCGACCACCTACCTCGACCCGGAGCAGTTCTTCGCCAAGACCTTCGTCACCGGCGGCTTGAGCAAGGTGCTGAAGAAGGTCGGCACGGCCCTGTGCGGGACGACCGAGGCCGGCGACCGGATCGTCAGCCTCCAGACGGCGTTCGGCGGCGGCAAGACGCACTCCCAGGTGGCCCTGTGGCACCTCGCCCGGAACCCGGACGTGCTGCGGAAGGCGGCGGCGTGCGCCGAGGTCCGCGAGGTTCTCGGCGACCTGATCCCGAAGAGGCCGTGCAACGTCGCCGTCTTCACCAACCAGACGTGCGACGCCACGCAGGGCCGCAAGACCCCCGAGGGCGTGCAGACGCGGACGCTGTGGGGCGAACTGGCCCTGCAACTCGGCGGCGTCGAACTGTACAAGCTGATCGAGGCGAACGACCAGAACCGGGCCGTCCCGCAGGGGCTGTTCACCGAAGTCCTGAAAAGGGCTGCCCCCTGCCTGATCCTGCTGGACGAGACGGCGGACTACTTCGTCGGGGCGATGGCCGTGGCGGTCGGGCAGGGGACGCTGGCCGACCAGACGATCAGCTTCGTCCAGCAGTTGACCGAGGCCGCGTCCCAGGTGCCGGGGGCGGTCATCGTCGCCACCCTGCCGGCGAGCCACCTGGAAGTGGCCAGCAGCGACAAGGGGCAGGAGATACTCAGCCGGCTGGAGAAGCGGTTCGGGCGGATGTCGTCGGACCTGAAGCCGGTGGCCGACGACGAGATCAACGAGGTCGTCCGCCGGCGGCTGTTCGAGCGGCTCGGCGACCCCGCCGTCCACGCCCAGGTCGCCGACGCCTTCATGAAGCTGTACGGGGCGCACAAGAACGAGGTGCCGCAGGAGGCGTCCAAGGCCGCGTTCCGCGACCGCCTCGTCGCCGCGTACCCGTTCCACCCCGCCCTCATCGACACGTTCTACCTGCGGTGGGGCAGCCACAACGACTTCCAGCGGACCCGTGGCGTCCTGCGGCTGCTGGCCAGCATCGTCGGCGACCTGTGGCAGCAGCGGGAGACGACCAAGCAGACGCAGCCGCTGATTCAGCCGTGCCACGTCCGGTGGACGATAGACGCCCTGCGTGCGGCCCTGACGCGGCTCTGGGGGGCCACCTACGACAGCGTCGTCGCAGCCGACGTGATCGGGGACAAGGCGAACGCCGTGGCGTTGGACGGCGAACGCGGGCAGGAGTACGCCGACGAGCGGGTGTCGCAGGGGGTGGCGTCGGCGGTCCTGCTCGGGTCGTTCGGCGGGCAGGGCGAGCGGGCCGGGTTCAGCAGCAAGGAGGTTCGGCTCGGGATGGGCAGGCCGGACCTGAACTGGGGGTACACGGACGGGGCGTTGCTGGCCCTGGAGGAGAAGGCGTTCTACCTGCACAACGCCGCCGCCGGGAGCCAGGGGAAGCGGTACTGGTTCGGCACCAAGCCGACGCTGACGAAGCTGCTCGTCCAATACCGGGGCCAATTCTCGGGCCAGGACTTCCACGCGGAGATCATCGAGTCGTTGCAGGCCCAGGTGAAGTCGCTGAAGAGCGACCCGGCGACGTGGCGGGTGCTGGTCAACCCGCAGGCCGATCTGCCCGAGCAGAAGGTGCTGACGCTGCTTGTCCTGCCGCCGGACTGGGTGTGGTCGGAGGAGGGACACCTGTTCGGCGGGGTGAAGGACAAGATCAAAGACCTCAGCGAGAAGTGCGGGAGCAAAGACCGGCTATACCGGAACACGCTGCTGTTCGTGCTGCCGAACCAGCGGGGGCTGAACCGGCTCCGCAAGGAACTCCGCGAGGTCGCCGCCCTGGAGGCCGTTAAGCGGGACTACGCCAGCCAACTCGACCCCGACCAACTCGAAGACCTGAAGCAGAAGCTGGCCAAGCAGAAGGAGACGGTGGGCGAGGTGATGGGCGGGGCGTACCCGCACCTCGCCCGCGTCGAAGGCCAGGACGTGGTCGTGTCGAACATGACCGAGATCGGCACCAACCTGACCGACCACCTGCTGGCCGCGTGGCGGCAGGTGACCGACGAGGAGGAGTGGGTGCTGCGGAAGGTCGGCACCGTCACCCTTCAGAAGACGGGCATGGTCCCCACCGAGGGCGGCATCCGGGTGCGGGACGCGGTCGAGGCGTTCGTCCGCTACACCGACAAGCCGCTGGTGGCGTCGTCCGACGCGGTCGTGCAGGGGCTGTCCCAGGCGTGCAAGGACCGGCTCGTCGGGATCGGTCGCGGGGTGTCGCCCGAGAAGCTCCAGACGCGGAAGTGCGGCGAGTACGTCGCCCTGGACCGCAGCGAGGAAGGCGTCTGGGTGATCCCGCCGTTCGCGGAACAGCCGACCGAACCGGCGGTCGTGGTGGGTGCCGGCGGGCAGGGGGCGGGTGGCGGCACCACGGCTGTCACGCTCGGTGGCGTGGCATCCGGGGCCGGCGGCGGGACGACCGCCGTTACCTCGACCACGACGACCAAGTCGTCGCAGGCGATCCAGGGCATCACCATCGCGGGCAACGTGCCGATGGAGTCGTGGGTCGAGTTGTTCCGCTGCTTCGTGAACCCGGCCTCGAAGCTGGGGCTGAAGTCGCTGCAACTCGGGATCGACTTCCGGCTCACGGCCCACGACGGCCAGCCGCTCCCCGCCGACCACCCGGCGGTGAAGGCCATGCGGGAGGCCGCGAACCAACTCGGCCTGCGGATCGAGGAGAAGTGAACGCCGCGTAACGCCTCAAATCGCAAGGTGCCTATGCCCGCTCACCCGCTACATCAGGCGATTGGCAGCGTCCTCGACGGCGTCCGCCAATCCTCCAAGCGGGCGCAGTGGAGGAACATCGAGGCGTCCGTCCGCCCGCTCCTGCCGCTCGGTTCCGTCCGTCAGTACCACTTGTTCCACGGGGACGTGAACGACTTCACCCCAGGCCAACCCGTGGCAGCACAGTTCGCGGCGTGCGTGACCGCCGCCCTGGTAGCAACCTGAATAGCCGATAGGCCGCTCGCCCACGGGCCAGGAAACCGTCTCCGGGTGTGTACTTTGAAGTAGCCCTGCCTTTCGCCGGTCAAAGCCCCATTTTCTGGGCAGTTTCCCGAGCCGTCGCCCCGAACCGCGTGTACCCCGTGGGGTGTACTCCAAAGTAGCCGCACGGGGCCGGGCCATGACCATCCGCATCTACCTCCGCTGCTCCACCGACGACCAGACCGTCAAGTCGCAGCGGCACGAACTGGAGAAGTGGGCCAGGGGCCAGGACGCCGCCGTCGAGTGGTACGAGGACGAGGGGTTCAGCGGACTGACGCTCGACCGCCCGGCGTGGAAGCGGCTGATGGCCGACCTCCAGCCCGGCGACCGCCTCGTCACCATCGCCATCGACCGCATCGCCCGCGACCTCCCCCACTTCCTGAACGTCGTCAAGGAGTTGAAGGCCCGGCGGGTCGTCTTCCACAGTCTCCGCGAGGCCGTCGATGTGTCCACGCCGTTCGGCGAGGCCATGTGCGAGATTCTCGCGGTTTTCGGCAAGCTGGAGACGCGCATTCGGCAGGGTCGGCAACGGGCCGGGATAGACGCCCGCCGCGACCCCGTCACGCGGAAATGCCCGTGGGGTGGCCGCAAGCCGGGGTGCCGCGTGAAGGTGACGGAGGAGAGGGAAGACCTGATCGTGAAGCTGCACGCCGAGGGGCAGACGGTCGCGGCCATCGCTCGGCTGACCTCGTTGACGAGGAGAACCGTCTACAAAGTGCTGGCCCGTCAGCCGGTCCTGCGGGCATGACGCCCGTCCCGATCAAGGTCGAGACGCGGGCGACGGCTCCTGGGCCGTAGGACTTGGGGCGGCTGCCAGTTGAGCGGAGAGCCAATCAGATCGTCTGCTTTACCGCCAAGTTAAATTTGCCTACCGTGTGTCCGGGGCATCAATCATTAGGAGTGGTCATGAACGTCGTAATCGACTGGCAGGGGGGAGTACCGGAGCCGCTGGAGAGCATCTACTCCGTGATGGCCGGCGACGGGGCAGCCGTCCTCCGAGCCGCAAGGATGTTGTGGGGCGACGAAGTCGTTGACCGTTTACTCGTTGAAGGGGGTAAGAAGGCCGGGCGCGTCGAGGAGATGCTCGACGGCGGCGACCCCCTCGAACGGATCGAAGAGCGGTTGGAGGCGTTGATCTCCGGGCCGGGCCAGCGGTCCCCGACCAGCGGTAGTGCCGACGAGGTGAATTCTCTGGAGGCTGCCGACCGCCTCGGCGTACACCCGGATACGCTCAAGAAGTTAGTCCGGGCCGGCGTGCTGGGTCGCCGCAACGCCTCACCCCCCGGCTCGGGGAAGCCCCGATACCGTTACCGGGTCGCCGACATCGACCGCATCAAACGTGAGGGCTACCACCTGTTGGTCCGCCCCCCGGTCCCCGCCCCACGAAAGGGGACGCCGAAGCGGCCACAAGCCGGCTTCACGTCGAAGCATCTGGATCTTGAGTAGCGGCCCTCTCGCGGCGGACCCGGCGGGCTTCCTCCATCCGCTCCTGGGCCTGCTGTTGCTCATCGCTCCGCAGGTGGCCGTAGACCCGCTCGATCATGGCCACGCTCGTCCCGGCCATCCGCGCGACGGTCAGGAGCGGCGTCTTGGCCATCACCTGATCGCTGATCCACAGGTGGCGGAAGTCGTAGATCGACACGTCTTCGCCGACCTTCGTCCCGAGTGCCACCGCGATCCGCCGCACCGAGGTGAGCCGCCGGTTGGCGGTCTTCTTCGTCCACGGCTTGCCCCAGGCCGTCATGAAGATGAACTCGTCCGTGCCTCGCCCCTGGCAAAGCCGCTTTACGGTCGCTAGAGCCTCCTCGCCGAGCGTGATCGAGCGGACGCTCGGGTCCGACATCGTCTGGGACCGCTTGTGTTCCCCCAGGAGGATCTGCCGGGTCCGCAGGGAGAAGTCTCCCACCCTCGCCGCCGTGAGTTCGCTCGTCCTGGCCCCGGTCGCGTGGTAGACCCGCAGGAGGTCGGGGAAGCAGTCCTTGGCGGGCCGCATCCCGGTTCTGCCGTGTTTCGCGATGTGCTTCTCGATGCCCCAGCGGCGGAACTGATCCACGTCGTACTTCGCGGCCTCCAGCAAGGCGTCCACCTCGGGGTCGTGCAACAAGTTCTCTTCGGTGAGCTTCTTCCGGGCTGGCTTGGTCTTCTTAACCCCCCGAAACGGGCGGAAGGTGACGGGCAGGAGGCTGGCCGGGCTGGGGTTGTTGCACGCCCAGTTGAAGGCGTGGCGGACGGACGTTTCCGCGTGAATGAGCGACTGCCGGTCCAGACCCCGCTTCTCGCGGTCGTTCAGAGAGGGTTCACCGGCCACGGGCTTCCCCTTCAGGTTCTCCCGCCAAGCCCTCAGCGTCTCGCCGGTCACTTCGAGGGCCGGGATGTCGGCCAACCGCCTGTCGCCGTAGACGAACCGGGCGAAGCTGTTGCACTCCCTCTTCCGGGTCGAGTAGGTCGCCCGGCTCCGGTCCTCCTCGACCCATTGCAGGAAGTGGTGGAAGAGTTTGGCCACCGTCAGCACTTCCGCCGGGACGGCGACTTGCCCTTTCCTGATGTGTTCGGCGAACTGAACCCTGGCGTCCTCGTAGGACACCACGCCGACCTTGCCGAAGTACGCCCCGCCGTTGGCGGCGGTGTACCAGTATTGGTGGGTCTTGGACTTCTTCTTGCGGAGCTTCGGGCGTTGCATACGGGTTACCCCCTTCGACCTGAAAAGGACAACCAAAAGGGTAACGCATTCCGCGTCCGCACTCAAGCACCAACGGCGTAAACGCCGCAAAGCCAATTAAATAAGTGGTTTGCGGCCATTATTCTTCCCCAGAAGTGTTCGCTCGGCTGGTGCCGGCCCTGGTCTTCAAAACCTGTGGGGGGCGTGAACAACGCCCCCGGTCGGTTCGATTCCGATCCACCCCCGCTCGCCTTCGGATTCGTGCGATTCGCCTTGTTTTCGAGTCTTTCTGCCGTGTCGTTACCTTCGGTCGCCCCGCCTGCCGATTGTCCACGCCGGTCCGCCCGGCAGCCACCCATAAACGGAGGGTGTTCCGAGATCAGCGGGCGGGTGAAAGCAATGGACCCGGGACATCCTTATACCCCCCTGGGGTCTTGCAACGAGTCGTCGAGTTCGAGCGGTTGGTCGAAACGGCGGCTCAAAAACGACAGCAGGACGGACGTCAGCAGGCATACCCCGGCGTAGTACCACGGCATGTTCCCGTAGCCCTCGGCCTTCGGGTTGATCCCGACGGTCGCGAAGAGGGCCACCGCCATCATCGCCGTCAGGGACGAGGCGTAAGTGACGTTGGACGCGGCCTCACGCCAGGACTGGTTTGCGGACTTCATCGAGAACCTCCGGGGTCGGGTCGGTCGGGGTCGGTAATGCACCGAGGGGGCGAAATTCTCCCCGCGCATTCGGCACGCGGGGTCGGCCGGGTCGGGTAAACGGATCGGGAAGCGAGTGCAGAACCGACCGGGCGAGTACGGCCACCTTCCGCCGGGTGCCCACCACCGCCCGCCCCGCCGACGGGGCGCACCCGCGGGCCGCGACTTCCCCGCCGATCGCCCGGTAGATCCGCGCGGCCGTGCGGATCGCCAGCCGGCACCGCGGCGAGAGGAATCGGAGCCCCGCGTCACCCGAGCGGTAGTACCGGTCGGCCAGTTCCAGACAGTGGCGGACCGCCGGGGCGCACGCCGCGTCGGAAAGCGGTTCGCCGGGTGGGGGCACTCGCGGGAGCCACTCGGCGGGGAGATACAGTCGACCCCGGTTCCAGTCCTCGGCCACGTCGCGGGCGATGTTCGTCAGTTGCATCGCGATCCCGAGGTGCCCGGCGTGCGGCACCGCCGCGTCGTCGGTCACCCCGAGGGCGTGGCACATCATCCAGCCGACCACCCCGGCGACCCGGTTGCAGTACAGCAGCAATTCGTCCGCGGTCGCGTACCGGGTGCCGCGGACATCCATCTCGAACCCGGCGAGCAGTTCGAGCGGGTACTCGGGGGGAATCCCGCACGCCGCGACCGCCCGCCGGAGGGCGTCCCCGGCCGCGGTCGTCGCCGGCCGGCCGGCGTACACGGCCGCGACTTCGGCCCGCAAATCGGAGAGCGCGTTCCCGGCCGCGGCGGGGTCCGCCGCGTCGTCGATGCGGTCGTCGGCCGCTCGGCACCAGGCGTAAAGGGCCTCGGCCCGGCCGCGCGCCCGGGGTGGTAGGAGTCGGGCGGCGAGCGCGAAGCTCTTCGACTGCCGGCGGATGACCTCGCGGTCGCTCATAGCCCGTGGTCCTCGCGGATGACGGAGACGGTCGCCTTGGCCGAGTTCACCACGCCCGGCACCCCGGCCCCGGGGTGCGTGCCCGCGCCGACGACGTACAGGCCGGGGATCCGCGGGTCGCGGTTGTGCGGGCGGAAGTACGCGCTCTGCGTCAGCCGCGGGGCGACCGAGAACGCCGACCCGTGCCGGGCGTTCAACGTCGTCTCGAAGTCGGACGGGGTGAACACCCGCCGCGTCACGACGTGCCGCCGGAGGTTCGGCAGGTGCGCTTCGAGCGCTTCCATGATCCGGTCGGCGTACCGCGGGCCTTCGACTGCCCAGTCGATCTCGGCCCGGCCGAGGTGCGGGACCGGGGCGAGCACGTAGAACGCCTCCCCGCCCGGCGGCGCGAGCGACGGGTCGGTGACCGTCGGGGCGTGCAGGTACAGGCTGAAGTCGTCCGGCAGCCGGTTGCCGTGGAAGATGTCGTCGAGCAGCCCCTTGTACCGCGGGCCGAAGAGGATCGTGTGGTGGGCGAGGTCGGGGTAGCGGATGCTCGTGCCGAAGTAGATCACCACCAGTGACATCGACCACTCCATGCGGTCGAGCTTGCGGACCATTGGGGCGGCGTCGGGTTCGCGGCGGTACAGGGTCGCGTAGGTGTGGTGCAGGTCGGCGTTCGACACCACGAGGTCGAACGGCTCCCCGGCGGTACCGTCCGTGGTCACGTGGTGGACGGTTCGGCCATCCGGACGCCGGTCCACCCGGATCTCGCGGACGGGGGCGCTCAGCCGCAGTTCGCCGCCGAGGTCGCGGAAGAGTTTGACGAATGCGTTCACGAGGGCACCCGTGCCGCCCCGCGGGAAGAACACGCCCCACTCGCGCTCGATGTGGTGGATCAGCGTGTAGACGGCGCTCGTCTCGTACGGGTTGCCGCCGACCAGCAGCGGGTGGAAGCTGAACGCCTGCCGCAGGTGCTCGTCCTTGATGAACCGGGCGACGGCACCGTACACGCTGCGGTCGGCGCGGAGGCGGGCCAGGTGCGGGGCGGCCCTCACCATGTCCCGGAACCGCAGGAACGGCTTCGCCCCGAGTTCGACGTACCCCTTCTGGAAGACCTTCCGCGAGTACGCCGCGAACCGCCTGTAGCCGTCCACGTCGTCCGGGCTGATGCGGCGGATTTGCTCGACCAGCGCGGCCTCGCTCTGGACGTAATCGAACCGCACGCCGTCGGGCCACACCAGCCGGTACATCGGCGAGACCGGCAGCAACTCGACGTAGTCGGCGAGGCGCTTGCCCGCGGCCGTGAACACCTCCTCCAGGCACTCCGGGGCGGTGATCACGGTCGGCCCGGCGTCGAAGGTGAACCCCTTGTCGGCGTACACGTAAGCCCGGCCGCCCGGCTTGTCGCGGGCTTCGAGCAGGGTCGTACGCACCCCGAGGGCCTGGAGACGACACGCGGCCGCCAGCCCCCCGAACCCGCTCCCGATCACCGCGGCGCATCGACGAGTCATGGCGGGGTGACCTCCGCGGGGCCCGTCTTCCGGCGGAGCATCATGACCGACGAGACGAGGGCCACGATCAGTACCGTGAGCACGCCCAGTTCGATCATCAGGTGGCGGAACACGTCCTCGGATATCGTCCGCTGCTCGGCCAATTCCGCCGTGATGACCAGCACCCGGCGGACGGCCGCGATCAGCCCGATGAGCAGGAACGGCTCCGGGGCAAGGGTGTGCTCGCGGAACGACACCTGCACCGTGTACAGGATTTCGACGACGAGCAGGATGAGCAGCAACTTCTCGATCAACTCGACCACGGCCGTGACGGTCAGCGACAGCTCGGCCAGGTGGTGCAGGAACCGGCCGCCCGCGGCGATGAGCAGGTACATCGCGCAGCCGGCGAGCAGCAGGCCCAGCCCGACGAAGATGACGTCTTCGAACAGCCTGAACACGCGCGTGACCGCGCGGCGGGTGCGGTCGCCCACCAGCGGCTCGGGCGGCATCGCGTGTGTTGACGGGGTCACGTGTACCTCCGTTCCAGTCGCGCCACCTCGGCACGGACCGCGTCGAGGGCGGGGCCGGCGGGGACGGCGGCCGCCAGGTCGGCGACCGCGGCGGCGAGCCATTCGCGGACCGGGCGGCCGGGGTCGTCCCCGAGCGCCGCGAGCAGGTCGCGGGCCAGGGCCGCGGCGTCCCCGGTCCCTTCGACGAGTCTCGTGCCGCGCAACTGGAGCGCGTCGAACTGGGCGGCCGGCGACCTCTCGGCGGCCCACGCCCACGGCCACGTCACCCGCCCGTGGAGCAGGTCTTCGGGGTGCTTCAGCGGGCCGGCGGCTCCGGTCAGCCCGGACAGGTCGTTTTGCATTTGCAGGCCGACCCCGAGCCGCCGGCCGAACGCCGCGAGGGCATTCACCGTGTCGGCGTCGGCCCCGCCCGCAACCGCCCCGAGTGTCGCCGCGAGGGCCATCAGGCTACCCGTCTTCCGGCCGCTAATCGTGAGAGCGACGGCGCGAATCTCGGACGGGTGGAGCTCGCCGACCCGCGCGGCGAGGTCCAAAGCCTGACCCTCGTGGCACAGGCGCAAAGTGTCGGCCGTGCGGCGGTGGAGTTCCAGTTCCGTCGCCGCGGGCAGGCCCAGGGTGGGGATCAGGGACAGGGGCCAGAAGTAGAGCCAGTTGCCGGCGTTCAGGGCGAGCGGCACCCCGATCACGTGGTGGAGCGCGGCCCGGCCGCGCCGCTGCCGGGACCCGTCCTGGATGTCGTCCACGATCAGCGACCCGGCGTGCAGCAGTTCCACGACGAGCGGGAGGGCGGCCGGCGGCCGGTCGGCCCGGCCGGCGAGGTCCCAGGACAGTTCCACGAGCCGGGCCCGGAACCGCTTGCCGGGCCGGGACAGAAAGTCGCGGACGGGGCCGGCGAGGGCGGACTCCCAGAGCGGTTGCGGCACGCCGTCCGGGGCCGGGCCGATCGACCGCACGAGCGCGGCCAGCGGGTCCGGTGCGGCGGTCGGGGGTGGCACCCGGACGGGTGTCACCGGGGACTGAGCGACAACCATGACTTGCTCCCGGGGCGGCGGAGAGGGCGGAGCAGATCGATCCGCGGCGGGCGGCCGACGAGAATGCGGGCGGCGTCGGCGGCGGTGAACTCCAGGGCGTAGAACCGGGCGAGCACGGCCGGCGGCAGCGTGCGGTACAGCCGGGCGAACACCTGCCAGCGGCTGCCGGGCGGGACGAGCCGGAACAGGAGGAGATTCAGGAACCGGGCGAACCGCCACCGCGACCGGAAACGCCGGGCCAGGGCGTCGGCGGCCCGTGCCGCGTCTTCGGGTGGAACGGATGCGACCGACAGGGCGAACCGGAGGGCGAGCGGGAACGAGTAGCCCGTTGCCGGGTGGAACCACCCGCCGGCGTACCCGCCGACCAGCGGGCCGGGTCCGTTCCGTCGCGGTCCCGGTTGCCACGGCATCGGCAGTACGCCGGACTCTTCCCGGATAACCTGCCAACCGCCGACCCGCTCACCCAGGTAACGTTCCACCTGCGTGCGAACCATCTCCCGGTCCAGTTCCGGCGTGTCGGAGAAGTACGTGTCCTCGACCAGCACGCGGTTCGGGGTGAGGGGGAGCGTGTAGACGAAGTGGAACCCGTCCGTCTGCTCCACGGTCCCGTCCATCACCACCGGAACGGGATCGGGCCACGGTTCGTCCGTTTCGACCTCGAGTCCGAGGAACTTTTGGAACCCGCAGCCGTCGCCCGCCTCGCCCGGCCCGCGTGCGTCGATCACACACAGCCCGCGGAGCCGTTCCCCGGATGCGAGCGTCACGAACTCGGCACCGACGTCGATCGCACGCTCACCCAACCGCAGGTCCCAACCACACGACAAGGCGGCGTCCCGCACCACGGCGTCGAACCGGTCCGAGGTGACGGCGGCGTACCGCGACGACACGGTCCGGGAGCAGTCTCGAAACCGCGTCTCGTAAGCCGGCCAGGTCGAGACGGTCAGCGGATCGATCAGCGCCGCCGCTCCCGCCGGCACGTCCGCCGCGTGGAACGACCAGGTGTGGTTCCCCCCGAGCCGGTCCGCCGCCTCAATGACTGCGACCCGCGCCCTCGGCTGCCGCTGCCGGAGTGCGAGGGCGAGCAGGCCGTTCGCCAGCCCCCCGCCGACCAGCACGTAGTCGTAACGATTCACAGCGGGTCCTCGGCGGCGAACGGGTTGACGTCCCGCCGCGCGGCAATCAGGTGGAGCAGCATGTGCGGCACCGCTACCACGCTCAAACCCACGAACACGGTCTGAACGATCCCCGGCGCGAGCGGTCCAGCGGCGGACGCGACACCCCATCCGATCACCGCGAGTAGGACGGCCACCGCGGACAGCGGCCAGGCAGCCACCAGAACCCGACCGAGACCCGCCGCCGGGTCGTCGGAGTTCGCCTGCCGGGCGAGTCGGAGCAGTTCCACCACCGAGTGCCAGCCGCAGAAATAGACCGCGAAGCCGATCAGCGGCGGGGCGACGGCGAATAGGACCGCGAAGCCCGCGACGCGGACTGCCGTTGCGGGGGGCGAAACGACCGCCCGGGCGATCACGGTGCCCAGGGCCACCCAGAGTCCCGCCCGCAACGACGGGTCGAACAATATGTCTTCCGGCCACCGGTCACCGGGAACGACCCAGGTCAGCAGCCGGGTGAACTCGGCGGGCTGAAACAACACGGGCACCCAGACGACCATCCCCCCGTGGATGATGGCGAGTGCCGACCCGCCGGGCGTGCGAGGTTCGTCGTCCGCAACCCCGAAGTGGACCGCGGACAGGAAAACGAACCCGGCGACTGTGGGCAACGGGAGCCAGACCCAGCCGGCCAGTACCGCCGCCATCACCGCCACATACCCCACGGCAAAGGGGAAGGCCCAGTACCGGCCCGCGGCCGCTCGCAGCGTTGCCCGTCCGACGCGGTGGTCGAGGCCGCCGTGCGGCATCCCGACCACCGCTACCAGAGCGGCGAGTATCACGGCCTGGGTTCCCACGGCACCTCTCCTCGGCCGCCCGGCGGTCTCACGCGATGCCGAGGGCGGCCTTCGCCTGTTCGGCACGCTCCTCCGGCGACATCGCCTCGGTCTTGGCACGGGCGATGAAGAAGATGAGCAGGCCGAACCCGGCCTTGGCGGTAATGTCGGCGATGGCGTACCCGACCTGCGTGCCGACTACCCCGAGCCCGGACCTCTCCGGCACGATCCCTGGGATGGCGCCCGGCAGCGAGTCGCCGCGAATGCCGTAGGCGATCGGGTAGAACATCCACGTGACGACGATCAGGACCCGGCAGATCGAGATCAACGAGCGGACTTCCGGCGGCTGGGTGGCCAGCGACTTACCGAGCTCGACCCAGAGCACGTACAGGATGTACAGGAACGGAATGGTGCTCAGGATGCCCCACAGCATCAACGTGCCCCAGTCCGACGACACCTCGCCGGGGTAGCCGAGGCCGATCATCAGCGCGGCGGCGATCACGAGCTTGGTCAACAGCGGGCGGGCGACGCCCTTGGCCAACGCCATGACGGCGACCAGTTCGACCATCAGCAGGGGCACGGTCAGGATCCAGTCGGCGTACCGGTAGAAGTCGTTGAACCCCTTGCCGGTCGCCGTGAATGACCCGTCGCCGTACGCGTACGCGGTCTGCCAGCTCGACCGGATCATGAAGTAGTGGTAGCACGCGATCGCCACCACCATCCCGGACACCAGGAGGGCCGGCCGGAACTTCGGGGCGACCAGCGAGCGGGCGCTGAAGAAGAACAGGGCCGCCGCGCCCATCGCGGCGACCGTCAGCGAGAACATGTTGTCCACGATGTTGAACTGGAACGGCGTGAGGTTCGGGAGAGAGGCAAGAAGTGTCATGGGTTTTCACCTGTGAGGAAGCAATCAACTCGATCGTCCCGTTACGCATGGGGAGGGTGTCGGTTGTCGGGGGCCGGCCCGGCCGCCCCGACTTGGGGCGGCCCGGACGGGCGACGGGTCTGGTCAGGCCGGGATGAGAACGGTGTCGATGACGTGGATCACGCCGTTGCTGCAGGCGATGTCGGCCTTGGTGACCGTGGCTGCCCCGACCTTCACCCCGTTCGTGGTGTCGATCGCCAGCCCGCCGCCCTGGACCGTCGTGGCGGTCTTCCCGTTCAGCCCGACGACGTCCGCCGCCAGGACCTTGCCGGCGACCACGTGGTACGTCAGGATCGCGGTCAGCTTGGCCTTGTCGGCGAGCACGGCCTCCAGGGTGCCGGCGGGCAACTTCTTGAACGCGTCGTCGCTGGGGGCGAACACGGTGAACGGGCCGGGGCCCTTCAGGGTGTCCACCAGCCCGGCGGCCTTGACCGCCGCGACCAGCGTCGTGAACGAGCCGGCCGCGACTGCGGTGTCAACAACATCTGCCATGGGAAGGACCTCGGAACGTGTGCGACTTCCGGTACCCTCCGTCCGCGGGAACGACTCCCACGAGCCCCGGAATCCGTCCGCCGCCAGCAGATATGTAGGCGGGCCTTGCGGGCCTTCGACCAACCATTTACGAGAAATTATTCGGCTGTTATTTGTAGGTCCGGGCTACGGTTTGTAAGGGTGGCACCCGCGCCCCCACCACGGCAACCTCGTGATCAATCTCACGTCTCCGCACGCGACATCCGACAGCCACGCCGACTATCAATGCCTTGGACGCTACCACCACGCGGAACGGGAATGCCCCGCGGCCGCAGGGTACTCGTCTTTCGGACCGATTGATCGGGCCGAGCACCGACGACGGTACAGTGACGATCGCCGACCGTTGCCCTTTTGAAAGGCTTCAATGAACCCGCAGCACACGAACACCTGGCCCGACCTGGCGATCGCCCTCTACGAGCGGCTGACCGGCCGGAACGCGGAGATCGCGTACGAATTCGTGGACATGCACGTCAAGATTCCGAGCGGCACCGGCCCGCAGGCGGAGCACGCCGAATGGGTGCTCAGCGGCACCGTGAAGATCCGCACCCGCGACCTGGGCCCAACCCCAAACTGACACTGGCCGGCCGTCTCAATGGGTTCCTGAACGGCCGGCCGCTAAGCCTCGTCGCCGACGGCGACGGCGTCACGCTCGTCCCGGGGGGCGTCGGCACGCTGGTCGCGTTGTTCCGGCTGCGGAGGTCGTGGCGACGTGTCGCCACGCCGCTGCGAGCGGTCCTGGCCCGCACGAACGTCCGGTTGTATGTGCGCGTCGGGTGGCTCGGGCGGGTACCAGTGCTCCCCGATCCGGGCCTGTTGTTCCGGCTCACTCGTCCTCGAACTTGAACGCAGGTCATCCCGTGACCCCGCACGACCCCCCCCCCGGTGCCGTCTTCGTGACCGGGGCCACCGGCTACGTCGGCGGCCGGTTGGTCCCGGCGCTCCTCGCGGCCGGACACCGGGTGCGGTGTCTGGCGCGTGAGCCGAGGAAGCTCGACGGGCGGGCGTGGCGGGCGGCCCCGAACGTCCAGGTGGTCACCGGCGACCGGTCCGACGTGGGCCAACTCGCCGGCCAGCTCGAAGGGTGCTCCGCGGCGTACTACCTGGTCCACTCCATGGAATCGACGGGCGGGACGTACGCCGAACGTGACCGCCTGCTGGCGTCCAACTTCGCCCGGGCGGCGGCCCGCGCGGGCGTCGGCCGCATCATCTACCTCGGCGGCCTCGGCGAGACGGGGGCCGACCTCAGCCCGCACCTCCGCTCCCGGCGGGAGGTCGAGACCGGGCTGGGATCGACCGGCGTGCCGGTGACCACGTTCCGGGCCGCCATGATCATCGGGGCCGGCTCGGCGTCGTTCGAGATCCTCCGCTACCTCGTCGAGCGGCTGCCGGTGATGGTCACCCCGTCGTGGGTGCAGACCGAGTCCCAGCCGGTCGCCATCGACGACGTGCTGCACTGGCTGGTCCGCTGCCTCGGGGTGCCGGAGACGGCCGGCAAGACGCTCGAGGTCGGCGGCCCGGACGCGCTGCCGTACCTGCAACTCATGCGGATCATGGCCGAGGAGTCGCGCCTGCCGATGCGACTCGTCGTGCCCATCCCCCTCCTCACCCCGCGGCTCAGTTCGCTGTGGATCGGCCTGGTCACGCCGGTGTCCTACCGCGTCGCCCGGCCCCTCGCCGAAGGGCTCCGCAACCGCGTGGTGGTGACGAACGGCGACACCCAGCGGCTCATGCCGCACGCCGCGGCGGGGGTGCGGGACGCGATCCGGCAGGCGATCCGTCGCGTCGAGGCGAACGACGTCGAGACGCGGTGGTCGGCCGCGGGGACGGTGCCGGGCGACCCCGAGTGGGCCGGCGGAACGGTGTTCACGGACCGGCGGTCGGTGGAGATTCAAGCCGACCCGCGGCACGCGTTCGCGGCCGTGTGCCGGATCGGCGGGGGGAACGGCTGGTACGCCGGCGACGTCCTGTGGCGGGTCCGCGGGTGGATGGACACGCTGGCCGGCGGGCCGGGGTTGCGGCGCGGGCGGCGGAACTCCGAGAAGGTCGAGTTCGGCGAGGCGCTCGACTTCTGGCGGGTCGTCGGCGTCGAACGCGACCGCTCGCTGTCGCTGCGGGCGGAGATGAAACTGCCGGGCGAGGCGAAGCTCAACTTCGAGATGCACCCGGGCGAGGGCGGGACCGGAACCCGGCTGACGATGACGGCCCTGTTCCGCCCGCGGGGACTGTTCGGCCTCCTGTACTGGTACGGCGTGGTGCCGCTACACGGGGTCGTGTTCGGCGGCATGCTGCGCGGCATCCGCAAGACGGCCGAGGCGATGCGGCGGGCCGAGGACCCGCCCCCCGACGCCCCGCCGCCGGCCGGCCGCGTGACGCGCGGGTACGGCCGCGCCAGGCTGTGGCTGGGGATGTCCGCGGTGGGGACACTCGTCGTTCTGGCGGCGGTCGGCCTGTCGCTGGGCCTCCCGGCCGCACTCGCCCCGGCCGCCGAAGCGTCCCCGCAACGGCACCTACTGGGGCTGGCCGGGTTCGCCCTGATCTACGCGCTGGTTCAGTTCCCCTTCGACGTGCTCGGCGGCTACCTGTTGCCGCGGC